>NZ_JBEZWU010000007.1:0-357597 GCF_040637655.1 Streptomyces sp. NPDC028722
TCAGGGACAAGATCAGCAGACACCCACCAGATCCTGCCGACCCAACACACAACCGCCAAGCCCCACAACGAACTTCATTCTGAAACGATCAGTAAGCACTTGGCCAACGAGTACGGGGCCACAACCGAACGAGGGCTCGCGTGCCAGTTGCGTGGGAGGCGTCGCTCCTGGGCATCCAGAAGGCCGCTCTCGTCACGCACATCCGGCGTACGTACTACAGCGACGAGGGGCGGCCCGTGGAGACGGCTGACATCGTGGTTCCCGCCGCTCACCGCGAGATCGTCTACGAGGTCCCGGTCAACCGTCCGTAGCGGCCGACCTGGGGGACCCGAGAAATCAGGCCGGCGGGTGTCGTCGCGCCTACTTTCGGCGTCGGACGTACCAACCCGCCACCAGCACGATGAGGATGCCAACGACGAAGGCCCATAAGGTCGTTGCCCCGTGGTACGAGCGATAGCCAGTCAGAGCGAGCATGTTCAAGCGGATACCCCAGGCGTGCGGCTTCAGCCGACACGCGTCGTCCGCCCCTCTGCCGAATGCGTGTCGAAGGCGCCGCCACCGACTCCTTTCTCGCGGCAGTGTTCATCCACTACTCGACTCTCGCGGCAATGTTCATCCACTACTCAACGAAGAGGTCGTGGGTGCAATGCTGCGCCGGGATGGTGCGGAGCCGGGTCGGACCACGGTGCCCGCTTTCCGCGGTGCCAACCACTGGTGCCGGCGCGTTCGTCGAGCCAAGCTGCGGCACATGGACTGGATGCCGCTTCTCTCCACACTGACCGGTGCCGTCATCGGCATCACAGCCACTTCGCTCGCCGATCGCAACCGGTGGCGGCGGGAGGAGGCCAGGCATGCGTGGGAAGTGAGGCGCGAGGTGTACACGGAGTACGTGTCCGCCCTCAAGGCGGCGGGAGAGGAGATGCGGGCCGTCGCCTTGGGTGATCACATGTCCGAGGCGGCGCGTGACGCGGCCGTGAGGGAGGCCGTCCGTGGCGCCGGCCTCTACACAGCCAGTGAACGCCTCTGGCTCGTGGGTCCGCCGCAGGTCGTAGCGGCGGGCAACGAGGCGTTCCATGGCCTGCGCGCGATACGCGACGCTTACGCCCGGGGGGTGGCGGTCGGCTCCGCCGAGGAAGCGTCCCTGGTAGGAGCGCGTCGTACGGCCATGGCTCGGATGCGTCGTCGCATGCGTGAGGATCTGGGTTTCGGGCCCCTCGGGATCGAGTGACCTCACCGGTACGTACAGTGCCTCGGCGGCGCCGGTCGCGGGGTCGTCCTTGGACCGCGCGGCCGGACACCCCGCTCGCTGTGACGACACGGCAGGGGGCGCCGTGGCCGGTGGCCTCACAGCTTGCCGAAGACCACTCCCCGCCATGTCCAGCCGGACTTGAGGACGGTGTCGCGCAGTGGCTCGCGCATCCGGGCGCTGTCGAAACGGAAGGTCTCCGTCGCTTCGACGTGACCGTCGGCCCCGCGCCCGATGGTCCACTGGCGGCTGACGGTCCGGCTCGGTCCGCGCGTGTACTCCGATGTCACCTGGAGCCTCGTCGGGGTTCCGACCCGGCTGAGCTCCCACTGTTCCTCGAGAGCGCGCACCTCGCGCTCCTTGTGGTCCAGCCGCATCCGGATCCGCACCGCGTGACTGATCTGGGACTGCAGGAAGATCTGCTGCCAGGCGGGCTCCGTCAGCCGCCACTCCGCCAGCAGGTGGCACTGCTCACCGCCGCCGTACCGGATGACGTAAGGCACCTCGGGCTGGTTGAGGCCGAGCAGCGCCGACCGCAGTTCCTGCCCCGGGACCGGCGGCACCCCCTCTGGCGGGTGCTGGGTGCCGGTCAGCTTGTCGAAGAGTCCCATGGGGTCAACCTACGAAGGGCGGTGCCGGCGGCACAAGCCTCGCCCGCTGCCTGTGAACCGCTACGGTGTCGCGCCCTCACCCGGGCGAACGCTGCGCACCAGGTCCTGGAAGTCGTCCAGCAGGACGGGATGCTGGGACGCGGTGGAGGTGAACATCAGACGGACCACGACCCGCCGGTGCGGGTCGTCGACGTCGAGCATGGAGAAGTACGCCTGCGACTGGACGAGGTCGTGGCACCGCCGGTCGGTCACGACCGAGAAGGCCAGGGTCTGTGTGAGGCCCGGCGCGTCCGCGGAGCCGGTCTCCCGGCGGTCGGTGACCATGACCGTCGCGACGGACCTGCCCATGACCTCCACCGACTCGTCGGCGATCTCGGGGAGCGTCGCCGGGTCGGGGCGGTACTCGCCGTCGACGGTGATGTTCGCGGTGAAGCCGGCGTCCGACGGCAGATGGACCGCGACGAACGCCGCACCGGGAGCGCCGACCTCGTCCGGGGGCGCGGCTCGCCAGCCTTGCGGCACGTCGAATCGGATCGGGATCGGCAGGGTCGTCGACATTCCGGGGTTTCCTTCCTCCGACGGCGCACCCGTGGCGGCGGGCCACGCGAGCGCCGGTTCGGAGCACGTAGAAAGGGGGATCAGAACACGCTGGTGACCGCATGCCCGAACGAACTCGCACCATGGCTGACGGCGCCGGCCAGGTCACCAGCGGTGTCGGCGACCTTGCCCGGGTCGACACTGAAGTCGAAGCCCAGCTCACCACCGAGGGCGGGAGAGAGACCCACCTTGGTACTGAATTTCCACACGCCTTCGTTGTTCTTGCCGAGGTCCAGACTGGCTTCGGCGCCAGGGCCGGTCCAGCCCTCGGCGGAGAAGCCCGCCGAGACCCCTCCGACGTCCGCGCCGATCTCGCCGCCGCCCTTGGCGCCCGCGAAGGCCTCGCCCCCCAGGTGTACGCCCTCTCCGCCGACCCCCGCGTCGACGTCCGCCTCGGCCCCCGCCATGCCCTCGGCCTTCGCGGAGACGCCGACCGGGCCGGCACCGACGCCGCCTTCGGCGGAGCCCTCAAGCCCCGCGAAGGCGCTCGCGTTCCCTTCCACGCCGTTCTGCGAGACGCCGCCGCTGGCGGAGCCCTTGGCGCCGGCGTAGGCCTCGGCCTTTCCGTCGAGTTTCCACGGCCCCCTGGTGAGCGATCCCTCGGCGCTCGCGCTGCCCAGGTCGGCGTGGGCCTCCGCCTCGCCGAGTTTGCCGGATCCGAAGTCCGGCCCCGTCGCACTCGCCCCGACACCGGGGCCGGACGTCTCGGTCTTGCCTTCGGACTTCCACCCGTCGGGCTGGGTCCGGGCGGCCTCTCGCCGGGCCTCGTCCTCGTACGTCTTGATGTCGCCGTGGGCGTGACCGTTGAAGCCGGTGAGCGTGCCGTCACTGAGGTCGGAGTCGAGCACCACCCGGGTGAGGGCGTTCTCGACCTCGGCGTCGGTGTCGCCCGTCTCCTTCACCAGCCGATCGATCTCCGCCTGCCAGGAGGTGACGGCCTTGCCGACGGAGTGCTGGTAGTCGGGGTCGTGGTGCAATGCGTTGCGTTCACCGTCGGACAGCTTCGTGGTGTCGTACGAGACCACGCCTCCCTCGGAGACCGCCATGCCCGCCTTGACGGCGTCCGCCCGGGCGGACTCCAGTTTCTTGCGGAGGCTCGTGAAGTCCGTGTGCGCCTCACGCAGCAGCGAGGCCACCGCCTTCGCCTCGACCTGCGCGGCCTGGAACTGCTTGAGCGTGACGTTGAAGCGTCCGTTCGCGGCGTCCGCGCTCAGCCCCGACCAGCCCGGAGACAGGGTGATGCCGTAGACGTCGCGCCGGTAGGCGGTCTCCTGCTTGTTGAACTCTTCCGCCATCCCGTCCCAGCGCGCCGCGGCGGTCGTGAGCGCGGACAGGTCGGTCGTCATGATCTCGTGATAAGTCGGCATGGGTTCCCCGTTGTCATCGCCCGGCTGTCTGCGAGTTGCGGCCGTGGTGCGGGACCGGGCCGCGTGGCACCGCCCGGTCAGTACCCGTTGAGCGCCGACACCGAGTTCGTCTGGGAACCGACCTGCACATCCGTGCCCTGCAAGGTGGTGTTGGTGCTGCGCAGGGCCGCCTTGTCCGCGGCGAGCATGTTCATCAGGTTCGTCACCTGCTGTCCCCAGGCCGTGTGCGCCTTCTTCAGCGCCCCCGAGGTGTGCCAGCCGTCGTGGAGGGCCTTGACCGCCGCGTCGGTCTCCGTGTCCGCGTGGTCTCCGGCTTTACGGGTGTCGGGCTGGATGTGCTGCTCGATGGCGTTGGCGGCGGCCTGTTTCTGGGCCGGTGTGGAGACGAGCTTCTGCTGACCGCCGATCAGGCCGGGTGGAGCAGGGGAGCCTCCGGGATCGCCCGGTATCTGGTTCAGTCGCATCCCGACGGGCTGTGCCGTCGCTGAGCTTCCCGGTTCCGTGCCTGCCACCAGCCTTGCCTCCCGTGTCTGCCGCTGTCCGGCGCCGGCGTGGCGGACGCCCCCGTCGCAACGATCCGCTCGTACCGTAGCGCCCTGGGCCGAATAGGCGGATCCAACCCAACTAGTGCTGAGGAAAGGCTAGTTAGGCACCGGGGATGCCTTGTCGTCGGCCTTGAAGTCGTAGTGGATCCGGCCGTCGCTGACGGAGGTGACCTTGACCGTCACACCCAGGGTGCTGCCGTCGTCCGCCGTGAGCGTGCAGCGCGAGGTGGTGCCGACCTTGCCGACGAGGTCCTCGGGGCAGGAGACGTGCGGCTTCGGCTGCCCCGTGGCGGCGGCGAGCTTTTCGGAGAGCGTGCCGGAAAGCTTGTCCGCGGACAGCTTCGGCGGCGTGGACTTCTTGACCTCGACGGAGGACGAGCAGCCCAGGAGCAGCGTGCTGGCCGCGACGGCCGCGAGGATCGACAGGCCTGTGGTCGTGCGGGCTTTGAACATCGTGCACTCCTGGTCGGCTGGTCAGGGCTGGAAGACCCGAAGAGCATACTGGCGGGATGCCGTGGACATGCCGAAGGGGACGGCCCATGGCGGCCACACGGTTCCCCGGTCACACGGATTCTCCATATGCCTTCACGTCATCGACGGAAGAACGTCTCACCACAGCCGTTCGCCCAGGTCAGCATGGGAGCGGCCGGGCCGAGACGGTGGTCGTGCCGTTCAGTCGCGGGGAAGGGCCTCCTGGTCCGACCGCGTATGCCCCGCGACCCCGGAATCGACCCCGTGCCACGCCGACGGTCCGCCCGGTGCGCGTACGAGGTGATCCTGTGAGGGATCGAGGGAGTGGCGAGCCGCGCTGTACGAAGCTCTCATGTGCCTCGTACAGCGCGCCGTGTACCTGCCGGAGTTCGTCCGGATTCGTCGGCTGCCGGCCATGGGAAGGGGATCGTGAACCCCTCGATCGCGTCGCAGATCCGCTCGGCCGACGCCATGGCACCCTTGCCAGCCAAGGACATCGATTGCGGAGCGGCATGGAACGGCCCCGGACGACGGCGGGTGCGCGTCTGTCCACGAAGGCCTCGCGCAGCGGCGCCATCCGCCATCTCGGACCGGAAGGCGACCCCTTCCGGCCGCAGCTCCCGGAGGCACTGCCCGTTCGGCACACCTGTGGTGAGGCCCGTCGTGGACAGTCGTTAGAGTCGTTGCTCGGGAGGGAGACGACGTGCGACTTCGCTGTGTGGTGCTGGACGACTTCCAGGGGGTGGCCACCGAGTTGGCCGACTGGTCGGTGGTCGGGGAGCGGGTGGAGGTCGTCTCGCTGCGCGAGCACCTCGGCGACGAGGACACCCTCGCCGCGGCCCTCGCCGACTACGACATCGTCGTCACCCTGCGCGAACGCGTCCCGTTCCCCGGTTCACTGATCGCCCGTCTCCCCCGGCTGAAGCTGCTGGTCGCCTCCGGGATGCGCAACAGCGTCATCGACTACGCCGCCGCCGAGGCGCACGGGGTCGCCGTGTGCGGTACGGCGAGTTCCAGTACCCCGCCGGTCGAGCTGACCTGGGCGCTGCTGCTCGGTCTCGCCCGGGGCATCGTCCAGGAGAGCACGGCCCTGCGGGGCGACGGGCCCTGGCAGTCGACCGTCGGCGCCGATCTGCACGGACGCCGGCTGGGTCTGCTCGGGCTCGGGAAGATCGGCGGCCGGGTGGCGCAGGTCGGGCTCGCGTTCGGGATGCGGGTGAGCGCGTGGAGCCAGCACCTCACCGAGGAGCGCGCCGCCGCGGTGGGGGTGGAACTCGCGGATTCCAAAGAGGAGTTGCTTACTGCTAGCGACTTCGTTTCCGTCCATCTGGCCCTCGGCGACCGTACCCGCGGTCTTCTCGGCACCGCCGAACTCGCCCTGATGAAGCCGACCGCCTACCTCGTCAACACCTCGCGCGCGGCGATCGTCGACCAGGACGCGCTGCTGGCGGCGCTGCACGAGGGCCGGATCGCGGGCGCCGGCATCGACGTCTTCGAGGTTGAGCCGCTGCCCGCCGGCCACCCGATGCGGACCGCGCCCCGTCTCCTCGCCACACCGCACCTCGGCTATGTCTCCCACGCCAACTACACGACGTACTACGGCCAGGCGGTGGAGGACATCCGGGCCTGGCTGGACGGCTCGCCGGTACGCCGGCTGCCCGGCTGAGACCGACGGCAGCACCGTGGACCGCCGTGGCGTCGGTCGTCCCGTGGGGGACGGGTCGACCGGGCTCCGGCCGGGGCGGTTCCGTCACGTGCCGACCGGATCACGGCACCCTGTTCGCAGCCCGAGCAGTGCGAGGGCCGTGGCCTTCGCCGGGAGACCGGCAGCCCCGGCGACCTCTTCGGGGCTCCGGGCGCCGAGCGCCACCGCGGCGAAGGCGCGCAGCCGGCCGGTGTCGGCGAGCAGTCCGATCAGCTGCCGGGACCGCTCGCGCGCGTCGGGGAGGTTGTCGTTGTCCATGGCCGGAGGGTAGGTGAGCCGCCCGGGCCGGTGCTCGCGGTCAGCGCCGGAGCCGCGTGCACGCCGCGCCGGCCCGTCCGCCGCAGATCTGTTGCCGTTGAAAGGGTGATCCCCGGCTGATCACCGTGACCAGCCCCGCGTGACGCCGTTGAACGGACAGTGCGGCGGCTGGTCTGCCGCCGCGCTATCCGAGCTACCAAAAGGAGAACGTGATGTCTCGCATCGCGAAGGCGGCCGCTGTCGCTCTCGGCACCAGTGCCGTGGTGATCAGCGGGGCCGGGCTGGCCCTGGCCGACGCCAATGCCGAGGGCGCGGCCGTCGGCTCCCCCGGCGTCCTGTCGGGCAACGTCATCCAGGTTCCGGTCCACGTGCCGATCAACCTCTGCGGCAACACCGTCGACATCATCGCGCTGCTGAACCCGGCGTTCGGCAACGTCTGCGTCAACGGTCACGAGAGCAAGACCGCCAAGACCGCCAAGACCGCCAAGACCGTCAAGACCGTCAAGACCGGCCTCGACGGTGGCTACGGCGGCTGAGCCGACCGGCACCCCCGGCAAGAGCCCCGGCACTCCGAGCGCCGGGGCTCTTCCCGTGCCCGCCTCACCGGGCGGGCACCTCACGCGTACCGGTAGATCCGGCTCATGTCCTCCAGCTGGTCCGGTGTCTCGTCCCACGGCGGAAGCTTCTCGTGCCGGGCGACGACCCGGCCGTGCTGGGTGTCGGTGGCCCGTGGCGGCTCGGCCGGCAGGTAGCGGTGGTCGCGGTGGGTCCGTTGCCAGCGGTACCACTGGAGGTCGACGAAGGCGTGGTGCAGCCAGAACACCGGGTCGTTCACGGACGCGCCGCCGAGCATCACGCCGCCGACCCAGCGGTGCACCCGGTTGTGGTTGCGCCAGGAGGCGCTGCCGGAGCCGGTCCCCCAGCCCTCCAGTTTGTTGCGGAAGCCCCTGCGGACGGTGGAGTCCCAGGGCCACGCGTCGTACACGGGGTCGTCGAGCGCCTCCTGGAGTTCACCGCGGGTGGGCAACTCGATGGGGGCGGCGGCCCGGCCCAGGTCCCGGGTGAGGAACCGGCCGTCGGTGACGCCCTCGCGGACAGTCCAGTGGCCCGCCGAGTAGGCGAACGGACCGCTGGTCACCTGCTGGTCGGAGCGCCTCCCGTTGCCGCCGAGGAGGTCCCTCGTCCAGGGCACGGAGGCCGACGTGCGGTTCCGGGTCCAGTCCCAGTACGGCACCGTCACCGAGGAGTCGACGCGGCGCAGCGCCCGCTCCAGCTCCAGCAGGAACCGGCGGTGCCAGGGCAGGAACGACGGCGCCATGTGAGCGCTGCGCAGGCCGGTGTCGCCGTCGGTGGTGTAGAAGTCGATGTGCATGCGCACGAACTCGTCGTACTCCCCGCGCCGTTTCAGCTCCAGCAGCGCGTCGACGAACCGCCGGCGCTCGGTGCCGGTGAGTGTGCTGACGTCCTTACGCACGTACGCCATGCCGGTCTCCCCTGTGCGTGTGGTCGCCCGGCCGGCTGTCCCCGACCGGTCCCGGTGCCAGGTCGCGCAGCCGCCGGCCGGGGCCGAGCCCGTCGACGGCCGCCCGGGCGGCCTCCAGGGGCGTGCGGTACGACGTGTAGTGGTCGACCATGCTGAGCCAGGTGCCGTCGGCCCGGCGCATCAGGTGCAGCGGACGGCTGTCGATGGTGATCCGCCAGTCGCCACCGACCGCTCCGGGCCCGGCGGCCGGCATCAGGACGCCCTGGATGCGGCGGCCCCGGTAGGTCTCGTCGAAGCCACCGCCCCCGATGCCGCCGGCCGGGGAGGTGGGCCGGGACGCGGCTACGACCGGGGCGAGCGCCAGAGTGGCGGCGGAGGCGAGCAGCCCCCGCGCCAGCTCCCTCCGCGAGGGTCTGCCCGCCCCAGCTCCGGCCTGCTGCTCCGCACCGGCCACCACGCCACCGACACCGACGACCATCGCTCGCTCCTCCTCCGGGTCCGGATGTCCTACCCGATCAACCGGCGAGGAGGGCGCGGGGTCACCGCGGAGGAGCCATACGGGGAGTACGGGAGTACGGGAGCAGGGGGCGTACGGTCCGTTCGAGTCGGCCGCGGCGGTGCCCGTCGGGGGCACCCGGCGTCGGCAGCGGGCAGCTCGGCACCGGCGGAAAGGACCCGGTGCCGTGAGAGTCAGCTCGTCCAGAAGTCCCACCAGCGGGTCAGTACGAGCATGCCGACCACCCCGATGTGCAGGACGGGAAGCACCCAGGTGAACTCGGCGAAGAACGCCGTGAGCCAGTGGGGGGCGGGCAGGAATCCATGGCGCACGCAGACGGATGTCACGTACCAGAACAGGATGATCGTCGCGATCCAGGCCAGGCAGCACCACAGGCACAGCGCGTTGATCCGGTACAGCGACTCGAACTGGAGCCAGGACACGAAGCCGACTCCGAACAGGCAGCCCGCTTCGAACAGCAGCCAGTACCAGCCGGGGAAGCGGGCCCCGGCGAGCAGGCTCACGCCGGCGCAGAGCACGATGCCGTAGGCGACCAGGCCCAGCATCGGGTTGGGGAACCCGAAGACGGCGGCCTGGTCGCTCTTCATCACGCTGCCGCAGGAGAGCACCGGGTTCAGGCTGCACCCGGGGACGAAGTGCGGGTCCTGGAACAGCTTGAACTTGTCCAGGGTGATCACCCAGGAGGCCGACACCCCCGCCGCCCCCGTGAGCACGATCAGCAGGGCGAGCCCGCGGCTCGCGCCCGCGTGCCGGCCCGTCAAGCGCGCAGGCTGCGCGCGGGCAGGCGGTTCGTGGCCTTCGGGGCACCCGCGAACCCGGCCGGTGTCTTCCCGCTGGCCGGCCGGCGGGGGCCGGTCGAGGGGCGGATGCGGGGGGTGCGGAAGGGGCGGGTTCCGCTCGATACCGAGGTCATGGCGCGACCGTACCGAGGGGTCGCGGGGCTGCCCGGCCGCTCTCACCCGTCCGGAGCAGTGCCCGGGGCCCCCTCCACACGATCGGGGTCCCGGGCCCGGGCAGATACTCCGAGGGCCGGTCCCGCGGGTGCGGTACCGGCCCGTTCGGTGCGGCGGCCGTCAGTGCCGCACCGGCAGACCGCCCAGCAGCCCCTTCCGGTTGAGGCTCGTGGTGGCGCCCTTGACGCCGCTCAGCACGGAGTCCTTGTTCTCGGTGTCGAGCGCGTCCGACTGGTGCTTGAGCGGCAGCAGATCGTTGACGGTGGGCGGGTGCCCGGCGACGTGGGCGAGCCCTTCGTTGACGCTCATGGGCGGCAGGTGCTGGGCGTCGTAGGCGAACGCGGGCGCGGCGACGCCGGCAAGGGCGACGGAACCGGCGACAACGGCGGCGGCCTTCAGGGACTTCATGGTGTTCCTTTCCTCGGCAACTCACGTCGCCCCGGGGATTGTGACGCCCTGCCTAACGAGGTCCGGCCGGGGCGGAAACCCCGCGCCGAGAAGACATATGAGATCCCCTTGGAGCCGGCGGGGAGTGTCCGGCCCCCGTCGGCGGGCGACCGTCCGGTCGGCCGGCAGGCAGGCCGGTCAGCCGGTGGCGGCCAGGCTCGGCGTCGCCGGGAGGGACGGCAGGGCGGGCAGCGAAGGTAGGGAGTCGATGCCGGGGGCGGGGATGTCGCTGCTGAGAAGGGTTGTCCCGAGCAGGTCCTCCAGTCCGGACACCACGTCGTCGGCGGACGACAGGAGCTGGTCGAGGTCGCCGATGACCGCCTGCACCAGATTGTCGATCGCGGTCCGGAGAGCGGAGAGCGCGTCGTCCGTGAGGTCGCGGGACGAGGACTGCTTGCCGTCGTCGGCCCTGACGTGGGTGGCAGGCTCCCCGGCCTGCGGGGACGCGGGTTCGGCGGTCACCGGAGAGGCGGCGGCCGAGGCCGAGGCAGCGGCCGACGGTGAGGAGGGGGAGGCGGCGGCCGAGGGGGAGGCGGGGGACGCGGGCTTGACCACCTCGGCGGGTGATGCGGGAGCCGTGGGCGTGGCGGACTTCGCCGGGGTCGCGGGCGAAGCGGGGGACGCGGGGGACGCTGATGTCGCCGGGGTGGGGTCCTCGGCGGCCTTGGCGATGGCCTTCTTCGCCGCTTCCCCCAGCCTTCTGGCCTCGCCGGCGGGCAGTCGGCCCTTCTCCAGCGACCGGTTGAGCAGGTCGACGACCGGGTCGAGGACGGAACCGGCGGCGCCGAGGGCCCTCACCTGGGCGAGCAGCCTCTCCCTTTCCGCCTCCGGGCCGGGCACCCGGGACACGGGGTGGCCGTGTCCATGTGCCGTGTCGGCGGCGACAGCGACGGGGCCGATGATGCCGACCAGGACGGCCGCGCAGAGAGCGGTGGACGCGAGACGCCGGGCAGGCAGATCACGCATGAGTGTTCCTTTCGGTGAACAGTGGGACTCAGCCCACCGTCAGTTCGCCGAGAGCCGGCCGCAACCGCTCACACACGGAACGTGATCTGTCCGGAGTAACACAGAACCGGCCGGCCGCGCCGCGACGGATGCGCGGGCGGCCGGCCGGTCGAAGGGTTGCGTCCCGGTGTCAGTCGTTGACGCAGGTGTTGGCGAACGCCGGGTTCAGGAGACCGATGACGTCGACGGTGTTGCCGCAGACATTCACAGGGACGTGGACCGGAACCTGGATGACGTTGCCCGACAGCACGCCCGGCGAGTTGGCGGCGACGCCGTGCGCGGCGGAGTCGGCGGAGGCCACACCGGCACCGCCGGCAACGGCCGCGACGGCGGCGGAGGTCAGGACCAGGCCCTTCGCGATACGCGACATGGAAGGTACTCCTTGAGATCGGCACAACATCCGGGCGGAATGCCCAGCGCTGTGTCAACGCGCCGCACTCCCCGGGGTTGTGCCGCCAATGGAGTGATGCATGAGGAGAGATGCCCACACGATTCCGACACAGTTGCCCGTTTTCTCCATATTGGTACAGATGTCGCTAGAGTTGCGAATCTCTCCAGTACGTGCGAAAGGGCACCGCCGGCCATGCGCAAGTTCCTGGGTCCGCTGCCGTGTACGACGGCGGGCGCCCTCGCTCTCGCCGTCCTGTCCGTCCCGGCCACCGCCCGGGCCGGCGCGGACACCCTCCATGCCTCCACCGACGTGACGCGGCTGATGCCGGACAGCAGTTCAGGGCTGTACACCGTTGCGCGGCTCGCCGTCGCGCGGGGCAGGCCGGCAGTCGGAACGGGCGGACGCGTCGGCCCGGTGGCGTACGACGGTGACCGGGGACGCGCGGGTGACGCGCTCACGTTCTCCGCGGGGCACCGGCGTACGCCTGTCGCACTCCGCCACCCCGCGAGTCCCACGGACGGCGTACCGAACCCCACGATCAACGAACCGGGTGCCGTACGGGCCCGGCAGGTTCCGGCCTACGCCAACGCGCCCGGACACCAAGCCGACTTGACCGATCTCGGCCCGGCTCCGCGGCACCGCGGTGACCGGCCGGCCCTCGGGCTCGTTCCCCACGCGGACGCGGCGTGGGCCGGCGCACACCTCGTCGCCGTGGACGCCCGGTGGTGAGACGCGTTCAGACCGCAGTCCCGAGCGCCCCCCGGTGAGCGAGGAAACCCGCGAATGCACCAGCCAGCATCCGACCCACGCCCCCGGGTCCTGCACCTCGCGCAACCCGTCGACGGCGGGGTCGCCCGGGTCGTGCTCGACCTGACGCGGGCCCAGCTCTCGACAGGTCTGCGGGTCACGGTGGCCTGCCCCGGTGGTCAACTGGCCGCGGATCTACGGGACCTGGGCGCCGACGTACGGCAGTGGCGAGCGGGGCGGTCCCCGGGCCCCGGTCTGCCGGGCGAGGTCCGGCGGCTCGCACGTCTGGTCGACGACGTGCGGCCCTCGCTGGTGCACGCGCACAGCGCCAAGGCCGGGCTCGCCGCGCGGCTCGCCGTCCGCGGGCGCACTCCCACCGTGTTCCAGCCGCACGCCTGGTCGTTCGCGGCGGTCGGCGGACTCACCGCGGTGCTCGCCCTGCGCTGGGAACGGTGGGGGGCGCGCTGGGCCCACCGGGTGGTGTGCGTGAGCGAGGCGGAGCGTACGACAGGCGTACGCGCCGGGGTGCGCGCCGCGTACACCGTCATCCCGAACGGCATCGACACCACCCGCTTCTCCCCGGCTCCTCCCGAGGGCGGGGCGGCCCCCTCCCTCCCACCGCAGCTCCCCGACGGCAGCAAGGCACCCGGGCCGCCCGTACCCGGCCACGTGCGCCGCACAGGCCCGGCCGGTGACGCGGACGGCACCGAGGCGGCGCCCCTCGTCGTCTGTGTGGGACGCCTCTGCCGCCAGAAGGGCCAGGACGTGCTGCTGCGCGCCTGGGAGGACGTCCTCCGCGCGCTGCCGCGGGCCCGGCTGGTGCTGGTCGGCGACGGCCCGGACCGTGAGGCCCTGCGCCGGCAGGCACACCCCGGCGTGCACTTCGCCGGCGCCGTCACCGACGTCGTGCCCTGGTACCGGGCCGCGGACCTGGTGGTCCTGCCCTCGCGCTGGGAGGGCATGGCGCTCGCCCCGCTGGAGGCGCTGGGCTGTGGCCGGCCCGTCGTACTCACCGACGTCGACGGCGCCCGCGAGAGCCTGCCGCCCGCCCTCGCCGCGCGCTGCCTGGTGCCACCGGAGGATCCGGTGGCGCTGGCCGGCGCGGTCACCGGTCTCCTGTCCGATCCGCCGCTGCGCGCGGCGCTCGGCGCCCAGGGGCGCCGGCACATCCTGTCCACACACGACGTACGGCACACCGCCGGACGGGTCGCGGCCCTCTACCGCGAACTCCTCGTCCCCGCCCCGGTGGCGGACAGCGGAACAGCCCGGCCCGTGTCCTCCGAGCGCAGGGAGTCCACCCACTCGTGACTGCGGAAAGCACCGTCCCCTCCCCCGGCGCGCAGCCATGGGACCACGGATTCTCACCGGTCTCGGTCCTCCCGGCCCGTGCCGCCGGCAGCTTCCGGTTCCCGCTGCGGCGCCCGCCCGCACGGCCCGCCTCGCCGCTGCCGCTGCTCACCGCCGACCTGTCCGCCGCGGTGGCGGGCGCGGTCTCGCTGGACGAGGTCGCCGGCCGGCCCGCGCTCGTCGGCGTCCTGGTGGCCGGCGCGCTGCTGCTGCGCCCGCCCTCCGCCCGGCCGGTCCCCGGCATCCTCGATGAACTGCCCACGGTGTGCGGACGGATCGCGGTGATCTGGCTCGCGCTCGCCGCCGTGGTCGCCGCCCGCGATCCGGAACGCGCCCTCGCCCTGCACACCCTGCTCCTCGGCTGGGCGGCGCACGCGGCGGCGGCATGCGCGGGCCGGGGCGCGGTGCACTGGAGACGGCGGTCCGCGCTGCTGCGCCGGCCGGTCAGCGCCCTGGTGATCGGGCCGGCCGTGACCGCGCAACGGGTGGCCGCCGCGCTGCTCAGGCACCCGCGCTGCGGGGTGCGGCCGGTGGGCGTGGTCGCGGAACACCCGGACGGCACCGGCGGCCTGCCGGTGCTCACCACTGGCGACGAGGTCGAGCGGGCCCTGGTCCAGAACGGGGTACAGGCCGTCCTCACCGTCGACCCGGCCGCGCGCACCGACAAGGAACCGCTGCTGCGGGCGCTCGCCGAGTCGGGCTGCACGGTCTGGGAGGCGGACGCGGAATCCCCGGCGTACGAGGTGCGCGACCAGCTCGCCGGGTTCGCCGTGCGCCGCCTGGACCTGGGCACGGGGCGGCGGACGCTCATCGGGAAGCGGCTGCTGGACGTGCTGGTGTCCGGGACGCTGCTGGCGCTCGTCAGTCCCCTGCTGCTGGTGTGCGCGGTGGTGCTGCGGCTCACCGACGGGCCCGGGGTGGTCTTCCGGCAGGAGCGCATCGGCAAGGACGGCCGCCCCTTCACGCTGCTGAAGTTCCGCACCCACCGCCCGGTCGACGAGCACGAGGCGGCCACCCGGTGGAGCGTGGCCGGCGAACGGAGGATGAGCCCTTTCTGCCGGTTCCTGCGGCAGACCTCGCTGGACGAGCTGCTCCAGCTGTGGAACGTCTTCTGGGGTGACATGAGCCTGGTCGGCCCGCGTCCCGAACGGCCTTACTTCGTGACGCAGTTCAGCCAGGCCTACCCGGGTTACGCGGCCCGGCACCGCATGCAGACCGGCGTCACCGGGCTCGCCCAGATCAACGGGCTGCGCGGCGACACCTCCATCGAGGACCGGGCCCGCTTCGACAACGCCTACATCGACAACTGGTCGCTGTGGCAGGACGTCTGCATCCTGCTGCGCACCGCCGCCGCGCTCGTGCGTCCGACGGGGAGCTGACCGATGGCCCTCGCCCTGCCGCTCGACCGCCCCGTGCGGCTCTCCCCGGTGCTGCCGGTGGTGGCCGTGGTCGCCCTGCTCGCGCTGCCGGTCACGCCCGGCGGCGACGGCGGCGCCGGGCCCGCCGACGCGCTCTCCGCGCTGGTCGTCGTGGCCTGCGCGGTCCGCCTGCTGCGGGCGCGCCGCCGCCCGCTCACCCCGACCGCCGCGGTGGTCCTCGGCCTGCCGGTGGCCGGGTTCGCGCTCGCCGCGCTGCACGCGGTGTCACCCGGTGCCGGGATCACCGGCCTGGGCCGCTACCTCCAGGTCTTCGTGCTGGTCCCGGCAGCCGTCGTGCTGCTCGTCCGCGACCGCCACGACTTCCGGCTGCTGGCCTGGTCGTTCGTGGCCCTCGCGGGATGGCAGGGGGCGGTGGGCGTGCACCAGTACGTCACCGGGACCGGGGCCTCCTACCAGGGTGAGGACGTCCGGGCGGTCGGCACCTTCGGGGTGACGGACGTGATGGGCATGGCGACGGTGGTGGCCTTCGGGCTGGTGTGCGCGGTGGGGCTGGCGCTCGGCCGGACCGCGGCGCGCGAGCGTGTGGTCGCCGTCTGCTGCGCGCTCGCCCTGGCCGTCCCCCTCGCCCTGTCCTTCAGCCGGGGCGCCTGGATCGCCACCGTGGTCACGCTCACCGTCCAGCTGGTGCTGTCCGGGCTGCGGCGGGCGCTGCGGGTGGGGGCGGCCGTGGTGGCCGTGGGCGTGGTGCTGGTGGGCGGGTTCGGGACGGGTACGGCCATGCTCCAGGAGCGGATCGACAGCATCGGCCAGGTCACCGACGCGCCCGACCAGTCGGTCACCGACCGGTACACGATGTGGGCTGCGGTCGGCGACATGTGGCGCGAGCGCCCGCTGACCGGCGTCGGGCTGAAGGGGTTCCCCGAGTACCGGGACGCGTACGCCTCGCTCGGGCTGTCCTCGGGCAGCGACACGGAGGGCGCGGGCGCCGCCTTCCGCCGGCAGCCGCTGTTGTCCCCGCACAACATGTACCTGCTGGTCCTCGGCGAACAGGGCCTGATCGGGCTGCTCTGCCTGGCGGGCTGCTGGCTCGCCCTGCTGGTGTGCGCCCTGCACGGCCTGTGGCGAGCCCGCGCGGCCGGCGGCCGGGGCCTGGACTGCGCCCTGGTCGCCTGCGGGCTGCTGGTGTGGCAGCTCGTGGACTTCGCGTACGCCGACATCGGCGGCCCGTCGACCGTGCTGACGGCGGTGTGCTTCGGCCTGGTCGCCTGGTGGGCTCTGGGCGGCGCCGACCGGGTCGGCTGCGACGAGCGCACCGCCGTACCGGCGGGACGGGGAACGGTGACGGGTGAGGCGGCCCTGCGATGACGACGACACCGCTCCGTCGGCCCCGCACTCCGTCGCAGTGGCGGAGGCCGACACCATGACGACCCCCACAGCCGGCGGCCCCCCGGACCCGGAGACGGCCACCGCCCAACAGCCGACGACACGCACGGGCCGGGGCCCGGGTCCCGACCCGGTGAGCGGCCCGGCACCGGGGAGGGTGGTGAGTCCGGGTGCGGAGGCCGGTGCGGCTCCCGCCCCGGCGGTCGGTGCGTGCTCCGGGCCGGGGGCCGGTCCGGCACCGACATCGACAGCGCGTTCGGGACCGGGTACGGAGGCCGGGACGGCGCCGGCAGGGCGTACCAGGGCCGCGGCCTGGCCGAGAGCCGGTACGGCGCAGAGGCCCACGGTGACGCCCGACGTGGGGACCGGTTCCGGGACCGGGGGCGTGTCCAGACCCGCGGTCATGTCGGAGGCCGGTGGTGGCAGGACCGCCCTGCCGATGGCGCGGTCGGCCGTGCCCCACCCGGCGCGTCCCACCGCGGCAGTGGGCCCGCCCACGGCCCCGGCGGACCCCGTGCCGGCCCCGCCGGCCCCGCCGGACCCACTGCCCCCGCCGTCGCCGGCCCCCGGACCGACGCACGCGCCCGCACCCGTGCCGCCCGAGGGAACCACCCCCCCGCCCTCCGGCCTCCCCCACCCCACCCGCAGGTTCCTCGCCAGGGCGACGCTCGTCACCGCGTCGCTGTCCATCGCGGCGTCGGTGCTCGGGCTGGTGCGGGACCAGTCGCTGGCGCGGTTGTTCGGGGCCGGGCAGGACACGGACGCCTTCCTGGTCGCGTGGACCGTGCCGGAGTTCGCGGCCACGCTGCTCATCGAGGACGGGCTGGCGTTCGTCCTGATCCCGGCGTTCAGCCGGGCCCTGGCGTGCCGCGCCCAGGGCGCCACGGGGGACCCCGTGCGGTCGCTGGTCGCCGCCACCCTGCCCCGGCTGGCGCTGTCGTTCGCGACGGTCGGGGCGCTGCTCGCGCTGGCGGCGCCGCAGTTCGTCGAGGTGCTCGCCCCGGGCCTGTCCGATCCGGGGCTCGCCGTGGACTGCACCCGGCTCACCGCGACCTGCGTGCTCAGCTTCGGCCTCGCCGGATACTCCAGCGCGGTGCTCCGGGCGCACCGCCGCTTCCTGGCACCGGCCGCGATCTACATCGCGTACAACGTCGGCATCGTGACGGCGATGTACGCGTTCGGTACCCGCTGGGGCGTGCGTTCGGCCGCGTTCGGGGTCGCGGCGGGCGGCTGCCTCATGGTGCTGGTGCAGCTGCCGTCGCTGGTGCGGGAGTTGCGCCACCGCCCGGGGAGGGCGGACGTCGGGGCCGTGAGCACCGCACAGCCGATGGGCGTGCGGTTGCTGGCCACCGTGCTGCTGTTCGCGCTGTGCCGGCAGTCGCAGGTACTGATCGAGCGGTTCCTCGCCTCGGGCCTGCCCGCCGGTGCCATCAGCCACTTGAACTACGCGCAGAAGGTCGCGCAGATCCCGATGACCCTGTCGATGATGCTGTGCACGGTCACGTTCCCGGTGGTGGCGCGGGCCCTGGCCGACGGGGACACCGAGCGGGCCCGGGACCGGGTGGAGCGGGATGTGGCGCTGGCCGCCCGCCTGGTGCTGCTCGGCGCCGCGGTGGTCGTGGCGTGCGCGCCGCAGCTGATCGGGCTGCTGTTCCAACGGGGTGCCTTCACGGCCCAGGACACCGCGGCGACCGCCGGGGTGATGCGGGTCTACGCACTCGGGTTGCTCGGCCAGACCCTGACCGGTGTCCTGGTCCGCTCCTACTTCTCGGCGGGCCGCGTCACCTGGTACCCGATGACTGCGATGATCGCCGGGATCGTCATGACCTGCGGCGTCGGCGCCTGCACGGTCCGGTCCTGGGGGGTCACCGGTATCGCCGCCGCCAACGCCGCCGGCATCACGCTGACCGCCGTCCTGCTGCTCGCCGGCATGCGCCGCCGGAGCGTGCCCATCCGCACCGGGTCCGTGCTGCGCGGGCTGGGGCGGCCGGTGTGGGCGGCGGGGGCGGCGGCCGTGGCCGGCGCCTTCGCGTCGGGCCTGTTCCCGGCCCCGTTCGCCGGGCTCGTGGCCGGCACCACCACGGTGACCGTCGTGTTCGTCGTGCTCGGCCTGGGTCTGGACGCCCGCGGTCCGGCATCCGCTCTCCGTTCCGTACGCACGCACACCCGGAGGCTCGCTCATGCCGTCTTCCGTTGAGTTCGCCCGCGCGGCGACCCGGGCCACCGCCGGCACCGGCCCGGTCCCGTGGATCGCCATGTACCACTCGGTCGGCGACTGTTCCGACGACCCGTACCGCATCACCGTCACCCCCGGCCGGCTGGACCGGCAGCTGCGCTGGCTGCGCGGGCAGGGGCTGCGCGGAGTGTCCGTGGGCGAGCTGCTCGCCGCCCGGGCCCGGGGTGAGGGGCGGGACCTGGTGGGTCTCACCTTCGACGACGGGTACGCCGACTTCGTCGCCCACGCCCTGCCCGTGCTGGCGCGCCGGGAGTGCACGGCCACCCTGTTCGTGCTGCCCGGCCGGCTCGGCGGCGACAACGCCTGGGATCCACGGGGACCACGCAAGCCGCTGCTGACCGCCGACGGCATCCGGCGGGCCGCCGCGGCGGGCGTCGAGATCGGCTCGCACGGCCTCACCCACGTCGATCTGACCCGGGCCGACGACGCGCTGCTGGCGGCGGAGACCGCCGGCAGCCGGGCCGCGCTGGAGGAGCTGACCGGTGTGCCGGTGAGCGGCTTCTGCTACCCGTACGGCACGGTCGACCGGCGTGCCGTGGACGCCGTACGGCGGGCCGGTTACGGCTACGCCTGCGCCATCGACCCCGGCGGGCTGACCGGCCCGCACGTCCTGCCGCGTGTGTACGTCGGACAGAACGACACCGCCGTACACCTGTTCCTGAAGTACCGGCTGCACCAGTTGCGGCGGCGGCCGGTCGAGGGGCTGCGGTGAGGGCGCTGCACGTCATCACCGGGCTCGGGGTGGGCGGCGCGGAGCAGCAACTGCGGCTGCTGCTCCGCCATCTGCCCGTCGAGTGCGACGTGGTGACGCTGACCAGCCCCGGTGCGGTGGCCGACGGGCTGGCGGCCGACGGGGTCCGGGTGCTGCACCTGGGCATGACCGGCAACCGCGACCTGGGCGCGCTGCCCCGGCTGACCCGGATCGTCCGGCGCGGCCGGTACGACCTCGTGCACACCCACCTCTACCGGGCCTGCCTGTACGGGCGGATCGCCGCCCGGCTGGCCGGGGTGCGGGCGGTCGTCGCCACCGAGCACTCCCTCGGGGACTCGCAGATGGAGGGCCGGCCGCTCACCGCGGGCGTGCAGGCGCTGTATCTGCTGGGCGAGCGGCTGGGCCGGTCCACCGTCGCCGTGTCGCCCACGGTCGCCGCCCGGCTGACCCGCTGGGGTGTGCCGGGGCCACGCATCGCGGTCGTGCCCAACGGCATCGACCTGGAACGTTTCGCCTTCGACCCGGTGGCCCGCCGGCGCACCCGCCGGCAGCTCGGCCTGCCCGAGGACGCCTTCGTCATCGGCGGCATCGGCCGGCTCGTCGCCGGCAAGCGTTTCGACGTCGTCGTCCGCGCCCTGGCCGCACTGCCGGACGACTGCCGGCTGCTGCTGGTCGGCGGCGGAGCGGAGGAACGCGCGCTGAGGGAGCGCGCGCGGGCGGCGGGGGTCGCGGACCGGGTGCTGTTCGCCGGCGAGCGGCCGTATCTGCCCGACGGCTCGTCCGGGCCCGGTCTGCCCGCGCTGGCCTCGGCGATGGACGTGCTCGCCGCTCCTTCGCCCGAGGAGGCGTTCGGCCTCGCGGTCGTGGAGGCGCTCGCGGCCGGGCTGCCGGTCCGCTACACCTCCTGCCCGGCCCTGGACGACCTGCCGCCCGGCGCCGCTCCGGACGCGCTGCGCGTCCCCTGTGACGCCGATGCCTACGCCCGTGCGCTCGCCGGGGTCCGTGCCGCCGGACCGGGCCCGCGCACCGCGCCGGAGGCGGCCCGCCACTACTGCATCACCCGCAGTGCCGCCCGGCTCATGGACGTCTACACGGCGACGCTCGCCCGCACGGTCCCGAAGTCCCGCTCCCCTCAGGAGGTCAGCTCCTCATGACCGACAACCACACCCGGCACGACCGCTCCTCCCGTCTGTCCCGCGTCCGCGCGCTGCCGTCCTGGGCGCTGGTGGCGGCCGGCGTCCTCGTGGGCGGACTGCTGGGCGGCGGGTACGGCGTGCTGAAGACCCCGGAGTACACGGCGACCAGCTATGTCATCGCCGTCCCCACGGAGCGGTCCGACACCGTCACCGCGCTCGGTTTCGCCCAGGCCTACGGCCGGGTCGCCACCCAGCTCGCGGTCATCGGCGACGCGCAGGTGGAGGCCGGGGTGCCGGTGCGTACCCTGCGCGCCGGCGTGCGCACCGCGACGTCGCCGGACGCCCCGATGGTGGCCATCTCCGCCGTCTCCGCCCGCCCGTCCCAGGCCGCCGACATGGCCAACGCGGTCGCCCACGCCCTCATCCGGCACGCCGACGCCGCCAAGGCCGGCACGCACGTCGGGCTGCTCCAGTTCTCCCGGGCGGTGACGCCGGGCGAGCCGGGTTCGGCCTCCGCCGAGGTGACCGGGCTGGTGGGAGCGAGCGCGGGCGGGCTGCTCGGCGCCCTGGCGCTGCTGGTCCGGCCGAGGCGCCGGCCGGAGGACGAGACGGTGCGCCCGGCCTCGGTGCCCGGCCCGGCCGTCGCCGCCGACGCGCACGGCCAGCTGTGACCGCGACGTACAGGACGCGCACCGCACCCGCCGTCCTCACCGTGGAGGTGGTCACCGACGAGGCCGCCTTCGCGGCCATGACCCCGGCCTGGGGGCGGTTGTACGAGCGGTGCGCCGCCGCGACCCCGTTCCAGACCCATGCCTGGCTGCACTCGTGGTGGCTGTCGTACGGCCGGCCCGGCCGGCTCCGGCTGCTGGTGGTGCGGGCCGGCCGCGACCTGGTGGCCGCCGCGCCGCTGATGCTGGTGAACCGGCCGCTGCCCGCGCTGGTGCCGCTCGGCGGGGGGATCTCCGACTACACGGACGTCCTGCTGGACGACACCGACGACGGCCGGGCCGCCGGTGCGCTCACCGAGGCGCTCGCGGACGCGGCCCGCACGGCGCTGGTGGATTTCCGGGAGGTGCGCCCGGGCGGGGCGGTCGAGCGGGTGTACGACCGCTGGAGCGGGCCGCGCCGCGTGGTCCGCGACTCGCTGTGCCTGGAGCTGCCCGCCGTGCCCATGGGCGAGCTGATCGCCCGGCTGCCGTCGGCCAAGTCCGGCCAGCGGGCGCGGGCCCAGCTGCGCAAGCTGGCCGCGCTGGGGGTGTGGCGGCGGGCCGTGGGCCCGGAGGAGGTGGAGGCGGCGCTCGGCCTCCTGCTGGAGCTGCACCGCCTCCAGTGGCAGGGGCGGAAGGTGACCGGTGAGCATCTTCGGCCCCGGTTCCAGGAGCATCTGGTGCGCTCGGTGGGCCCGATGGTGCGCTCGGGCAACGCGGTGGTCACCGAGTTCCGGATCGGCGAGGAGGTGGTGGCCGTCGACCTGACCCTGCTCTCGCGCAGCGTGACCGGGGGCTACCTCTACGGCGCCCATCCGAGCCTCAGGCAGCGGAAGGCGGACGTGGCGGTGATGCTGCTGGACGCGTCCGCCGAACACTGCGGCGGCGGCCTGGCCGGCACGCTGAGCCTGCTGCGCGGCGACGAGCCGTACAAGCGCCACTGGCGGCCCGAACGGGTCGTCAACCAGCGGTTCCTCATGGCCCGGCGGCGCACCGCCCCGCTGCTGACAGCCGCGTTGTGCGACGCGACCGCCCGGCAGCGGAGCAGGGAGGTGCTGCACCGGTGGCGATCACGCGGGCAGGGCTAGCGGCTCCGCGACCACCAGTCGGAGCGGACGCAGAGCTTTCCGCCGAGCCAGTGCTCGACCCAGTCGCCGAGCTCCAGCGGCGAGCAGCCGGCCGTGGGCTCGGTGGTGGGCGTGGGCCTGGGGACGGGGGTCGGTGCGGGCGCCGGGGCCGGCTGGTCGGTGCGGCCGTACAGGGTGGTCCGGTAGATCCGCGACGAGCGGGGGTTCTGCGAGCACTGCCACACACCGTGCGGGCAGTAGTCGGTCAGCGCGTTGTACAGCGGCCGGTGTTCGTCGATCCAGGCGAGCATACGCCGCATGTACTCGGCGTTGTCACCGTTTCGGAACAGGCCCCATTCCGGATAGGAGATGGGCTTGCCGTGCAATTTCGCGAATTCCACGTGCCGCTGGAGGCCGAAGGGCTCCTTCACCTGTTGGTCGAACGACATTCCACTCGGCTGGTCGTAGGAATCCATGCCGATGATGTCGACCGTGCCGTCCCCCGGGTAGCACTCGGTCCAGGGCACGGCGTCCCGACCGCGGCTCGGCGTGAAGTCGAACCGGAAAGCCTGGCCCGGCACCGCGCGCATGGTGGTGACGATCCTGTTCCAGTACGTCTTCCAGGCCTGGGGGTCCGGTCCGCAGCGATGGGTGTAGGTGGTGCCGTTCATCTCCCAGCCGAGCACGATGACCGTGTCCGGCACCTTCAGCCGTACCAACTGCTCGGCCAAGGCCCTGAAGTGACGGTCGAACGCACCGGCCGCGGCCTGCCCCAGCAGCCGCCGCACCTCGGAGTCGGGGAGGTTCTCCTCGTTGCGTTCCTGCATCGGCACGTTGAGGACGAGGGTGCGGTCGGCCTGCTCGCGCCGCCAGTGCGCCCAGACGTCCAGGAAGCCGGGTGGGCCCTCGATGTCCTGCCAGCGGCCGCCGGGCAGATAGGTGTGGGCGACCTTCAGCTCGGTCCCGCCGAGCCAGTGGCTCAGCTCGGCCATCCGGGCGACGCCGCGGGCCCCGGAGTCCAGGAAGGCCCCGAACGGCGGGGCCGCCCTCATCGGTACCGGCGTGGCCGGTGCGGCCTGCGGGACGCCCTGCCACGTCGGAGTGGGCTGCGCGGTGGCCTGTGGGGCCGCCGGTGCGAGCGGGACGACCGGTGGAGTCGCCCGTGCCGGTGCCGTCGGTGTGGTGGTGCCCGGGGTCGTCGGGGCGGGCGCGGGAGGGCCGGTGACCCACACCGCCCCCACCGCGGACCGGGGTCCGGTCGCCAGGACGACCGCCGCGGCGACCGCCGCCGCGACCACGGCCAGCCGCCGGGACCGGTCCCGTCGCTGCTGTGAAGCCATGCCTGCCCCTCTCTCCGCTCGACCGCGTCGCCGCCGTCTATTTCCCCGTTATTGACACATAGTCATATTCGTACAAATTTCGCCAGTGCGGTTGCGGCTTTCAGGTGGCCCGAACCCCCGCACGGGCGAACGGACCAGAAAAGACCGAGAAAAAGACCGAGAAAAAAGGAATCGCCCGTGTCGCTACTGGACAGCCGGGTCCCCGCAGTGCTGCTGCGGATCGACCGGAATCCCTTTCACCACGGCACCCTGGGTGCCGTGCGCTCGCTCGGCAGGGCCGGGGTGGAGGTGCACGTCGTCGCCGACTCCATGGCGAGTCCGGTGCACGCGTCGCGCTTTGTACGGCAGATGCATCTGCCGCCCGCGCCCGGCGCGTCCACCCGTGAGATCGCCACCGTGCTGCACCGGGTCGCGGCCGTGGTCGGCCGCCCGGCCGTGCTGATCCCGATGGACGACGCCGGCGCCATCGCGGCCGGCCTGCTGCGGGAGGACCTCGCGCCCGCCTACCTGCTGCCGCGGCAGCCGGGCACCCTGCCCGGGCGGGTGGCGGACAAGGCGCAACTGGCCGGCATGTGTGCCGCCACCGGCGTCCCGCACCCGGTGACCCTGGTCCCGGACAGCGCCGAGGACGCGGCGGCGGCCACCCGGCGGCTGGGACTGCCGGTGGTGGCCAAATGGAGCCGGCCCTGGCTGGTGCCGGCCGGCATCGGACTCCGCTCGACCGTGCTGGTGCACTCGGCACGGGAGGCCCGGGAGCTGTACCTTCGCACCGGCGAGGCGGGCAGCCCGCTGCTGTTGCAGGCCTACCTGCCGCCCGGCCCGGGCCTCGACTGGTTCTTCCACGGGTACGCCGACCACGCCGGTGTCCTGCGTGCCGGCGGGTCCGGGAACAAACAGTTGGCGTGGCCGCGCGGGGCCGGCCTGACCGCGGCCGGCCGGTGGACGCCGGACCCCGAGGTGCGGGCACTGGCCGAACGGCTCACCGGCGAACTGGGCTACCGGGGCATCTTCGACCTGGACTTCCGCCGCTGCGGCCACACCGGCCGCTACCACCTGCTGGACTTCAACCCCCGCCCCGGCGCCCAGTTCCGGCTGTTCAGCGACAGCGCCGGCCTGGACGTCGTACGGGCCCTCCACCTGGACCTGACAGACCGTCCGCTGCCGGCCGGGGTGCCCCTGCCCGGGCGGGAGTTCGTGGTGGAGAACTACGCGCCGCTGAACGCGCTGCGTCCCGCGCCCCGGGGCCGCGAACTGGCCTGGCACGCCCCGGACGACCCGGCGCCCGGCCGGGTGATGTGGGCGCTGTGGGCCCGGCACGTGACGGGCCGGCTCGCCGGACGCCTGCCCCTTCGCGCGAGACAGGCGCCATCGCCCGCGCCGCGGCCCCGGCCCGGCACCGTCCCCCGGGTGAACGCCCGGGACCTCCCGCACGCCCTGACCGACGACGAGAAAGCGAGCAGCTGCTGATGTACGACCTGTTGGTGGTGGGCGCCGGCCCGTACGGCCTGTCCATCGCATCGCACGCCGCGGCGGCCGGGCTGAACGTCCGCGTCCTCGGGCGGCCCATGGAGTCCTGGCGTGATCACATGCCGCGCGGCATGTTCCTGAAGTCGGAGCCGTGGGCGTCCAACCTGTCCGACCCCGAAGGCCGTTGGCGGCTGGACGTGTTCTGCGCCTTCCGCGGCATCACGGCCCGGCACGCCGAGCCGGTCCCGCTGGAGATCTTCGCCGAATACGGCGTGTGGTTCGCCCGCAACGCCGTCCCCCGGGTCGACGAACGGATCGTGACCCGGGTGGCGCCCCGCGCAGGCGGCTTCGAGGCCGTCACCGAGGACGGGGAGACGCTCCCCGCGCGGACCGTCGTCGTGGCCGTGGGCGTGCTGCCGTTCACCGAGATCCCGGCCGCCCTGCGCGGCCTGCCGCCGACCCTGGTCTCGCACAGCAGCCATCACGCCTCGCTCGACCGTTTCCGCGACCGGGACGTCACCGTGATCGGCGGTGGCCAGGCGGCCCTGGAGACGGCCGCGCTCCTCGCCGAGCAGGGCACCCGGGTCCGGGTGCTGGCCCGCGCGGACCGGCTGTACTGGAACGACGTGCCCCCGCCCTGGGAGCGCCCCTGGTGGCGTTCGGCCCGCTCCCCGCACAGCGGACTGGGCCCCGGCTGGCGGAACTGGTTCTACGCCGAGCGGCCCGGCCTGTACCGGCGGCTGCCGGAGCGCACCCGGACCCGGATCGCGGCCGACGCGCTGGGCCCGGCCGGTGCCTGGTGGGTGCGCGAGCGGGTGGAACGGCAGGTGGAGGTGCTGCCGGGCCAGGAGGTGGTGCGGGCCCGTGAGGTACCGGGCGGGCTGCGGCTGGAGACCGCGGCCCGGCGGGGCGGTCCGGCCGTGCTGGAGACGGAACACGTGATCGCCGCGACCGGGTTCCGGGCCGGCCTCGACCGGCTGCGGCTGCTCTCCCCCGACCTGCGCGCGCTGCTGGTGACGGGCACCGACGGGGCACCGGAGGTAGGGCTGGAGTTCGAGTCGTCGTACCCCGGTCTGTTCCTGGCCGGTCTGGTCACGGCCGCGGGCTTCGGCCCGGCGATGCGGTTCGTGCACGGCGCGACGTTCACGGCGGGCACGCTGGTGCGCGGGGTACGGCGGCGGCTGCGCACGGGGCCGGCCGACTGGGACGCCCGGGCCGGCCGGCGTCACACGGTGCCGGAGACGGTGGGACGCTGACCGCTGCCGCACGGCAGGGTGCCGGGCCCGGGCCCGGCACCCTGCGCGCTACCGACGGGAGGCGGCCCTCCCCCGCCGGTACAGGACCGTGCCGGTCACGATCAGCGTGACGGCGGCGACCGAGGCCACGATCATGGTCCGGACATCGAAAAAGCGGGAAAGCCGGCCCCGGAACGAAGGATCGACGGATCCACGCTCCGGGGCCGGCCATGACGCAGCCGGTGGGCTGATGGTTCGCGCTGACGGGGGTCAGTCGTTGACGCAGACGTTGCCCGCCGTCGGGTTCAGCGCGCCGACGACGTTGACGGTGTTGCCGCAGATGTTGATCGGGACGTGGATGGGGGCTTGGACGACGTTGCCCGACAGCACGCCCGGCGAGTTGACGGCGACGCCGTTCGCAGTCGAGTCGGCGAAGGCGGGTCCGGCCAGGCCCAGGGCCAGGACGGCGCCCGTGACAACGGCAGCGGTTCTCTTCATGGATGTTCCCTTCTTCGGGTCATGCCACGATGACCGGCCAGACCGTGTGAGCAAGGCGTGGACGGTCGCGGCACGGAACGAGGGATAGACACGACGGGAGGTCGCAGAACGCGGACCGTCCGGTATTCACTCGATCGCACCGCTTCTCACACGCGTCCCGTCGACGGAAGAGTCGGTGGAGGCCGGCAGGGTGTGCGCACCCGTCCCTAGGAGACGACGTCCTTGCGGGAGAAGCCACGGAAGGCCAGGGCGAACAGCACGAGCGCGTACGTCACGGACAGCGCGCTGCCCTGGATCATCCCGGACCACTCGGGGTGCGGCTGGACGGCGTCGGCCCAGGCGAACTGCCAGTGCGCGGGCAGGAAGTCCCGCCAGTGGCCGAGGGCGGTGACGGCGTCCAGGACGTTGCCGACGATGGTCAGACCCACCGCGCCGCCGACCGCGCCGAGCGGGGCGTCCGTCTTCGTGGACAGCCAGAACGCCAGCCCGGCGGTGACGAGCTGCGAGACGAAGATGTACGCCACGGCCGCCACGAGCCGCTGGGCCGCCGTGCCCGTGTCCAGCGCGCCGCCCGTGGGGATCTCCAGCGGACCCCAGCCGTAGGCGGCCGTGCCGGCGGCCAGGGCGACGAGCGGCAGCAGCAGCATGGCGGCGAGACTCAGGCCGAGCGCCACGACGAGCTTGGACCACAGCAGCCGGGCGCGGGGCACGGGCGCGGCGAGCAGATAGCGCAGCGAGGACCAGCTCGCCTCCGAGGCGACCGTGTCCCCGCAGAACAGGGCGACCGGGATGACCAGCAGGAAGCCCGCCGAGACGAAGAGGTTCACGGCCGCGAAGTTGGCGCCGGACGCGGTGGCCGTGTCCATCAGGGTGACCTGGTTGTTCCGGGCGCCCGGGTCGCCGCCGACGGCGAAGGCGATCAGCAGGACGAAGGGCAGGACGGCCAGGATCGCGCCCATGACCAGCGTGCGCCGCCGGGTGAGCTGGCGGACCAGCTCCACGCGCAGCGGCAGGGTGCGGCCCGCCCGGTAGCCGGGGGCGACCTCGGTGAGCGTGCTCATGCGGCACCTCCGATCAGGGTGAGGAAGGCGTCTTCCAGGCGGCGGTGGGGGCCGACCGAGACGACCGGCACCGCCAGCCGGACCAGCTCCACGACCAGCCGCTCGGCGGTGCCGTCCGGTCCGAGCCGGATCAGCAGCCCGTCGTCGGCACGTACGGCGGAGGCGACACCGGGCAGCGCGGCCACCTTCTCCACCACCGGCTCCTCCACGGGCGCGGCGGTGCCGACCAGCAGCGTGTCACCGGCGCCGGTGATCTCGCGGACCGGGCCGGCCTGCACGAGCCGGCCGCGGTCCATGACCACCAGGTGGGTGCAGGACTGTTCGACCTCGGCGAGGAGATGGCTGGAGACGATCACGGTGCGGCCGGCGGCGGCGTAGCGGATCATCACCTCGCGCATCTCGCGGATCTGGGGCGGGTCGAGGCCGTTGGTGGGCTCGTCCAGGATGAGCAGGTCGGGCAGGCCGAGCATGGCCTGGGCGATGGCCAGCCGCTGGCGCATGCCCTGGGAGTAGGTCCGCACGGCGCGGGCGAGCGCGTCGCCGAGGCCGGCGATCTCCAGGGCCTCGTCCAGGTGGGCGTCCTCGGGCGGGCGGCCGGTGGCCCGCCAGTACAGCTCCAGGTTGTCCCGGCCGGACAGGTGCGGCAGGAAGCCGGCGCCCTCGACGAACGCGCCGACCCGGGAGAGCACGGTGGCGCCCGGCCGGATGGTGTGACCGAACACCCGGATCTCGCCGTCGTCCGGCACGATCAGTCCCATCAGCATGCGCAGGGTGGTGGTCTTGCCCGCGCCGTTGGGTCCGAGCAGGCCGAGCACCTGGCCGCGTTCGACGCGGAAGGACAGCTCGCGCACCGCGTACCGGTCGGCGGAGCCGGCGTACCGCTTGTGCAGGTCCCTGATCACGAGCGGGACGTCGGCCAGCTCCGGGTCGGGTGCGGGGGCCGCGGTGCGGCGGCGGGCGGTGAGCAGCAGGGCGAGCGCGGTGAGCACACCGGCCGCGGGCAGCCACCACACCCAGGCGGGCAGCGGGGCCGCGGCGGTGGTGACGGCGGGGGCCGTCGGCACGCTCAGGCCGCCCTTCAGGGCGACGGTGTAGGTGGCCGGGGCGGCCGGTGAGGCGTAGCCGAGGTCGGTGGAGGCCAGGACCAGGCGGACCCGGTGGCCCCTGCGTACCTCGTGGTCGATCGCGGGGAGGGTGACCGTGACGTCCTTGCCGGCCTTGGCGCCGGTCACCCGGAAGGGGGCGACCAGCTGGGCGGGCAGCACCTGCCCGATGCCGTCGGGGGCGACGTCGTAGACCTTGCCGAACAGGACGGCGTCGTCGCGGGTGGAGGTGACGTGCACGGTGGCGGTCGGGGCGCCGGTGATTTGCAGGTCGCGGGTGAGGGGTGCCGAGTCGAAGCGCGCGTACTGGCCGGGGAAGTCCAGGGAGACGCCGACGCCGAGCGCGGACAGCTGGGCGAGGCCGCCGGAGCCGCCGAGGCCGGGCAGGGCGGAGACGCCGGGCGGGCTGGCACCGGCCGGGTTGGCGACGTGCTGGGTGCGGCCGGTGAGGGCGAGGGTGTGCGGGTGGTCGTGCAGGCCGGGGTAGGCGCCGGCACTGGCGCCGCGCAGCTGGGCGGTGCCGTCGGTGGAGTCGACGCCTCCGGTGCGGGTGATCCGGAAGGCCGGGCCGGTGTCGGCGGCCTTGTCGCCCTTGAGGTACCGGTCGAACCACGCACGCACGCGTGCTTCGACGCGGCCGGTCTCCATGTCGCCGCCGTCGTGTCCGCCGGCGATCCAGTCGACGTCGACAGGGGCGCCGTTCGCCCGGATCGCCCGTTGGGCCGCGTCGGCCTGGCCGAGGGTGAACAGGGAGTCCGTCTGCCCCTGCACGAGCAGGGTGGGCACCTTGATGCGGGTGCCGACGGCGGACGGCGAGCGCGCCTCCAGCAGGGCACGGGCGGCCGGGTCCGGGGTGCCGGACTCGGCGACCCGGTCGTACATCCGGCACAGCGCGGGCTGGAACTTCGCGCAGCCGCCGCCGGCGTTCATGAAGATGCCGGTCCACAGCTTCTTGAACACCCCGTCCGGGAAGAGGGCGTCCGCGAGGTTCCAGTAGGTGATGGCCGGGGCGATGGCGTCCACCCGGCGGTCGTGGCCGGCGGCGAGCAGCGAGACGGCGCCGCCGTAGGAGCCGCCGGCGACGCCCACGCGCGGGTCGCCGGGCCCGTCGAGCCGGACCTGGGGCTGCCGGGCCAGCCAGTCGACGAGCCGGGAGACGTCGGCGACCTCGCCCTCGGGGTCGTTCAGCCCGATCTTCCCGGTGGACCGGCCGAAGCCGCGCGCGGACCAGGTCAGCACCGCGTATCCGTCGCCGGCGAGGTCCTCGGCCTGCCGGCGCATGTCGTCCTTGCTGCCGCCGAAGCCGTGCGCGAGCAGGACGGCGGGGTGCCGGCCGGCGGTGGCCGGGGTGAAGAACGAGGTGTCCAGGCGCACCCCGTCGACCGCCATGACCCGGTCGTCGCGGCGCACGGCCCGGGTGTCGTCGGAGGCGACGGCCGCCGTCCACGTCCCGGCACCGGCGAGCACCACGACGGCGGCCGCGCCGGCGAGGAGCCGGCGCGGCCCGCGCAGCAGCGCCCGCAGCCGAGGAGGTCGAAGATCCATGCTCCAACGGTAAGGGCCGCCACCGACAACCGCTGCTGCCGCCGGTCGGAGCCGTACGCCCTCCCTGGGGCGTACGGCCCCGTCCCGGCGTACTTCACACGTGGTACGACGACCCCCGTGCGGAGCCGGCGCGGCCGCCACCCTCGACCCCTGGGGCCTCTCGTTCGGATCATGCCGGGCTCGCGGGCCCTGGCACCGCGCCCTGATCCGGCCTGATCCGAACGAAAGACTAGGCCTGTGCCGCCCCGGGGAGCGGCGTGCCCGCGGCGAGCTGCGTTCCCCCGGCGACCGGCGCGTTCTCGGCCGCCTGGGTGTTCTTCGCCGCCTGGCCGTCCTGGGGGATGGACACCAGCCAGCGGGTCTCGCGGCGCGGGCGCAGGTAGAGCGCCCAGTAGAGGGTGGCGACGGCGGTGATGCCGCCGGTCCACAGCAGGTAGGACGCCTCCTGCTGGGTCAGGATGTAGGCGAGGACGGCGATCAGCAGGAGCGGGACCGCGGGCCACAGCGGCATCCGCCAGGCGGTCGTGTGCTTGTGGGAGCCGCGGCGGGCGAGCAGGGCGGCGACCGCGACGAGCAGGTACATGCCGGTCACCGAGACGCCGGTGACGCCGTACAGGGTGTCGAGGTTGACGAAGCAGAGCAGCGCGCCGGGGACGCCGACCGCGAGCGTGGCGACCCACGGGGAGCCGAAGCGGCCGAGCTTGGCGAAGACGGTGTTGACGGGGCCGGGCCAGGCCTTGTCCCGGGCGGAGGCGAACAGCACGCGGGAGTTCTGGATGACCATGACGATGCCCGCGTTGATGATCGCCAGGGCGACGCAGAGGCTGACGAAGGTGCCGACCGCGGAGTTGGACCAGGCGGTGACCATGGCGCTGATGTCGCCGCCGGTCAGCTCCTCGAGGTCGCCGGCGCCCATGGTGATGGCGGCGACCGGGACCAGGATGACCACGGTGGAGATGGCGAGGGTGGCCATGACGGTCCGGGCGACGTTGCGGCGCGGGTTCTCCAGTTCCTCCGAGAGGTAGACGGCGGTGGAGAAGCCCTGGGTGACGAAGAGCGCGATGGCGAGCCCGGAGACGACCAGCATGGCGGTCACGGTGTCCGCGTGGCCGCCGGACCCGGCGACCTGCATGGAGGTGAGGCTGCTCAGCCCGCGGTGGCTGTGGGAGAAGCCGAGCAGGGCGACGACTCCGGCGGCGATGACCTCCAGAACCAGGAAGATGCCGGTGATCCAGGCGTTGGCGCGCAGGTCGAGCAGGCCGGCGAGGGTGGCGAGCAGCATGACGCCGGCACCGGTCATCGCCGGGTCGAGGTGGACGAGCGGGGCGAGGTAATCGGCGGTGCCCATCGCGATGACGGGCGGCACGATCATCACGACCAGCAGGGAGAGGACGAAGACGAGCCAGCCCGCGAGCCGTCCGGCCATCGTGGAGACCATGGCGTACTCGCCGCCCGCGCTGGGGATGAGGGTGCCCAGCTCGGAGTAGCAGAAGGCGACGGCGATGCAGAGGAGGGAGCCGATGCCGATCGTGAGGGCGGTGGCGGTGCCGAGTGAACCGAACAGGTCGGGGACGACGACGAAGAGCGTGGAGGCGGGCGTGACGCAGGACAGCGTCAGCAGCGTGCCGCCGACGACACCGATGGAGCGCTTCAGCTCGGGTGCGGGTGCTGTCGCGGTGTCGGTGGCGGCCACGGACTTCGGGAGCGTGTCGGTCATGCGGCGGTTCCGATCGACGTGAGCGGCTGAGGGTGGGGGTCGGGAGCGATATCGCCTCCGGCGGATCGTCGTACGTTCATCTCGTCCGCTCCCGGCGTTGCCTAGAGAACCCCGACGAAAACCGCCACGTCAATGGCCGTTTACCTGCGGAATCCGCACCCGCGGAAGATCCGGCGGCGCATCACTTTCCCAGGCTGTGACGCCCTATAGGTGCATCCATCAAGCTTGAACCAAGTGTGACCTTGCTTTTAAAGGTAATGCGCGCGAAACCCCTTCACCATCCGTTTCGTCCGGCTGGAACGGGAACCGCAGCGCGTGTTTCAAAAAAATGTCAGTCGTCCGCTATCCGGACGGCCGATCTGGTCGCGCTCATGCCAACATCACCCGCTGGTCCGGGGCCGGACACGACGGCGCCCCGCCCCTCCGGCGCGGAGGAGACGGGGCGCCGTGCCGCCCGGCTCAGTGGTTGCGCGGGAAACCCAGGTCCACGCCCGTCGGGGCGTCGGCCGGGTCGGGCCAGCGGGTGGTGACGACCTTGCCGCGGGTGTAGAAGTGCGTGCCGTCGTTGCCGTAGATGTGGTGGTCGCCGAAGAGCGAGTCCTTCCAGCCGCCGAAGGAGTGGTAGCCGACGGGGACCGGGATCGGCACGTTCACGCCGACCATGCCGGCCTCGACCTCCAGCTGGAAGCGGCGGGCGGCCCCGCCGTCCCGGGTGAAGATCGCGGTGCCGTTGCCGAACGGCGAGGCGTTGATGAGCGCGAGCCCCTCCTCGTAGGTCTCGGCGCGCAGCACGCACAGCACCGGGCCGAAGATCTCGTCCTGGTACGCCTTCGCGCCGGTCGGCACCTTGTCGAGCAGCGAGATGCCGAGCCAGTGGCCGTCCTCGTAGCCCTCGACGGTGTACCCGGTGCCGTCGAGCACGACCTCCGCGCCCTCGGCGGCGGCACCGGAGACGTACGAGGCGACCTTGTCGCGGTGCGCCCTGGTGATCAGCGGGCCCATCTCGGACGCCGGGTCGTTGCCCGGACCGATCTTGATCTGCTCGGCGCGCTCGCGGATCTTCTCCACCAGCGTGTCGCCGATCGCGCCCACGGCCACCACGGCCGAGATGGCCATGCAACGCTCGCCCGCCGAGCCGTACGCCGCCGAGACCGCCGCGTCGGCCGCCGCGTCCAGGTCGGCGTCCGGCAGGACCAGCATGTGGTTCTTGGCGCCGCCGAGCGCCTGCACGCGCTTGCCGTGCGCGGAGGCGGTGGTGTGGATGTGGCGGGCGATCGGGGTCGAGCCCACGAAGGAGACGGCCTTGACGTCCGGGTGCTCCAGGAGCCGGTCGACGGCCACCTTGTCGCCGTGGACGACGTTGAACACACCGTCGGGCAGGCCCGCCTCGGCCAGCAGCTCGGCGATCCGGACGGAGGCCGAGGGGTCCTTCTCGGACGGCTTCAGCACGAAGGTGTTCCCGGTGGCGATGGCCAGCGGGAACATCCACATCGGGACCATCGCGGGGAAGTTGAACGGCGTGATGCCCGCGACGACACCGAGCGGCTGGCGGATCGAGGCCACGTCGACCCGGCTGGCGACCTGCGTGGACAGCTCGCCCTTCAGCTGGACGTTGATCCCGCAGGCCAGGTCCACGATCTCCAGGCCGCGCGCGACCTCGCCGAGCGCGTCGGAGTGCACCTTGCCGTGCTCGGCGGTGATCAGCTCGGCGATCTCGTCGCGGTGGGCGTCCAGCAGCGCGCGGAACCGGAAGAGGATGGTGGTCCGCTGGGCCAGCGAGGACTGGCCCCAGGTCAGGAAGGCGTCCTTGGCGGCCGCGACCGCCGCGTCCACCTCCTCGGCCGAGGCGAAGGCGACCTTGGTGGTGACCGCGCCGGTCGCCGGGTCGGTGACCGGCCCGTACGTGCCCGACGCGCCTTCGACGGTCTTTCCGCCGATCCAGTGGTTGACGATCTTCGTCATGCCCAGAAACTCCTTCTACAGATGGCGGCGTCGGGTCGAGACGTGCCGTTCGTACAGCTCACGTGCCCTGACCGCCGACGGTCGGGTCGCGGTCTCGGCCACAGGAACATCCCACCAGGCCTGCGCCTCGGGCGCGCCCGACACAGTGTCGGACGTTTCGGTCTCCACGTAGACACATGTGGGAGTGCCGGCGGCCCGGGCCTCGGCGAGCGCCTCCCGCAGCTCCCGTACGGTCCCGGCCCGCAGCACCCGCATGCCCAGGCTGGCCGCGTTGGCGGCGAGGTCGACGGGCAGCGGGGCGCCCGTGTACCCGCCCTGTGCGGCCGGGAACCGGTAGGCGGTGCCGAACCGCTCGGCACCCACCGACTCCGACAGACCGCCGATCGAGGCGTACCCGTGGTTCTGCACCAGCACGACCTTGATCGCGACGCCCTCCTGCACGGCGGTGACGATCTCCGTCGGCATCATCAGGTAGGTGCCGTCGCCGACCAGCGCCCACACGTTCCGCTCCGGCGCGGCGAGCTTCACGCCGAGCGCGGCCGGGATCTCGTAGCCCATGCAGGAGTAGCCGTACTCCAGGTGGTACTGGTCGCGCGAGCGCGTCCGCCACAGCTTGTGCAGGTCGCCGGGGAGCGAGCCGGCCGCGTTGACGATGATGTCCGACTCGTCCACGAGCGCGTCGAGGGCGCCGATGACCTGCGGCTGGGTCGGCCGTGCACCGTCGTCGCCGGCCGTGAGGCAGGCGTCGACGCGCCGCTCCCAGCGCTCCTTGTCCGCGGTGTACGCGGCGACGTAGGAGTCGGGGACCGTGTACCCGTGCACGACCAGTGCCTCGGTCAGCTCGCCCAGCCCGCTGCGGGCGTCGGCGATCAGCGGGCGACCGGCGAGCTTGTGGCCGTCGTAGGGGGCGATGTTGAGGTTGAGGAAGCGGACGTCCGGGTGGGCGAAGAGAGTGCCGGAGGCGGTGGTGAAGTCGGTGTACCGGGTGCCGACGCCGATCACCAGGTCGGCCGTGCGGGCCAGCTCGTCGGCGGTCGCGGTGCCGGTGTGCCCGATCCCGCCGACGTCCTGCGGGTGGTCGTGGCGGAGGGATCCCTTGCCGGCCTGGGTGGAGGCGACGGGGATGCCGGTGGCCGACGCGAACTCCGCGAGGGCCTCCTCCGCGCGGCTGTGGTGCACTCCGCCGCCCGCGACGACCAGCGGCCGGCGCGCCTGCCGGACCGCCCGGACCGCCTCCGCCAGCTCGGCCGGGTCCGCGCCCGGCCGGCGTACGGTCCACACGCGCTCGGCGAAGAACTCCTCCGGCCAGTCGTACCCCTCCGCCTGGACGTCCTGCGGCAGGGCGAGGGTGACCGCGCCGGTCTGGACCGGGTCGGTGAGGACCCGCACGGCCTGGAGGGCCGCCGGGATCAGGGCCTCGGGGCGGGTGACGCGGTCGAAGTACCGGGACACCGGGCGCAGGGTGTCGTTGACCGACACGTCGCCCGCGTACGGCACCTCCAGCTGCTGGAGCACCGGGTCGGCCGGTCGGGCGGCGAAGACGTCGCCGGGCAGGAGCAGCACCGGCAGGTGGTTGACGGTGGCCAGGGCGGCGCCGGTGACGAGGTTGGTCGCGCCGGGGCCGATGGACGTCGTCACCGCGTGCGTGGACAGGCGGTTGGACTGCCGGGCGTAGCCGACCGCCGCGTGCACCATGGACTGCTCGTTGCGGCCCTGGTGGAACGGCATGACATCGGCGTACTCGATCAGCGCCTGGCCGATCCCGGCGACGTTGCCGTGCCCGAAGATGCCCCAGGTGGCGCCGATCAGCCGCCGCCGCTCGCCGTCCCGCTCGGTGTACTGGGCGGCCAGGAAGCGGACGAGTGCCTGGGCGACGGTCAGCCGCGTCATCGGTATCCCCCTGTGGTCTCGGTGTGGTCCGGGTGGAAGCGGATCCGCCACTCACGGGTCGCGCCCGGACCGGCCATGACGTTCAGGTAGTACAGGTCGTGCCCGGGCTGGGCGATGGACGGGCCGTGCCAGCCGTCGGGGACGAGGACCGCGTCGCCGGAGCGGACCTCGGCGAGCAGGTCGCAGCCGCCCGGCCGGGAGGGGAACACGCGCTGGTAGGCGAGACCGTTCGGGCCGTCGATCTCGAAGTAGTAGATCTCCTCCAGCTCGGACTCCTCGCCCGGCCGGTGCTCGTCGTGCTTGTGCGGCGGGTACGAGGACCAGTTGCCGCCCGGGGTGATCACCTCGACGGCGATCAGTTTGCCGCAGTCGAAGGAGTCGGCCGAGGCGAAGTTGCGCACCCGGCGGGCGCACCTGCCGCTGCCGCGTTCCTCGACGGGTACCTCCGGCGCGGGGCCGTAGCGGGCGGGGAGTCGTCGCTCGCACTTCGCTCCTGCCAGGGCGAAGCGGCCTCCCGCGCCGGAGGCGATCTGGACCCGGGTGTCCCGGGGGGCGTACACGAAGTCGGAGACGCCCGCGAACACACTTTCGCGTCCCCGGAGTTGGAACTCGCTCTGCTCGATCCGCACGGTACATCCGCCTTCCAGCGGAAGCACGATCCATTCGCTGTCCCCGGTGGTGAATGTCTGTGTACCGCCGGGTGTCAGCTCCACGACACGCAGGCTGCTGTGCGTCCACCCGGCCCGTTCGGGGCCGATGTCGACGGCGTACCGGCCGTTCGCGGTGGTGCCCCTGGGCAGATGCAGGTCGGTGCTCGTCATGCGGCCCTCACAGCAGTCCTACGGCGGTGTCCACGGCGGCGGCCACGTCGTCGTCCGCCGGGTACAGCAGCGAGCGGCCGGCGACCAGACCGCGCACGGTGGGCAGTCGCAGGGCGTCCCGCCACTTGGCGTACGCCCCCTCCTGGTCGTCCCCGACCTCCCCGCCGAGCAGCACGGCGGGCAGCGTGGACGTCTCCATCACCCGGGCCATGTCGCCGGGGTCGTCGGTGACCGGCACCTTCAGCCAGGTGTAGGCGGAGGAGCCGCCGAGACCCGAGGCGATGGCGATGGACCGGGTGACCGCCTCGGCCGACAGGTCGTTGCCCAGCCTGCCCTCGGGGGTGCGGCGGCTGATGAACGGCTCGACGAACACCGGGAGCCGGCGGGCGGCCATGGCGTCGATGGCGCGGGCGGTGGACTCCAGGGTGGTCAGGGAGCCCGGGTCGGCGTAGTCGACGCGCAGCAGCAGTTTGCCCGCGTCGAAGCCGAGTCGCTCGATGTCCTCGGGGCGGTGGCCGGTGAACCGGTCGTCCAGCTCGAAGCTGGCCCCCTGGAGGCCGCCGCGGTTCATCGAGCCCATGACGACCTTGTGCTCCAGGGCACCGAGCAGCAGCAGGTCGTCCAGGATGTCGGCGGTGGCGAGGACACCGTCGACGCCGGGCCGGGACAGCGCGAGGCAGAGGCGTTCGAGGAGGTCGGCGCGGTTGGCCATGGCGAGCCCGCGGTCGCCGACGCCGAGGGCGCCGCGGGCGGGGTGGTCGGCGGCGACGATCATCAGCCGGCCGCTGTCGTTCAGCAGGGGCCTGCGGGCCCGGCGGGCGGCGGCCTCGGCGATCGCCTCGGGGTGCCGGGTGCGGACGCGGACCAGTTCGGAGACGTCCACGCGGGAAGGGCGGACCCCGTCGCCGCCGTGGGAGTGCGTGCCCGTGACGCGGCCCGCCCTCACCGGACCGCTCCGGCTTCGAGCGCGGCGGCCACCTCGTCGGGGGCGGGCATGGCGGAGGAGCACTCCAGGCGGGAGGCGACGATGGCGCCGGCCGCGTTGGCGTGCCGCATGACCGTCTCCAGGTCCCAGCCGGCGAGCAGGCCGTGGCAGAGGGAGCCGCCGAAGGCGTCCCCGGCGCCGAGTCCGTTCAGGACCGTGACGGGCAGGGGCGGGACCTCGGCGCTCTCGCCGTCACCGCGGACGGCGAGGACCCCTTCGGGTCCCTTCTTGACGACGGCCAGCTCGACGCCGGCGGCCAGCAGGGCGCGGGCGGCGGCGTACGGCTCGCGTTCGCCGGTGGCGACCTCGACCTCGTCCAGGTTGCCGACGGCGACCGTGGCGTGGCGCAGGGCCTCGGCGTAGAACGGTCGGGCGGACGCGGGATCGGCCCAGAACATGGGGCGCCAGTCGAGGTCGAGGACGGTGGTCCCCGACCGGGCCCGGTGGGCGAGGGCGGCGAGGGTCGCCGTACGGCTGGGCTCCTCGCTCAGGCCGGTGCCGGTGACCCAGAAGATCCGGGTCTCCCGGACGGCGTCCAGGTCCAGCTGGTGGGCGTCGATCTCCAGGTCGGGGGCCTTGGGCTGCCGGTAGAAATAGAGCGGGAAGTCGTCCGGCGGGAAGACCTCGCAGAAGGTGACCGGGGTGGGCAGGCCGGGGACGGGGGTGACCCAGCGGTCGTCGACGCCGAAGCCGCGCAGCGCCTCGTGGAGGTAGGCGCCGAAGGGGTCGTCCCCGGTGCGGGTGATCACGGCGGTGTGCCGGCCGAGCCGGGCCGCGGCGACCGCGACGTTCGCCGCAGACCCGCCGAGGAACTTGCCGAAGGACGACACCCGGGCGAGCGGGACACCGGTCTGGAGCGGGTAGAGGTCCACTCCGATCCGCCCCATGGTGATCAGGTCGTACGCCATCGGCATCCCTTCGTCGTGGCTCTCCCCGGCTTTCTAGTCCCGCGCGCCGAGCCCTGTCAATGCTTTGTCCGGACATTCGGACGAGTTCCCTCCCGAGGGTGGGACGGGACCCCCTGGGAGCACCGGCCTTGTGTGGCGGCCGCGTCACAAACACCCTCGTCCTGTCACACATGTCACGTATACGCGGGCTCTCGGTCACACCCGGACGACAAGGGTGTCCGGCCGGTAACTCTGCGTCGTTCAACGGGCACAGGCTTGGTGATCGCCAGCGCAGCGCCCGGTCCCCCCGGCGGCCGTACCCGGCCGCCGCCGCGGCGCGCGCGGGGAGGTACGGCTCATGACCGACCGAAGGCTCTGGTCCTACAAGGAGATCGCGGCGCACATCCGGGTCCAGCCGGACACCGTGCGGTCCTACCGCAAGCACGGGCTGCTGCCCCCACCCGACCATGTCGAGGGCGGCAAGCCCTACTGGTACGCCGACACCGTCCGCGCCTGGGTCGCCTCCCGGCCCGGCAACCGCGGCCGCGGCTGACCCCGTCCGCGGACCCGCCGGCCACGTCAAGGAGTACGACGAGTTCGGCGGGCGCGGGACGAGGCGGCGGCAACGTCCCCCGGCACGACTCGGCGAGGTGGTACGCGGGTTCCGGCGACGCAGTCCGGCGGACGGGATCCCGCGACACGGTTCTCCCCGGCGGGAAAAGAGACCGCTCGGGCGTTCGAGACGTCACACATCCCGCTGAAATGCCCGCGACACAGCGGCCACCGCTCGCGCACGGCTCCCCCTTGAACAAGCTGGTGTCTTCTGCGAAGGAGACGCCACTGTGCGAATTTCTGACATTCAGCGCTGCGAGGTCCGGCCCGGACGGCTCGTCGAGTGGACGTTCAGCCCGGCGACCATCGCGGCAGCGGCAGCACTGCCACCGGACCCGCGGCCGCCGGCGTACATTCAGGAGTCGCACATCAGGACGGCGCGGTCGGTGCGCGAGGACGGACTGTTCGTACCGACCTGGCTCGGCGCCGCGTTCGATCTGCCGGGCCGGGCCGACCTCGACGTGCTGGAACGGGTGTTGCGCGACTGGACGCTGCGTCACGAGACGCTGCGCAGCGGCTTCCGGTGGTCCGGAGACGACATGCACCGGTTCACGCTCGACGGAAGGGACGTCTCGCTGCGCCGGGAGGTGGTCGGCGACTTCGCCGACGCGGGTGCGCTGATCCGGTACCTACAGGACCGGTTCGACGTCGCGGCGGACGCGCTCGGCTGGCCGAACCTCATCTTCGCGGCGGTCGTCCGCGACGACTCCACCAGCGTGTACATGGCCTCCGACCACACCAACGTCGACGCCTACTCCCTTCAGCGCGTCCCGGACGAGATCCACGAGCTGTACACGGCGGCCGTCTCAGGGAACGCCGCCGCCGGCCCGTCCGCGGGGAGTTACGTGGACTTCTGCCAACAGGAACGGGCGGACGCGGACGGGATCGACGACACCCACGCGATCGTCTCGCGCTGGCGGGAGTTCATCGGCCGCTGCGACGGAAGGCTTCCGGAGTTCCCCGTCGACCTCGGCCTGCGGCCCGGCGACGAACTCCCCACGCAGAAGCTGATGTGCGGGCCGCTCCTCGACGCGGACGCGGCGGCCGCGTTCGAGACGCACTGCCGGCCCTACGGCGGCAGCCTGGTCGGTGTCCTGGCCGCGACCAGCCTGATCGTCCACGAGCTCGGTGGACAGCCGTACTACCGCACGGTCGTGCCGTTCCACACCCGGGTGAAGTCCGCGTGGTCGGACTCCGTGGGCTGGTACGTCGGCGGCGCGCCGATCGAGGTGCCCGCGGCGCGGGACTTCGACAGCGCGCTCACCGCCGTCCGCTCCGAACTGCGGGCCAACCGGTCACTGGCACGCATCCCGCTGGCCCGCGTACTGCGCCTGCTGGGCGCGGACTTCCGTCCGACCTCGCCCGACATGTACTCGATCGTCTCGTACATGGATGCCCGTGTCGTTCCCGGTTCGGCCCGCTGGGCCGAGAAGAAGGCGTACGGACTCATCCGGGTGTCGCGCGGCGACCAGGTGTGCGTCTGGGTCAACCGGCTGCACGAGGGGCTGTGGTTCGCCTGCCGCTATCCGGACACCGAGGTCGCCCACAAGAACGTGCGGCGGTACGTCGAGGGGCTGCGGGAACTGATCGTCTCCACGCCGGAGCGAGGACACCTCCGGGTCGCGGAGCCGGCATTCTCCTGACGCAACTTTTCGTGGATTCACCCGTGTTGGTGCAGCCGTCGTACCGCATCTGACGCGGTTCCACGGTGCTGCGGCCGGTGGCGCGTCGCAACTCGACTCCCTGAGCGGCAGGTTGGCGGCGGCAGAGCACTTCTACGGTCTTCCGACTTCCTCGTGACACAGATGTCCGGCAAGGAACAATGCACCGCTACTGCTAGTGTCGGTCACGTCACGTTGAGCAACTGTTTTGTTGCACAAGCGAAGAACCGAGGGTTCCATGCGCAAGCTTCAGAAGGTCGTGATCGCAGCGGTCGCGGCGGCCGGCGGCCTGTCCGCCATCGGCGCCGGCACCGCCGTCGCAGGCACCTCCGACGGGGGGTCGCAGGCAGCCAACCTCTTCCGGCCCTACCAGGAGTGCAGTCCGCAGACGGCGATCGAGAACGACGTCCCGATCGGCGTGCTCGGCCTCGCCGGCACCCTGGACACCACCTGCGGCCAGTTCAACAACGCCTTCAACGGCTGAGCTCGGCAGCGTCCTCGTACATGACGCCCGTGGGACCCTTCGCAGTCCGCCGCGAAGGGTCCCGCCTCCCCGGCCGGTTGCCCGGGCATCGAAGACAGCGCCCGGCGCGGCCCGCACCCGGGCGCCGGGTACTCCTACGAAGGAAGGCGCATCACATGTTCAGCAGGAAGAAGCTCATGGCCGTCGCGGGACTCGTCGGCGGCCTCGCCGTCACCTGCGCCGGCCTGGCCCAGGCGCATGTCGGCAGCGACCCGGGAGCCTGCACCCGTGACGAGTCGGGTGCCATCATCTGCACCCAGCAGATCAAGGGCCAGGTGCCCGCGGACGGCGTCATCCCCCACCAGGAGACCTGCATGCCGGTGCAGCCCACGACGCTGCCCGCCGCCACGGGGGGCGGGACGACGCAGTTCGGGCCCAGGGTGACCTGTTCCCCCTCGACGACCGCCCTGCCGCCGCTCTGAGAGACACACGGCACGGAAACGGACAGAAATAACTTACGCGACATATATGGTCTAGATCCCTAAAAACTACGTATCGTGCGCCTATTCTCACGGCATGTAGTCATACGTTGGGCGCCGCGCCCGCGTAGGAAAGGGTCAGCCATGCGTAAGTTCCAGCGCGCCGCGGTCGTAGCGGCCGCGGTCGCCGGTCTGTCCGCCTTGGGTGCCGGAGTCGGCTTCGCCGGCGAAGGCGCGCCGCCGGCGGTCACCGCCGTGGCCACCTCGTCGGCCAACGCCCTGGCCGTCGGCGGCGGTTACTACGCCCCCTCGGAGGAGCGGCACCAGCCGGAGGGCCAGCCGGAGGAGCAGAAGAACCACGGGCCCGAGCACGGTTACGGCGAGCAGCACGGAGAGGGCGAGTAACCCCACCGGGAACTCACCCTCTGAGCGCCCTCCCCATCGGCTCGGTCCGGTTCAACGGTGCGTCGAACGACAACCGCGGCACAAGCTGCCCGGACGCGCGGTCCCACAGGACGCGCGTCCGGGCCGCGGCCATCCTGCCGTCGCGCTCACCTGACAGGGCATCCGGTCAGGATGCTCTGTTTCGACCTCTTCCCGGGCCCGGGCGCACGCCGGTCAACGGCACAGGCGCCCGGGCCACCGTCGTAAAGGAACACAGCACATGTTCAGTCCACAGAAGATCGCCACCGTCTCGGGACTCGTCGGAAGCCTCGCCCTCATCTGCCTCGGCGGCGCGCACGCGTACGCCGAGGGGAAGTCGGACGACTGCAAGTCCGGCGAACAGGGCGTCGTCTGCATCCACAAGAGCGAGACCTACACCGACAAAGACGGCACGCACGTCATCAAACAGACGCAGGACTGCTCGACGACCGACCGGCCGAGCGTGGTGGATCCGGGGAACGGGCTGGTGGGCAGCGGGACCACCACCGTCGGCCCGGTCGTGGACTGCTCCAACAAGGCGAAGCTGCCCAAGGGCTTCAAGAAGCCGCACACCGCGTTCTGATCAGCGCCGGAAATGCCGGACCGGGTTGTTCCCGGCCCGGCATTTCCGTCTCCGCGCAGGCGGGCCCGCCGATGGGACGAGAACGCCCGGTGCCCCGGCCGACGGCCGGGGCACCGGGACATGGTTCCGTGCTGTCAGTGGCCGACGGTGTTGTTGCAGCCCTGGTCGGAGCCGATGCTGGTCTGCTGCGCACCCGGGTTGCCCTCACCGTTGAGCGCGTTGCCGAGCACGCCGTTGAGGATGCCGACCTCGCCGAGGACGTCGAGGTTCAGGTCGTGCGACCGACAGGTGCTGCTCTGCTTGATGTCGAAGCCGCCACGGCCACCGTCACCGCCGGCGTAGGCGGAGCCGGCACCGAGGAGCCCGACGCTCCCGAGCGCGACGACGAGGACGGCGGCCGTACGAAGCTTGCGCATGTCATCTCCGGTGAATCGAGGGATGTGATCCGTGAACGAGCGAGGCCGTGCGATCACGAAGGGTGCGATCCGCGACGGCCGGAAGAAACCAGCGGTGCGCCGAAACAGACGTTTCGCCACACCGCCGGTGCACAGCAACAGCCTCCGGCGCCCTGCCGCGGGCCTGGCGCCGGGACCGTTCACTGTCCGACGCCTCGGCGCCGGACAGAGTCTCAGAAGGCGCTGTTGTTGCAGCCCTGGGTCGAGCCGAGGTGCGTCGCCTGGGCGCCCGGGTTGCCCTCGCCGTTCAGCAGGTTTCCGCCCAGGCCGTTGAGGATGCCGACCTCACCGAGGACGTCCAGGTTCAGGTCGTGCGAGGTGCAGGAGCTGCTCTGCTTGATGTCGAAGCTGCCACGGCCACCGTCACCGCCGGCGTAGGCGGAGCCGGCACCGAGGAGCCCGACGCTCCCGAGCGCGACGACGAGGACGGCAGCCGTACGAAGCTTGCGCATGTCATCTCCAGTGAATCGAGGGGGGTGTGATCTGCGAGCGAGCGAGGCCGGTGCGATCACGAAGGGTGCGATCCGAAACGGCCGGAGGAATCCAGCGGCGCGCCGAAAGAGAGTTCTCTCGGCGTCACGAGCGGACATCAACGGTTCCCGGCGCCGCGCCTCCGCCCGGCGCCGGGAGCCATGTGTTGTCCGACGCCTCAGCGTCGTTCAGAGCCTCAGAAGGCGCTGTTGTTGCAGCCCTGGGTGGAGCCGATGTCGGTCGCCTGGGCGCCCGGGTTGCCCTCGCCGTTCAGCGCGTTGCCCAGCAGGCCGTTGAGGACGCCGACCTCGCCGAGGACGTCGACGTTCAGGTCGTGCGAGCGGCAGTTGCTGGTCTGGGTGACGCGGAACTTGTCGCCGTGGTCGCCGTGGTCGCCGCCCGCCTGGGCGGTGCCGCCCGCGAGGCCGATGGTGCCGAGAGCGGCGACGAGGACGGCAACGGTGCGAAGCTTGCGCATGTCATCTCCGATGAGTTAGCGGGTGCGATCTGTAACAGATCGACTTCCTACAGTCACCGAGACTAGTGCGAATCCGACGAAACCGGACAGTGACGCGCCGAGTCGGTGATCGCAAATCAGAAGCACCCGAATTCCGTATCGCATGTGTCGCATGCGAGCGGACTGCTCATCGGCCGCGATCCGCCAGCGGTCCGTGCCGGGGATCGGGGCGGCCGTCCGCTAGCGCTGCTGCTGCGCGCTGGCGAGGGAGTTCGCCTGGCTGTTGGCCTGGGTGCAGTCGACGCCCTTGGTCTCGGACGCGGCGAGCAGGGCGATCGGGACGTTGGCATCGAGCAGGGTCTGCGGGCTGCACTCCTGGTACGGACGGAACAGGTTGGACTGGTACACCGGTCCGCCCTGCGCCGACTGCGGTGCCTGCGAAGAGAGTTGCGGAGAGAGCTGCGGGTTCAGCTGGGGGTTGAGCTGCGGGGCCACCTCGGTGCCCCGCTGGGGCGCCGCCTGCGGCTGGGCCGCCGGCGAGCCGTAGGTCTGCGTGGTCGCCTGAGTGGAGGCGGCCGAGTTGGCCTGGGCGTCCGGCTGTGAAACGGGAACCGGCGCCGCCCCGTTGTAGGCAGGGGTGGCGGCGGAGCTGGGGCCGGCACCGACGGCGGACAGACCGCCGGCTGCCGCGACGAGGAGCGCGACCTTCTGAAGCTTGCGCATGGGATTCTCGGCCCTTCATTGACCTGTGCAGGAAACCTGGTGAAATGCCGAGCGGCGACGCGCTTGTCACTGTTCTTGCTGCCCTGCGACTGCGATGCCATCGCTCCCGGCCCGTGGGGAACGAGGTGAACGCGGACCCGGATACGGGCGCCCGCTCGCAGGTCACCCATTTGACGCAAGGGCATAGGGGTCGCCACGCGCGCGGGCCGAGGCAAACGGGTGACGGGTATTCGGGTGCCGTGACCACAGCGCGCGCGTCCTCGTTCCAACGGGGAGAAGGCAGCGACCGTTGACCTGTGGGTGAGGGAATGTGCTGCCGGTTCCGACACAAAGTCCGCGCGCTGCTCACGCATCACCGCTGCTGCCGTGCAGCGGCAGTACCCCACCGTCTGCACGCGTGACCGCACCGCATGCAATGTTTTCAGGTATCGAAGGGCCGAGGGTTTCATGCGCAAGCTTCACAAGGCCGCGCTCGTCGTAGCAGCGGCCAGCAGTCTCTCCGGCATCGGCGCCGGCGCCGGCTATGCCGACACTCCGGTCGGACATGGCAGTCCCGCTCCCGTGCCGGCACCCGATCACCCGGCTCCGCAGGCCGCGCCGGCTCCGCAGGCCGCGCCTGCGGCAATGGCTCCGCAGACTGCGCCCGCGGTGATGGCTCCGCGAGCCGCGCCGCAGCAGCAGACCGGTTACGCCGCCGCCTCCGCCTCGTCGCAGGGAACGGCACAGACCACCACCACGCCGTACCCGCAGCAGGCCGCTCCGATGTACCCGCAGCAGCAGGCCGCCGCTCCGGGGTACCCGCAGCAGCCCCCGCAGGCCTACCCCCAGCAGCAGGCCGCACCGGTCTACCCCCAGCAGCAGCCTGCGCAGGCGTACCCGCAGCAGCAGACCGCGCCGGTGTACCCGCAGCAGCAGCCCGCGCAGACCTACCCCCAGCAGCAGCCCGCGCCCGGGTACCCGCAGCAGCAGACCGCGCCGGTCTACCCCCAGCAGCAGCCCGCGCAGGCCTACCCCCAGCAGCAGCCCGCGCAGGCCTACCCCCAGCAGCAGACCGCGCCCGGGTACCCGCAGCAGCAGACCGCGCCCGGGTACCCGCAGCAGCAGGCCGCGCCGGTGTACTCCCAGCAGGCCGCGCCCCCGCAGCAGCCCGCGCAGGTCGTGCCCCAGGTCATGCCGCAGGTCGCCCCTCAGGTCGCCCCTCAGGTCACCGTGCCCCAGGCGCAGCCCCCGGCGTGGGTCGCCCCGCAGGTGAACCCGCAGGTGAACCCACAGGTGAACCCGCTCGTCAACCCGCAGGTCACGCCTGAGAGCGTGCCGCAGCTGGCTCCGGTCGGCCTCGGACAGGTCGCGGCGCCTCCTGTCGGGCAGCTGGGACTTCCCCGACTCGGCTGACGTCTCTCGCGATCGTCCGCACTCCCCACTCGATCTCTTGCGGATCCCGTCCGCTCAACCAACGGAGAACCCATGCGCAAGATGCACAAGGCAGTCCTCGTGGGCGCCATCCTCGGCACCGTCGGCTCCCTCGCCGGCAGCACCGTCGCCTTCGCTCACGGTGAGCCGGGTCACGACCTCGACATCGACCAGGGCATCGAGTGCCGCTCACACGACATGAACATCGAGGTGATCGGCGGCATCAGTGCCCTCACCGGCCTGGCGGGCAACCTGCTGAACGGTGAAGGCAATCCGGGTGCGCAGCAGAGCCATCTCGGTTCGAACATGGGCTGCAACAACCAGGCGTTCTGACCTCGCCGCCCTTCGTTCCGGGCACGCGCAGCCGACGAGGCCACACACCGCGGAAGAGGGTGGTGTGTGGCCTCGTCGGCTGTGCGTGCCCCTCGGGCTTCGAGGACGGCCCCCGTAGCCGGGGTTCGGCTGCTTCGTGGCCTGTTCGGTCCGGACGCGTCACGGGCCCCGGGAGAAACTGCTTCTCCCGGGGCCCGCAGCGCTTGTCCGTACCGGGGCACGCCCCGGTGCCGGGTCAGCGGATCTGACCAGGGGTGTAGCGGCGGTACAGGATCGCACCCGCGACAATGAGCGCGGCGCTGCCGGCAAGAGCGGGGGCCGTGAGGTCCGCTCCCGTGTGGGCCAGCGAGGGCGCCGCCTGGCGCGGGGTGTGCGGAGGGGTGTGGGCACGGACGGCAGCCGGGGGCTTGGGGGCCCGGGGCCTCGGGACCGTGGAGTGCGAGCGCCCGCTCGAGTGGTCGCCGGAGCCGTTGACCGACTCGTTGTCGAAGACCGGGTTGCCCACACCGACCACGTTGACACTGTTCCCGGACACGTTCACCGGCAGGTGGACCGGGATCTGGACGTCGTTGCCGGACAGCAGCCCGGGCGAGCCCGCGGTGGTGCCGTGAGCCGACGCCCCGCCGGACGCGGCCGATCCGCCACGCTCCATGTCGGCGACGGTGTGCGCCGCGGTGCCCTTCCTCGCAGCCGCAGCCCGCGACGAGCCACTCCCGCCCGCACCGTCGGTCGTCGCCGAGCCGCCGTTCACGCAGGTGTTGCCCGCGGCCGGGTTGAGCAGCCCCACGACGTCCACGGTGTTCCCACACACGTTCACCGGCGCGTGCACAGGGACCTGGACGGAGTTGCCGGAGAGCACACCGGGAGAGCCGGTCGCCGTGGCGTTGGCGCCGGCCCCCTCGGCCGCGAACGCGGCGGACACCGGCAGGGCTACGGCCATCGCGCCGGACGCGGCCACGGCGATCACGCCGTATCGGGTAGTCCGTCTCATGAGTTTCCTGCCTTCCTGACATCATCACGGGCACTCACCCGCACCACAGCAAACGCGGATGGACCCGTCATGGTTATGCTGTGCGCCCCACCAATTACTCTGTGTCACCTACAGGTGCGCGCCTCGCCACCGCCCGACGGACCCCGGTGAAGAGCGGTCGGCACACCCCTCCCCTCATTGCATACCCCCCAGGGGTACACTGGACGGCGTGGGGTACTCGGGTACCTCACCGACCGCACCACGCCCCGACGAGGAGTAACGACATGACCGCCCACACCGACACCCCGGGCTCCGTCACCGCCGTCTACCAGGTGACCGGCATGAGCTGCGGCCACTGCGAGGGTTCCGTCTCCGGTGAGATCTCCCAGATCCCCGGCGTCACCTCGGTGCAGGCCGTCGCGTCGAAGGGCGAGGTGACCGTCGTCTCCGACGCCCCGCTGGACGAGGAGGCCGTCCGCGCCGCCGTGGACGAGGCCGGCTTCGAGCTGGCCGGCAAGGCCTGAGAAAGACTCCCCCTTTCCCCGACCGGGCCGCGCCGACCAGCTGATACTGGATCCGTACGGTCCGGTCCGATGTCTGGAGTCCGGACATGACCAGCACCACCGCAGAGACAGCCATAACCGTGGACGCGGCCCACCGGGTCGAGCTGCTCATCGGCGGCATGACCTGCGCTTCCTGTGCCGCCCGGGTGGAGAAGAAGCTCAACCGGATGGACGGCGTCAGCGCCACCGTCAACTTCGCCACCGAGAAGGCCAGGGTCGCCTACGCCGACGGCGTCGAGGTCGCCGACCTGATCGCCACCGTGGAGAAGACCGGCTACACCGCCGAGGAGCCCCCGCCGCCGGACCCCGCACCCGAGGCCGCGGACGGGCCCGGGACGCCCGGCCCGGACCCCGAACTCGGCGCCCTGCGGCACCGCCTGCTCGTCTCCGCGCTGCTCGCGGCCCCCGTCGTCCTGCTCGCGATGATCCCGGCACTCCAGTTCGACAACTGGCAGTGGCTGTCGCTGACGCTCGCCGCGCCCGTGGTCGTCTGGGGCGCCGCCCCCTTCCACCGGGCCGCGTGGACCAACGCCCGGCACGGCGCCGCCACCATGGACACCCTCGTCTCGGTCGGCACGCTGGCCGCGTTCGGCTGGTCGCTGTGGGCCCTGTTCCTCGGCGACGCGGGCATGCCCGGGATGCACGACGCGTTCCGCCTCACCGTCTCCCGCACGGACGGCGCCTCCACCATCTATCTGGAGGTCGCCGCCGGGGTCGTCGCGCTGATCCTGCTCGGCCGCTACCTGGAGGCCCGCTCCAAGCGGCGCGCCGGTGCCGCCCTGCGGGCCCTGATGGAGCTGGGCGCCAAGGAGGTGGCGGTCCTGCGGGACGGCCGCGAAGTGCGCGTCCCGGTGTCCTCCCTGGCCGTCGGCGACCGGTTCGTCGTCCGGCCCGGCGAGAAGATCGCCACCGACGGCACGGTGGCGGAGGGCGTCTCCGCGGTGGACGCCTCCATGCTGACCGGTGAGTCGGTGCCGGTGGACGTCGGCCCCGGCGACCGGGTCACCGGCGCCACGGTCAACGCGGGTGGGCGGCTCGTCGTCGAGGCCACCCGGGTCGGCGCGGACACCCAGCTCGCCCGGATGGCGAAGCTGGTGGAGGACGCGCAGAACGGCAAGGCCGAGGTGCAGCGGCTCGCCGACCGGATCTCCGCGGTCTTCGTGCCCGTGGTCATCCTCCTCGCGCTCGGCACGTTCGGCGTGTGGCTCGGCGTCACCGGGGACACGGTCGCCGCGTTCACGGCCGCCGTCGCCGTCCTGATCATCGCCTGCCCGTGCGCGCTGGGCCTGGCCACCCCGACCGCGCTGATGGTCGGCACCGGCCGCGGCGCCCAGCTCGGCATCCTGATCAAGGGCCCCGAGGTGCTGGAGTCCACGCGCCGCGTCGACACGGTCGTCCTCGACAAGACCGGTACGGTCACCACCGGCCGGATGAGCCTCCAGGCGGTGTACGTCGCCGACGGCGAGGACGAGAAGGAGCTGCTGCGGCTCGCGGGCGCCCTGGAGCACGCCTCCGAGCACCCGGTCGCGCGCGCGATCGCCGCGGGCGCCGAGGAACGCGCCGGCGAGCTCCCGGCGGCCGAGCATTTCGAGAACGTGCCCGGCCGGGGCGTACGCGGGCGCGTGGACGGCCGCGAGGTGGCCGTGGGCCGCCTCTACGACGACCTTCCCGAGGAGCTGGCCCGCGCGGCCCGCGAAGCCGAGCGGGAAGGCCGTACGGCCGTCGTGGCCGGCTGGGACGGGCGGGCCCGCGGAGTCCTCGCGGTGGCCGACACGGTCAAGGAGACCAGCGCCGAGGCGGTGCGCGCGCTGCGCGGACTGGGGCTCACGCCGGTGCTGCTCACCGGCGACAACCGGACGGTCGCCGAGGCCGTCGCCCGGAGCGTCGGCATCGACTCCGCGGACGTCTACGCCGAGGTGCTGCCCGAGGACAAGGTGGACGTCGTACGGCGGCTCCAGCGCGAGGGCCGGTCCGTGGCGATGGTCGGTGACGGCGTGAACGACGCGGCGGCGCTCGCCACCGCCGACCTGGGCCTCGCCATGGGCACCGGCACCGACGCGGCGATCGAGGCCGGCGACCTGACCCTGGTGCGCGGGGACCTGCGCGTGGCCGCCGACGCGATCCGGCTCTCGCGCAGGACACTGGCCACCATCAAGGGCAACCTGGTATGGGCCTTCGGCTACAACGTCGCCGCGCTGCCGCTGGCCGCCGCGGGACTGCTCAACCCGATGATCGCGGGTGCCGCGATGGCCTTCTCCTCGGTGTTCGTGGTGACCAACAGCCTGCGGCTGCGGACCTTCCGGTGAACCGGGGCGGAGAAACCGGCACCGATTTGCCTGTGACCGAAACGGACATGCCCCTGGAGTCCGGCGCGCACCTCACATAAGCTCTTCACAAGGCTCGCGCATCTTCCTTACGCTTGGGACCCGATCGACGTATCGGGCCTCTTGCGCACCTAAAGGACATATGCAAGAGACGCACATCACAGTGATGCGAACGTAACCCTCGAAGGGCTTCGAAGGTCTAAGTTGGCGATGTCGGACCAGCGTCTTGGGGGGCGCTGACCGGCATCTGGGGATGTCTTGGGGGACGTCCTCAGAGTTGCGTTGCCGGGGCACGTACACCGGGGAGCTTTGAGCGGCCCTCCCAGCGTGCGTTGTCCCGGCAGACCGCACCGCATCACCGGAGCAGGACGGGCTGTGCCCGTCCTGCTCACAGACAGCGATTCAGGCGCTGTCCTCTCCGAGCGCCCGGCCGGATCCCGTGGGGGGAATCCGCACCGGGACATGGGAAGGCGCCCTGGTCGTCGGCCCGTGGGGGGACCGGCGTCCTGGGGCGCCTTCCGTCTGTCTCACGGCTGTTCTCGCACGCCGGTGACGCGGGGCCCGCCGGTCACGGCAGGCCCCGCCCGTCCGGTCGGTTCAGCGCTCCTCGACCGGCACGAAGTCGCGCTCGACGACACCCGTGTAGATCTGGCGCGGGCGGCCGATGCGGGAACCCGGCTCCTTGATCATCTCGGTCCACTGGGCGATCCAGCCCGGCAGGCGGCCGAGGGCGAACAGGACCGTGAACATCTCGGTCGGGAAGCCCATGGCCCGGTAGATCAGACCGGTGTAGAAGTCGACGTTCGGGTACAGCTTGCGCTCGACGAAGTAGTCGTCGGACAGCGCGTGCTCCTCCAGCTTCAGGGCGATGTCGAGCAGCTCGTCGTCCTTGCCCAGCGCGGAGAGCACGTCGTGGGCGGCGGCCTTGATGATGCGGGCGCGCGGGTCGAATTTCTTGTACACCCGGTGGCCGAAGCCCATCAGGCGGACGCCGTCCTCCTTGTTCTTCACCTTGCGGATGAAGGTGTCGACGTCGGAGCCGGAGTCGCGGATGCCCTCCAGCATCTCCAGCACGGACTGGTTGGCGCCGCCGTGCAGCGGACCCCACAGGGCGCTGATGCCCGCCGAGATCGAGGCGAACATGTTGGCCTGCGACGAACCGACGAGGCGGACCGTGGAGGTCGAACAGTTCTGCTCGTGGTCGGCGTGCAGGATGAGCAGCTTGTCCAGCGCGGAGACCACGACCGGGTCCAGCTCGTAGTCGTCCGCCGGCACCGAGAAGGTCATGCGCAGGAAGTTCTCGACGTAGCCGAGGTCGTTGCGCGGGTAGACGAACGGGTGGCCGATCGACTTCTTGTACGCGTACGCCGCGATCGTCGGGAGCTTCGCGAGCAGCCGGATCGTGGAGAGGTCGCGCTGCTTCTCGTCGAACGGGTTGTGGCTGTCCTGGTAGAAGGTGGACAGCGCCGAGACGACCGAGGACAGCATCGCCATCGGGTGGGCGTCCCGCGGGAAGCCCTTGTAGAAGTTCTTGACGTCCTCGTGCAGCAGGGTGTGCCGCGTGATGTCGTTCTTGAACGTCGTCAGCTCGTCGACGGTGGGCAGCTCGCCGTTGATCAGCAGGTACGCCACCTCGAGGAAGGTGGAGCGCTCGGCCAGCTGCTCGATGGGGTAGCCGCGGTAGCGGAGGATGCCCGCCTCGCCGTCGAGGTAGGTGATGGCGGATTTATAGGCGGCCGTGTTGCCGTAACCGCTGTCCAGAGTCACCAGACCGGTCTGGGCGCGGAGCTTCCCGATGTCGAAGCCCTTGTCGCCGACGGTGCTGCCGACCACCGGGTAGGTGTATTCGCCGTCGCCGTACCGCAGTACTACAGAGTTGTCGCTCACGTCTTCCCTCACCGACGTAGTGCCTCATCTTCGAGGTGCCCTGACTGTCTCTACCATCCCCCATTTGGCTCAGGAGAGTGCACTCGGGGTCGACCATTGGGCCTATTGGCGGCACTCAGTGCCGTCAACCTGCTCATCCTGCCCCCTCCACGGGGCATCCGGTAGTGCTCTGTGACCTTCATGACTCATTTGATCGATCATTTTTTCCGAGGAGTCGGTGGTCCAGGGCCGTCCAGCGCCGTCCGGCCGACACCGTGCGCACCGCCTGGCCGATCGCCCGGCGCGAACCGACGAGAACGACCAGCCGTTTCGCCCGGGTGACCGCGGTGTAGAGGAGATTGCGCTGGAGCATCATCCATGCCCCGGTGGTGACGGGAATCACCACGGCGGGATATTCGCTCCCCTGCGAACGGTGGATGGTCACCGCGTACGCGTGGGCCAGTTCGTCCAGTTCGTCGAACTCGTACGGCACCTCCTCGTCCTCGTCCGTCAGCACCGTCAGACGCTGGTCGACCGGGTCGAGGGAGGTGACGACGCCCACGGTGCCGTTGAAGACGCCGTTCTTCCCCTTCTCGTAATTGTTGCGGACCTGGGTGACCTTGTCGCCGACGCGGAAGACCCGGCCGCCGAACCGCTTCTCCGCCAGGTCGGGGCGTCCCGGCGTGATGGCCTGCTGCAGCAGCCCGTTCAGCGCCCCCGCGCCCGCCGGCCCCCGGTGCATCGGCGCGAGCACCTGCACGTCCCGGCGCGGGTCCAGCCCGAACTTGGCCGGAATCTGGCGCGCCGCCACGTCCACGGTGAGCCGGCCGGCGGCCTCGGTGTCGTCCTCGACGAAGAGGAAGAAGTCCTTCAGCCCGTCGGTGAGCGGCTGCTGCCCCGCGTTGATCCGGTGCGCGTTGGTGACCACGCCGGACTGCTGGGCCTGCCGGAAGACCCGGGTGACCCGGACGGACGGAACCGGGCTGCCGTCGGCGAGGAGATCACGCAGGACCTCCCCGGCACCCACGCTCGGCAACTGGTCCACGTCCCCGACGAACAGCAGATGCGCGCCCGGCGGTACGGCCTTCACCAGCTTGTTCGCGAGCAGCAGGTCCAGCATCGACGCCTCGTCCACGACGACCAGGTCGGCGTCCAGCGGCCGGTCCCGGTCATAGGCCGCGTCGCCCCCCGGCCTCAGCTCCAGCAGCCGGTGCACGGTCGAGGCCTCCGCGCCGGTCAGCTCGGCCAGCCGCTTGGCCGCCCGGCCGGTCGGGGCGGCCAGCAGCACCTTGGCGCGCTTGGCCCGGGCCAGCTCCACGATCGAGCGGACGGTGAACGACTTGCCGCAGCCGGGCCCGCCGGTCAGCACGGCCACCTTCTCGGTCAGCGCGAGCCGGACGGCGGCCTGCTGCTCGGGCGCCAGATCGGCGCCGGTGCGCGACGCCAGCCAGCCCAGGGCCTTGTCCCACTCGACGTCCCGGAAGGCGGGCATCCGGTCCTCGTCCGTCCGCAGCAGCCGCAGCAGCTGCGAGGACAGGGACAGCTCCGCCCGGTGGAAGGGCACCAGATAGACCGCGCTGACGGGCTCCGGGTCGCCGTCGGGCCCGGGCACCCGCTCCCGTACGACCCCCGGGTCGGCGCCGTCCTCCGGCGCGCGGCCCAGCTCCGCGAGGCACTCGATGACCAGCCCCGTGTCGACCTGGAGGAGCTTCACCGCGTCGGCGATCAGCCGCTCCTCCGGCAGGAAGCAGTGCCCCTGGTCGGCGGACTGCGACAGCGCGTACTGCAAACCGGCCTTGACCCGCTCCGGGCTGTCGTGCGGGATACCGACGGACTGAGCGATCTTGTCTGCGGTGAGGAAGCCGATGCCCCACACGTCGGAGGCGAGCCGGTAGGGGTGCTCCTTCACCACGGAGATCGACCCGTCGCCGTACTTCTTGTAGATCCGCACGGCGATCGAGGTCGACACCTCCACGGTCTGGAGGAAGAGCATGACCTCCTTGATCGCCTTCTGCTCCTCCCAGGCGTCGGCGATCTTCCCGGTCCGCTTGGGCCCGAGCCCCGGCACCTCGATCAGCCGCTTCGGCTCCTCCTCGATGACCCGCAGCGTGTCCACCCCGAAGTGCTGGGTGATCCGGTCGGCGAACACCGGCCCGATCCCCTTCACCAGCCCCGAGCCCAGATACCGCCGGATGCCCTGGACGGTGGCGGGCAGCACGGTCGTGTAGTTCTCCACATGGAACTGCTTGCCGTACTGCGGATGCGACCCCCAGCGCCCCTCCATGCGCAGGGACTCCCCCACCTGTGCCCCGAGCAGCGCGCCGACCACGGTGAGCAGGTCCCCGGCGCCTCTGCCGGTGTCGACCCGGGCGACCGTGTAGCCGTTCTCCTCGTTGGCGTACGTGACACGCTCCAGCACGCCTTCGAGCACGGCGAGACGCCGCTCACCCGTGGGGTTCCCCGCCTGGTTGGACATGATCCGACGGTACCGGGGCGCTCTGACAGCGGCCCACCGTTACTGTGCCTGCCCGTGATCGACTCCGGCACCCCCGACGCCCACCAGGACTTCTACGACCGCATCGTGGCCGCCACCGCGGACACGCGGTACCGGCCGCGCCGGACCGTGCCGGGCTTCGACCTGATCGTGGACGTCCCCCGGTCGCCGCTGACCGCGCGGCGGATCAGCCAGGTGCACACCTACCGGGTCGTACTGCACCCCGAGGACCGGCGCTTCTCCATGACGGACATCGTCCGCACCGTCGAGTACGAGGCGGGCCTCGGCGGAGCGGGCACCAGCAGGACGGTGTCCTCCGGCCGGAACGTGTACGCCACCTGGAGCCGCAGCCTCGACGGCACCGAGCGCCAGTCCTTCTCGTCCGCCGCCGGCCACCGCCTGATCCGGGGCGTGGCCCGGGACCTGGGCTGGCAGGAGATCCGCCCCACCAGCGTCAAGGCGGCCCTGGCCGCCGGCCTCGTCGGCGCCGCCACAGCCCTGGGCACGCTGATCGCCCTCGCCGTGGTCTTCCTGTTCTGAGGGTTCAGGAGAACGGGTGGACGTCCGGGTTCCCCTTCAGCCCTTCGAGGAAGGTGACGAAGGCGGAGGCGGGGAAGGTGAGGGTGGCCCGAGCGGGGGCCTTCGAGTCGCGGACGGCTGTGTGGGTGGGGGAACTCGCTATCTCGACGCAGGCGTTGCCGTCGCCCTCGCCGGAGTAGGACGACTTCCGCCAGTTCACAGGGGTGGTCATGGAATGCCTCACAGCTCCTTCGCCAGCATGTGCAGGAAGTCGCGCGACCGGTCAGGTCCCAGCGATAGGGCCTCCACCTTACGGAAGCGCGTTCGATAGGCAGTGAGCTGTGCCTCCGAATCGACGAAGACCGAACCGTGCGGTGCGTCCCGCACCACCGTGTCCAGCTTGGGCAGCGGGCCGCCCGCATAGGTCATGGCACTCGAAGCCCTCGCGAAGCCGTCCAGGTCGAAGGGGATGACCCGCACGGTGATGTGATCCGCGTCGGAAAGCTCCAGCAGACGAGCGAGTTGCGCCTTCGAGGCGGCCCGGTCACTGACCCTGATACGTAACGCCGCCTCATGGATCACTGCTTCGTACGGGAAGACGGTCTGCTGGCGTCTCATGCGGTGCCGAATCCTTAACTCCAGCTCCTCGGGGGTCAGTTCCGGCACACGGGCGGAGAAGACGGCGCGCGCGTACTCCTCGGTCTGCAACAGGCCCGGCACGAAGAGCAGCGCGACTTCCCTGAGGAACCCGGCGTGGTGCTCCAGCTCGGCCAGATCCAGAAACGCTGTGGGCAGCAGGCCCCGGTACTCCTCCCACCAGCCGCGCGTGCGTTCGGTGGCCATGGCGGCCAGGAAGTCGATGAACTCCGGGTCCGTGCAGTCGTAGTGGGATGCGAGACGGCGCAGCCGCTGCTCGCTGACGCCGGCGATGCCGGACTCGATCTGGCTGATGACCGGGGCGGTCACCCCGAGCAGCCTGGCCGCCTCCCGGGCCGTCAGACCTGCCGCCTCGCGAAGCCTGCGCAGCTCGACCGCCAGCCGCAGCTGACGGGCGGTCGGCTCACTCCTCAACGCCATTGCCGACGCCTCCCAACGCACCCACACACGCGACTCGTTCGGCGTCACATTACGGGATCGGCTTGCGGCGTTTAAACAATTAGCCCTACCGTCGGTGATGCAGCGCACACACAGCGGAAGCGCACCGCCCCGCCCTGCCACGGCGGCCGCGGCATGCCACCGCAACGCGCAACCCCCTCGAACCCACGGAGTTGATGACGCATGCCCGAGAACGAGTCCTGGGATTACACCCTCTACATCCCCAACGACCTCAGAGCCGTCACCGTCTGCCGTCGCACCCTGCGCCTGATCCTGACGATGCACGGGTTGATCGGCCTGGTGGACACCGCCGAACTGCTCGCGGCGGAGCTGGTGTCGAACGCCGTACGACACACCGAAGGACCGGCCGCGCTGCGGGTCCGCCGGTCGGCGCAGGGCCTGGTGTGGATCGGGGCATGGGACACGGACCCCGCGCCGCCTCCGCCACCCCAACCACTGGAGCGGGCCGTGGATCTCGAGGAGGGACGGGGGCTGGGGCTGGTGATGGCCTGCGCGCAGTACTGGGGGTGGCAGCCCTCGGCCCGGTTCGGGGGCCGGGGGAAGTACGTGTGGTGCGAACTTGTGGCCGCCTAGCTCGTTGATCACGTCGTACGGAAAGGAGAGCTGATGGTCGGCTCGTCGCACGAGGCGCTGCACCGGATCTTCCAGAAGGATCCGACGCTGCTGACGCGAGCGTTACAACGGGTACTGCACGTGCCGTTCCCCGAGCCCAGGGAGATCGCCGCGCTGAACGTGGACCTCACCGAGGTCGAACCGGTCGAGCGCCGGGTGGACACGTTGCTCCGGGCGGAGACCGACGAGGGGACCTACCTCCTCGTGGTCGAGTCCCAGGGGAAGGTGGACGACCGCAAGCGGGGCAGCTGGCCGTACTACTTGTCGTACCTGTACGAGAAGTACCGCTGCGAGCCCGTGCTCATCGTCATCACCCAGAACAGCAACACCGCGCGGTGGGCGTCCCAGCCCATCCGGCTGGGCTTCCCCGGCTGGCACTCGCTGACGGTACGTCCACTGGTCCTCGGCCCGGACAACGTGCCGGTGATCGCCGACGAGCGGCAGGCCGAACGGGACGTACCCCTTGCGGTGCTCTCGGCGATGACACACGGGCGTGGCCCCCAGGCGCCCGCCATACTGGAATCACTGGCATCCGCCCTGCGGACCATCGACCCCGACAGTGCCGCGGTCTTCGTGCAGTTCGTCGACTCCTGCCTGGCCGACCCCCAGGCGAAGCAGATGTGGAGGGACCTGATGACGGCAATCCAGTACTTCTGGCGACACCCACTGGCCGAACAGGTGCGCGAGGAAGGGCGAGAACAAGGGTTGGAACAGGGACTGGAGCTGGGGCGCCTCACGGAACGTCGGCAGGCGGTCCTCGACGCCCTGGAATGGCGCGACATCCCGGTACCCGACCCCGTCCGCGAGCGGGTGAACTCCTGCACGGACCTCGACCAGCTCCGGATCTGGGCCCAGCGCGCCGTACGAGTCACCGACGCGGCGGAGCTGTTCGCCGGAGCGTGAGAACCGTCGGGCCGTGGCCTCGTCCGGCCACGGCCCCCTTGACACGCGGATGCGGAGGGACCTGATGACGGCAATCCAGTACTTCTGGCGACACCCACTGGCCGAACAGGTGCGCGAGGAAGGACGAGAACAAGGGTTGGAACAGGGCCGGGAAGAGGGACTGGAGCTGGGCCGGGAACTTGGGCGCCTCACGGAACGTCGGCAGGCGGTCCTCGACGCCCTGGAATGGCGCGACATCCCGGTACCCGACCCCGTCCGCGAGCGGGTGAACTCCTGCACGGACCTCGACCAGCTCCGGATCTGGGCCCAGCGCGCCGTACGAGCCACCGACGCGGCCGAGCTGTTCGCCGGAGAGTGACGAGGGTTCCGGGTGACTACGGCAGTGGGTCCGTGATCACGCCGGGGAAAGCGCACGGGGCGCTGAACGCCCGCGGTGGACTCCTAGCCAGTAGGGGGTGTCCATCCTCACTTCTTCTTCCGGAGCTTCTTCTCAGCTTCCTTCTGGGCCTTCTGCTCGGCCTTCTCCTGTGCCTTCTCGGCTTCGCCTGGCTTGCCTGCTTTTCCAGACTTGCCGGCTTTCCCGGACTTCCCGGCTTTCCCGGACTTCCCGGCCTTGCCGGAGTGCCCGTTCACGGGCTTCGCCCCGGCCCCCGCCCACGTCGTCCTGGCGGACGTCCCCGTGAACCGGCTGTCCCGTGGGGCACCGGCCGGGGAGTGCGCGGGCGGGGCCGGCGTGCCGGGTGCGGTCGTGCCGGTGTTCGGCTTCCGGCTCGGGGTGACGGCGGCAGGGGCCGCGCTCCGTTCGAGCGCGGCGTCGCGGAGCCGTACGGCGGAGGTGTCCCGGGTGGGGGACGGCGGAGCCGTGGGCCCCGGCTCGCTCCCGGCGGGGGACGCGTCCGGGTGCTCGGCCCGCGCGGAAGGGGTACCGGCGGCCCGGGTCGTTCCGGCACCGCTTCCCTGATGTGAGAAACCGTCGGAGACGGTGAACGCGGCGGCCGTGACAGCGGCGAGCGCGGCCACTGCGCCGGTCACCGCCCTCCGCCCCCGTGCGGGCGCGGCGCCCTTCCGGCCGGACGTGTCCTCGGCGTGCGGCGGCGGATGCGGGTGTGTGACGTCGGCCCTCGCCGGTGCCTCACTGGGCACCATGCTCGTGACGTCGGCCGGGACCGTGACGGACCGCGAGTCGGCGGTGCCGGCGAGGGCGGTCAGTGGCCCGGCGCAGTCGCGTGCCGACGGCCGCGTCCCCTCCTCGAGCGCGGTCATGTCCCGCAGCAGGGCGGCCAGTTCGGCCGGCAGGAAGCCGGGCAGCTCGGGCGCGCGGTGGAGTCGCGCGATCGCGGCCTCCAGGGGGCCACCGTCGTACTCGAGTCGGCCGGTGAGGCATTCGAGGAGGACCAGCCCGAGGGCGTAGACGTCGGCGGGCGGGCCGACGGGGCGGCCGAGCACCTGCTCGGGGGACAGGTAGGCGGCGGTGCCTATGAGGGTGCCGGTGGCGGTGCGGGTGGTGGAGTCGAGCAGCCGGGAGATGCCGAAATCGGTCAGGTGGGGCTGACCGGACGCGTCCAGGAGGATGTTCGAGGGCTTCACGTCGCGGTGGACGACCCCTGCCTCGTGGGCGTGGGACAGGGCCAGGGCGAGGTCGGCACCGAGCGCGGCGGTCTCGGCGGGGGCCAGGGGGCCCGCGGCGATGCGCTTCTTCAGGGTGGGACCTTCGACCAGCTGCATGACCAGGTAGGCGCGGCCGTTGTGCCGTCCGGCGTCGTAGACGGTGACCAGCCCGGGATGGTGCAGCCGGGCCAGGATCACCGCCTCGTTGTCGAGGCGGTCCTCCATGTCGATGTCGGCGTCGGTACGGAAGACCTTGACCGCCACCGGCCGCTTCAGCCGCAGGTCGTAGCCCCGGTGGACGTCGCCCGCGCCACCCGAACCGATGACCGCATCCAGACGGTACCGGCCGCCCAGCACCTCCGTGGCGCACCGGGACAGCGCCAGGGCCGGCCGGCTGAGCCTCATGTCGTCTCCCTCTGTGTCGCGTGCTGGGGCGGGCGTCCTCACCGGGAGGGCGCCGAGCACGCGTACCCAGGGCGGGCCGGTGTACCCATGTGACGATCCTCCCGCACTTTCGGCCGGTCTCGTCACGATTGGGTTTCGGCCATCCCCACCCCTCTTGCCTCCTGCCCGTGTAATCGATTCCAATGCTTCTCACACAGTCGTGTAAACGATTCCACAAGGAGGTGGAGGCGGCTCATGGCGAGCATCAAGGACGTCGCCGCCGCGGCCGGGGTGTCCGTGGCCACGGTGTCGCGGGTGCTGAACGCGCACCCGTCGGTCAGTGCGGACGCGCGGACGCGGGTGCTGGCCGCCGTCGACGCCCTCGGGTACCGGCCCAACGCGGTCGCCCGGTCGTTGCGCACCGACCAGACCCACACCCTCGGGCTGGTGATCAGCGACGTGCTGAACCCCTACTTCACCGAGCTGGCCCGCTCCGTCGAGGAGGAGGCCCGCGCGCTCGGCTACAGCGTGATCATCGGCAACGCCGACGAGCGGCCCGAGTTGCAGGACCACCACGTGCGCAACCTGCTGGACCGGCGCATCGACGGGCTGCTCGTGTCGCCGACCGACGGGGGGTCGCCGCTGATGCTGGACGCCGTCCGCGCGGGGACCCCGATGGTGTTCGTCGACCGGTGGATCCCGGGCGTGGACGTACCCGTCGTACGGGCCGACGGGCGGGCGGCCGTACGGGATCTCGTGGCGCATCTGTACGGGCTCGGGCACCGCCGGCTCGCGATCATCGCGGGGCCGGCGGCCACCACCACCGGCAGCGAGCGGGTCGAGGCCTTCCGGGCCGCCCTCGCCGAGTACGGGGTTCCGCTCCCGGACGCCTACATAGGCCAGGGCGACTTCCAGGCGGAGAGCGGGCGGCGGGTGACCGACCGGTTCCTGGATCTCCCGCAGCCGCCCGAGGTCGTCTTCGCGGCCGACAACCTGATGGCGCTCGGCGCGCTGGACGCCGTACGCGCGCGTGGGCTGCGCGTACCGGACGACATCGCGCTGGCCGCGTTCGACGACATCCCGTGGTTCGTGCACACCGATCCGCCGGTGACCGCGATCGCCCAGCCGACCGGCGAGCTGGGGCGTGCCGCCGTACGCGCGCTGGCCGACCGGATCGAGGGGCGCGCCCCGCGGTCCGTCACCCTGCCCGCCCGGCTCGTCGTGCGCCGCTCGTGCGGTGCGCCGGCCCGGCCCCCACAGTCCCCCTCCCCAGTGCGAAGGAGCACGTCAGTGCAGAGGAGCACGTCGTGAGCGACCCGGACGAGTTGCTGCGCATCGAGGGCATACGCAAGACCTTCCCCGGCGTGGTCGCGCTCGACGGCGTCGACTTCGATCTGCGCCGGGGTGAGGTCCATGTGCTGCTCGGTGAGAACGGCGCAGGCAAGAGCACTCTCATCAAGATGCTCTCCGGTGCCTACACGCCCGACGCGGGCCGCATCCACGTCGGCGGCCGTCAGGTGCGCATCCAGGGCGCCCAGGACGCCGAGAAGCTCGGGATCGCCACCATCTACCAGGAGTTCAACCTGGTCCCGGACCTGACCGTGGCCGAGAACATCTTCCTGGGACGGCAGCCGCGCCGCTTCGGGATGATCGACCGCAAGCGGATGGAGGCCCGGGCCGGCGAGCTGCTGGAGCGGGTGGGCGTCGACGTCTCGCCCCGCGCGCGGGTGCGGGACCTCGGTATCGCGCGGCTCCAGATGGTCGAGATCGCCAAGGCGCTCAGCGTCGACGCGCGCGTGCTCATCATGGACGAGCCGACCGCCGTGCTCACCTCCGAGGAGGTGGAGAAGCTGTTCGCCATCGTGCGCTCGCTGCGCGCGGACGGCGTCGGCGTCGTGTTCATCACCCACCACCTGGAGGAGATCGCCGCCCTGGGGGACCGGGTCACCGTCATCCGGGACGGCAGGAGCGTCGGGCAGGTGCCCGCCTCCACGGCCGAGGACGAACTCGTCCGGCTGATGGTGGGGCGGTCCATCGAGCAGCAGTATCCGCGGGAACGGCCGGAGCGGGGCGCCCCGTTGCTGTCCGTGGAGGGGCTCACCCGGGACGGGGTCTTCCACGACGTGAGCTTCGAGGTGCACGCCGGCGAGGTCGTCGGGGTCGCGGGGCTCGTGGGCGCCGGGCGGACGGAGGTCGTGCGCGCCGTGTTCGGCGCCGACCCGTACGACCGCGGCGTGGTGCGCGTGTCGGGCGGGCCGCTCAGGCGGCACGACGTGAACGCGGCGATGGCGGCCGGGATCGGGCTCGTGCCGGAGGACCGCAAGGGCCAGGGGCTGGTGCTGGACGCCTCCGTCGAGGAGAACCTCGGGCTGGTGACGCTGCGCTCCGCGACGCGCGCCGGACTGGTGGACCGCAAGGCGCAGCACGCGGCGGCCGGGCGGATCGCCGGGCAACTGGGCGTGCGGATGGCCGGGCTCGGGCAGCAGGTGCGGACCCTGTCCGGCGGCAACCAGCAGAAGGTCGTCATCGGCAAGTGGCTGCTGGCCGACACCCGGGTGCTGATCCTCGACGAGCCGACGCGCGGTATCGACGTCGGCGCGAAGGTCGAGATCTACCAGCTGATCAACGAACTGACGGCCGCCGGGGCCGCCGTCCTGATGATCTCCAGTGATCTGCCGGAGGTGCTCGGGATGAGCGACCGGGTGCTGGTCATGGCCCAGGGCCGGATCGCCGGTGAACTCGCGGCCGGCGAGGCCACCCAGGACGCCGTCATGGCGCTCGCCGTCTCCACCCCCACTCCCACCCCCACCCCCGAGACCGAGAAGGAGGCCCCCCGTGGCCACTGACACGCTCAGAAGCACGACGGGCGCGAGCAGCGCCCCGGGCGGCCTGCGCCGGCTGCTCCTCGACAACGGCGCGCTCACCGCGCTGATCGTCCTCGTCGTCGCCCTGTCGGCGCTGTCCGGCGACTTCCTGACGACGGACAACCTGCTGAATATCGGTGTCCAGGCGGCCGTGACGGCGATCCTCGCCTTCGGTGTGACCTTCGTGATCGTCTCGGCGGGCATCGACCTCTCCGTCGGCTCGGTGGCCGCGCTGTCGGCGACCGTGCTGGCCTGGAGCGCGACGCAGCACGGCGTGCCGGTGGTCCTCGCGGTCGTCCTCGCCGTCGCCACCGGCGTCGCCGCCGGGCTGGTGAACGGTTTCCTCATCGCCTACGGCAAGCTGCCGCCGTTCATCGCGACGCTGGCCATGCTGTCGGTGGGCCGCGGTCTCGCCCTGGTGATCTCGCAGGGCTCCCCCATCACCTTCCCCGGCTCGGTGTCCCACCTCGGTGACACCCTCGGCGGCTGGCTGCCGGTGCCGGTACTGGTCATGGTGGTAATGGGGCTGATCGCCGCGCTGGTCCTCGGGCGGACGTACATCGGCCGGTCGATGTACGCGATCGGCGGCAACGAGGAGGCCGCGCGGCTGTCGGGGCTGCGGGTGCGGCGGCAGAAGCTCGCGATCTACGCCCTGTCCGGGGTGTTCGCCGCGGTCGCCGGTGTCGTGCTGGCCTCCCGGCTGTCCTCGGCGCAGCCGCAGGCCGCCGACGGCTACGAGCTGGACGCCATCGCGGCCGTCGTCATCGGCGGCGCCTCCCTGGCGGGCGGCACCGGCAAGGCGTCCGGCACGCTGATCGGCGCGCTGATCCTCGCGGTGCTGCGCAACGGCCTGAACCTGCTGTCGGTGTCGGCGTTCTGGCAGCAGGTCGTGATCGGTGTCGTGATCGCGCTGGCGGTGCTGCTGGACACCCTGCGCCGCAAGGCGGGGGCGACCCCGGTGGCGGCCGGCACGGGCGGGCCGAAGGGCAGGCAGGCGGCGACGTACGGGCTCGCGGCCGTGGTGACGGTGGCGGTGGTCGGCGCGACCTCCTTCCTGCACGGCGGCTCCTCGTCCTCGACGGCGCCGAGGATGGGCCTGTCCCTGTCGACGCTCAACAACCCCTTCTTCGTGCAGATCCGGGCGGGCGCCCAGGCCGAGGCGAAGAAGCTGGGCGTCGACCTCACCGTCACCGACGCCCAGAACGACGCCTCCCAGCAGGCCAACCAGGTGCAGAACTTCACCAGTTCGCGGCTGGGGGCGGTCATCGTCAACCCGGTGGACTCGGACGCGGCCGGCAACTCGGTCAAGGCCGCCGACCGGGCCGGGATCCCGGTGATCGCCGTCGACCGGGGCGTCAACAAGGCGTCCGTCGACGCCCTGGTGGCCTCCGACAACGTCGCCGGCGGTGAGCTGGCCGCCAAGACGATCGCCGGGAAGCTCGGCGGCAGGGGCCGGATCGTGATCCTCCAGGGCCAGGCGGGCACCTCCGCGGCCCGGGAGCGCGCGCAGGGCTTCGCCAACGGCCTCAAGGCCTACCCCGGCATCAAGGTACTGGCCCAGCAGCCCGCCGACTTCGACCGCACCAAGGGCCTGGACGTGATGTCGAACCTGCTCCAGGCCCACCCCGACGTGCAGGGCGTCGTCGCCGCGAACGACGAGATGGCCCTCGGCGCGATCAAGGCACTCGGCTCCAGGGCGGGCCGGTCCGTGCAGGTCGTCGGCTTCGACGGCACCCCGGACGGGCTGACCGCGGTCAAGGACGGCACGCTGTACGCGTCGGTCGCGCAGCAGCCGGCCCAGTTGGGGCGGACCGCCGTGGACAACGCGCTGAAGGCGGTCCGGGGCAAGAAGGTGGAACCGATGGTGAAGGTGCCGGTGAAGGTGGTCACGAAGGACAACGTGGCCGGCTTCGGCGGCTGACACGGACGCGGGGGCGGACGGCCGTGCCGGGCGAGGAGCCCGCGCGGCCGTCCGTCCTACAGCCATTCACAGGGGAGTCAACAGATGTACGACTACGACCTCCTGGTCGTGGGATCGGCCAACGCCGACCTGGTGATCGGTGTCGAGCGGCGGCCGGCCGCCGGCGAGACGGTGCTCGGCGGCGACCTCGCCGTCCACCCGGGCGGCAAGGGCGCCAACCAGGCGGTCGCCGCCGCCCGGCTCGGCGCCGCCACCGCCCTGCTGGCGCGGGTCGGTGACGACGGGCACGGCCGGCTGCTGCTCGACTCCCTGCTCACGGCCGGGGTCGACACGGTGGGTGTCCTGGTGGGCGGTGCCCCGACGGGCGTCGCGCTCATCACCGTGGACCCCTCCGGGGACAACAGCATCGTGGTGTCGCCGGGCGCCAACTCCCGGCTCACACCCGGCGACATTCGGGCGGCCACGAGTCTCTTCCACGCGTCCCGGGTGGTGTCGGCGCAGCTGGAGATCCCGCTGGAGACGGTCGTGGAGGTGGTCCGCGCCCTGGCGCCGGGCAGCCGCTTCGTGCTGAACCCCTCTCCCCCGCGTGAGCTGCCCGCGGAGGTGCTGACGGCCTGCGATCCGCTGATCGTCAACGAGCACGAGGCGCGGGTGGTCCTCGGCGACGCCTGTGTGAGCGAGGACCCCGCGGACTGGGCCCGGCTGCTGCTGGCCAAGGGCCCGCGCTCGGTGGTGGTGACGCTGGGCGCGGCCGGGGCGCTGGTGTGCGACCGCTCCGGGGTGACGCGGGTGCCGTCGGTGCGGGTGGCGGCGGTGGACACGACCGGCGCGGGTGACGCCTTCACCGCGGCCCTGGCCTGGAAGCTCGGCACGGGTGCCGCACTGGCCGAGGCCGCGGCCTACGCGGCCCGGGTCGGCGCGGCGGCCGTGACACGGCGGGGCGCGCAGCAGTCGTACCCCACGGCGGCGGAGGCCGAGGCGCTGTGAAGAAGGCCGGGATCCTCAACCGGCAGCTGTCCGGCGCCCTCGCCGAGCTGGGGCACGGGGACGGGGTGCTGGTCTGCGACGCGGGCATGCCCATCCCGCCCGGACCCCGGGTGGTGGACCTCGCCTTCCGCGCCGGAGTGCCGTCGTTCGCGGAGGTGCTGGACGGCCTGCTGGCCGAGCTGGTGGTGGAGGGCGCGACGGCGGCGGCGGAGGTACGGGCGGCCAACCCGGCGGCGACGGCACTGCTGGAGTCCCGCCTCCCCGGCCTGGCCCTGGTCCCGCACGAGCGGCTGAAGGAGCTGTCGGCGGGGGCCCGCCTCGTGGTCCGCACCGGCGAGGCCCGGCCGTACGCCAACGTGCTGCTGCGCTGCGGGGTGTTCTTCTGAGGGGTTCCCTCCGCACCCCGCCGCTCAGTCCGTCCGGCCCAGGCGGGCGCCCCTGCTCTCCGCGACCCGCTTGACGTCGCGCAGGGACTCGCTGAGCCGCCGGGCCAGCTGGTCCAGCTCCTCACCGGTCAGCCGGTGGCCGGTGAGGAGTTCGGCCGCGTGAAGGACTCGGCGCCGGTGGCCCACGTCGAAGGCAAGGAGAGTGCCTCCAAGTCGCCCGTGGTCACGCCGCCGTGCCCGTCCGCGACAGCAAGGCGGGGCCCGCCGGTCCGGCGGTGCTCTTCTCCTCGGACGGCCGGGCGTGCTTCGTGACCGCCGTGAAGCGGGGGCGGTTCCAGGTCTGACGTCTCGAGGGGCTTGCCCGGTCCGTGGACCCGGCAAGCCCCTCGGCTCTCCCCTCCCCCATCAGCACTCCCTGCCCCCCCGGGTCCCCCGTCGGGAGTGCTGATGCCATGTACGACACGCTCCGGGGCGAGAGGGTTGCACGGTGTCCGAGGAAAATCCCGCGCGTCCCGGCGGGCCTCAGCCGACGTGGGTGACGAACCGGGCCGCCGTCTCGGCCAGCACCTCCCGGCCGTCCCGGGCCCACAGGCCGTCGTTGAAGAGTTCGACCTCGATCGGACCGGTGTAGCCGGCGGCCTCCACGTGGCCCAGCCACTCGCGCAGGTCGATCGCGCCGTCGCCGAGCTGGCCGCGGCCGTTGAGGACGCCTTCGGGCAGGGGGGTGGTCCAGTCGGCGAGCTGGAAGGCGTGGAGGCGGCCCGCCGCGCCCGCGCGGGCGATCTGCGCGGGGGCCCGGTCGTCCCACCAGACGTGGTACGTGTCCACGGTCACGCCGACCTGGTGGGCGGGGAAGCGTTCGGCGAGGTCGAGGGCCTGGGCGAGGGTGGAGACGACGCAGCGGTCGGCGGCGTACATGGGGTGCAGGGGCTCGATCGCGAGGCGTACGCCGTGGTCCTCGGCGTAGGGGCCGAGTTCGGCCAGGGCGTCGGCGATCCGCTCCCGGGCGCCGTGCAGGTCCCTGGAGGCGGCCGGGAGGCCGCCGCAGACCAGCACGAGCGTGCGGGTGCCGAGGGTGGCGGCCTCCTCGACCGCCCTGCGGTTGTCGGCCAGGGCCGCCGCGCGGGCCGCCGGATCGGTCGCGGTGAGGAAGCCGCCCCGGCACAGGGTCGTCACCGTCAGACCCGTGTCGCGCACCAGCCCGGCCGTCGCCTCGACGCCGTACGCCTGGACGGGTTCGCGCCACAGGCCCACCTGGGTGATGCCCGACTCGGCGCAGGCGGCGGCCAGTTCGGGCAGAGACAGCTGCTTCACGGTCATCTGGTTGATCGAGAAGCGGTCCAGGCCGTTCGTCGTGCTCACTGGTTCACCCCGTACAGGGAGAGGAGGGTCTTCATGCGCTCCTCGGCGAGCCCCGGGTCGGGGAACAGGCCGAGTCCGTCGGCGAGTTCGTAGGCGCGGGCGAGGTGCGGGAGGGAGCGGGCCGACTGGAGGCCGCCGACCATCGTGAAGTGGGACTGGTGGCCCGCGAGCCAGGCGAGGAGGACGACGCCCGTCTTGTAGTAGCGGGTGGGGGGCTGGAAGAGGTGCCGGGACAGCTCGACCGTGGGGTCGAGGAGCGCGCGGAAGCCGGTCGCGTCCCCCGTGTCCAGTACCCGTACGGCCCGCGCGGCCAGCGGGCCCAGCGGGTCGAAGACGCCCAGCAGGGCGTGGCTGAAGCCCTGGCCGTCGCCCGCGATCAGCTCGGGGTAGTGGAAGTCGTCGCCGGTGTAGCAGCGCACCCCGTGCGGCAGCCTGCGCCGCAGGTCCGTCTCGCGTCGCGCGTCGAGCAGGGAGACCTTGACGCCGTCGACCTTGTCGGGGTGGGCCGCGATCACCGCCAGGAAGATGTCGGTGGCCGCGTCGAGGTCCGCCGCGCCCCAGTAGCCCTCCAGCGCCGGGTCGAACATCGGGCCCAGCCAGTGCAGGACGACCGGCTCGGCACACTGGCGCAGGAGGTGGCCGTAGACCTCCAGGTAGTCCTCGGGGCCGGTGGCGGTCGCGGCCAGCGCCCTGGACGCCATGAGGATGACCTGGGCGCCCGCGTCCTCGACCACGGCGAGCTGTTCCTCGTAGGCCGCGCGGATGCCGGCGAGGGAGCCGCCGGTGATCTGGTCGGTGCCGGCTCCGCAGGCGATGCGGCCGCCGACCGCCTTCGCCTCCGCCGCCGACCGGCGGATCAGCTCGGCGGCGCCCGCCCAGTCCAGGCCCATGCCGCGCTGGGCGGTGTCCATGGCCTCGGCGACACCGAGGCCGTGGGACCACAGGTGGCGGCGGAAGGCGAGGGTGGCGTCCCAGTCGACGGCGGCGGGCGCGTCGGGCGAGACGTCGGCGTACGGGTCGGCGACGACGTGGGCCGCGGAGAAGACCGTACGGGAGGTGAAGGGGGCGCCGGGGGTGACGTCCAGGGGTTCGGTGCGCGGCTCGTACGTCCGCAGCCGTCCCCCGGCGCCGGGGAGCCGGACGGTCACAGGGAGACCTCCGGCACCTCGATGCGGCGGCCCTCGGCGGACGACTTCAGGCCCAGTTCGGCGAGCTGGACGCCGCGGGCGCCGGCCAGGAGGTCCCAGCGGTAGGGGGCGTCGGCGTAGACGTGCTTGAGGAACAGCTCCCACTGGGCCTTGAAGCCGTTGTCGAACCCGGTGTTGTCGGGGACCTCCTGCCACTGGTCGCGGAAGACCTCGGTGGCGGGGATGTCGGGGTTCCAGACGGGCTTGGGGGTGGCGCTGCGGTGCTGCGCGCGGCAGGTGCGCAGGCCGGCCACGGCCGAGCCCTCGGTGCCGTCGACCTGGAACTCGACCAGTTCGTCGCGGTGGACGCGCACCGCCCAGGAGGAGTTGATCTGGGCGACGGCTCCTCCCTCCAGTTCGAAGACGCCGTAGGCGGCGTCGTCGGCGGTCGCGTCGTACGGCTTGCCCTGTTCGTCCCAGCGCTGCGGGATGTGGGTGGTGGCCAGGGCCTGGACGGACCTCACCCGGCCGAACAGCTCGTGCAGGACGTACTCCCAGTGCGGGAACATGTCGACGACGATGCCGCCGCCGTCCTCGGCCCGGTAGTTCCAGGAGGGGCGCTGGGCCGGCTGCCAGTCGCCCTCGAAGACCCAGTAGCCGAACTCGCCTCGGACGGAGAGGACGCGGCCGAAGAAGCCGCCGTCGACGAGCCGCTTCAGTTTCCGCAGGCCCGGCAGGAAGAGCTTGTCCTGGACGACGCCGTGCCGGACGCCCCGGGCGTGGGCGAGACGGGCGAGTGCGAGGGCGCCGTCCAGGCCGGTGGCGGTCGGCTTCTCGGTGTACACGTGTTTGCCGGCGGCGATCGCCTTCCCGAGGGCTTCCTCGCGGGCGGAGGTGACCTGGGAGTCGAAGTAGATGTCGACGGACGGGTCGGCGAGGACGGCGCCGAGGTCGGTGGCGACCTCGGTGAGGCCGTGCCGGCCGGCGATCTCCCTCAGGGCGTGCTCGCGGCGGCCGAGCAGGATCGGCTCGGGCCAGAGCACGGTGCCGTCGCCGAGGTCGAGGCCGCCCTGTTCGCGCAGGGCGAGGATCGACCGGACGAGGTGCTGGCGGTAGCCCATGCGCCCGGTCACGCCGTTCATGGCGATACGCACCGTCTTGCGTGTCACGTCAGTCCCCTCCGTGGGCGCCGCGCGCCCCGATCAGTCCGGCAAGCACGTGCCCCTACCCGTGCAGCAAGCGCTTTCTATACAGAGAAGCTAGTCCCTGGACGTGGTCCGTACAAGACCGTGTCCGCTTCGAGTCGTTCGAGGGGGCGAACAATCGGGGCCCTTGGCCTTAGGGTCTGCTCGGAACCAGGACATCCGCCTGGATGTCTACGAGGGCGTACGACGACATGCGCGACCGGAGGACGACGATGACGGTGACCCTGGCGGACGTGGCAGCCCGCGCCCAGGTCTCCCCAGCGACGGTGTCGCGCGTGCTCAACGGCAACTACCCGGTGGCCGCCTCCACGCGCGAACGGGTGCTGCGGGCCGTGGACGAGCTGGACTACGTCCTCAACGGGCCCGCCAGCGCGCTCGCCGCGGCCACCTCCGACCTGGTCGGCATCCTCGTCAACGACATCGCCGACCCCTTCTTCGGGATCATGGCCGGCGCGATCCAGGCCGAGATCGGCGGGCCCGGCGGGCGGGCCGGCGGCGAACGGCTCGCGGTCGTCTGCAACACGGGCGGCTCCCCGGAACGCGAACTGACCTACCTGACCCTGCTCCAGCGGCAGCGGGCCGCGGCCGTCGTACTGACCGGCGGAGCCGTGGAGAAGGCGCCGCACGCGGCGGCGGTCGCGGCGAAACTGCGGAAGCTGACGGACGCCGGTACCCGGGTCGTGCTGTGCGGGCGCCCGCCCGCGGCCGACGCCAACGCCATCGCGCTCACCTTCGACAACCGGGGCGGCGCCCGCGCGCTGACCGACCACCTCGTCGGCCTCGGCCATCGCCGGCTCGGCTACATCGCCGGCCCCCAGGAGCGCACCACCACCCGGCACCGCCTGGAGGGCCACCGCGCGGCCCTGACGGCGGCCGGCGTCGAGGACGACCCGCGCCGGACGGTGTACGGCCGCTACGACCGCCGGTCCGGGTACGAGGCCACGCTGGAGCTGCTGCGCCGCGACCCCTCCCTGACGGCCGTCGTGGCCGCGAACGACTCCGTCGCCCTCGGCGCCTGCGCCGCCCTGCGCGACTCCGGTCTGCGCATCCCCGGGGACGTCTCGGTCGCCGGCTTCGACGACCTGCCGTTCAGCGTCGACACGCTGCCCTCACTGACCACGGTCCGGCTGCCGCTGGCGGAGGCGGGGGCCCGGGCGGGCCGCATCGCGATGGGCCGCGAGGAACCACCGCCCGGCGGGATCGCCTCCGTACGGGGCGAGTTGATGGTGCGGGGGTCCACGGGGGTGCCGCGCACGTCGTGAGCGCGGTGGGCCTCTCGGCCCGCGGCGCGGTGACCGGCCGTCCGGCGATGAGTTTTGCGGAATCCATCGGTCTGCACTGATGTACGGACCGGAAAACAGGAACGGGAGCACCCCATGCGTGTCGTCGTCACCGAGTTCATCAGCCTCGACGGAGTCGTGCAGGCCCCCGGCGGGCCCCAGGAGGACACCGACGGAGGGTTCGCGCACGGCGGCTGGTCGCACCCGTTCTTCGACCCGGAGGTCCTCGGCGGGACCTTCGCCGCGGGCCTGGAGAAGGCCGAGGCGCTGCTGTACGGGCGGCGGACCTACCTGACGATGGCCGCCGCCTGGCCGGAGCGGGCCGGGGACCCCTTCGCCGACCGGCTTAACTCCCTGCGCAAGTACGTCGTGTCGGACACTCTCGGGGACGCGGACCTGACCTGGGACAACACGGTGCGCGTGCCGGGTGCGCGGGCACTGGACCAGGTGCGGGAACTGCGGGCCGCCGACGGCGGGGACGTGGCGATGATGGGCAGCCCGACGCTGGTGCGGGCGCTGATCGCCGCGGACCTGGTGGACGAGTTGCAGCTCGTGGTGATGCCCGTGATGCTCGGCGGCGGCAAGACGGTCTTCCCGGCGGACGGGGCGCTGCGGACCTGGGAGCTGGTGTCGTCGGTCACCGCGAAGACCGGCGCCCAGATCAACGTGTTCCGGCCGGTGCGGGGGCCGCGGGGCTGAACGGTCCGGGCGGTTCCGGCGTTGCCGTGCTCGTGCGGGGCATGAGCCCGGCGACTGGGGGGTACGTTCCGTGACCATGAAGCTGGCGTTCTCCACTCTCGGTGTCCCCGGTATGCCCGTCCCGGAGGTCCTGGCGCTCGCGAGCGCCCACGGCTATCACGGGGTCGAACTGCGCGCCCACCCCGAGGAGCCGGTGCATCCGGGCCTCCCCCCGGCCGGCCGCTCCGAGATCGCGGCGCAGTTCCGGGGCGCCGGGATCGAGGTGCTGGGGATCGCCGGGTACGCCCGGGTGGCGGCCCCCGGCGACGACGCGCCCGTACTGGAGGAGATCCGCGGACTGCTCCGGCTGGCCCATGACCTCGGCGCGCCCTACGTCCGCGTCCTGCCCGGCGCCGACCCGGAGCGGCCCACCGAGGAGTCCGACGCGATCGCCGCCCGGCGGCTCGGCACCGCCGCGGAGGATGCCGCCGCGCTCGGCGTCCGCATCCTGCTGGAGACCCACGACTCGCACCCCACCGGCGCCGACGCGATCCGGATCATCGGCCCGGTCGGCCACCGGCAGGTGGGCGCGGTGTGGGACGTGATGCACACCTGGCTGGGCGGTGAACAGCCCGCCGAGACGTACGCGGCCCTCGCCCCGCACCTGGGGTACGTGCAGGTGAAGGACATCGTCTCGGCCGAGGACACCACCCCGCTGCCGCTCGGCGCGGGCGTGCTGCCGCTCACCGAGTGCGTCGACGTCCTGACCCGGCAGGGCTGGGACGGCTGGCTGTGCTGGGAGTACGAGAAGCGCTGGTACGAGGACGCCGCCCCGTTGGCCGGACTGCTGGACGCGGGCCGCGACCACCTGGCGCGGCTGCTGGGCGAGGCGGCGTAGAGCACGCCCCGGGCGCGGGCCGGGGCGTTCCGGGGGCGGTTCCGGGGCGTCAGCCGGCGGCGGGCAGCGTCGCGAACGCGTCGTGGAAACCGGGGAACGTCTTGCGGACGCAGCCGGGGTCGTCGTACGTCAGGCCGGGGGTGCGCAGGGCGGTGACGGCGAACGACATGACGATGCGGTGGTCGCCGAAGGACTTGATCTCGACGCCGGACGCGGGCGTGCCGGGCCGGATCTCGATGCTGTCGGGGCCGGTCGCCACATCGACGCCGAGCCGCCGCAGATTGTCCGCGCAGGCCTCCAGGCGGTCGCACTCCTTCACCCGGGTGTTGGCGACGTCCTCGATGCGGACCGGTCCGGAGGCGAACGGGGCGATCGCGGCCAGCGTCGGCATGGTGTCGGAGATGTCCCGCATGTTCACGGTGAGCCCGCGCAGCTCGCCCGTGCCGCGTACGGTCGTGCGGTCCTTCGCGACCGTCACGTCCGCGCCCATCCGCCGCAGCACCTCCACGAAGCGCAGGTCACCCTGGAGGGCGTCGGTGCCGAGGCCGGGCACGGTGATCTCGCGGCCCGGAGTGACGGCCGCCGCGGCGAAGAAGTAGCTCGCGGTGGAGGCGTCGGGTTCGATGGCGTAGGTGGTGGCCCGGTAGCCGCCGGGCGCGACGTCGTACACCGTGCCGTCCCGGACGACGTCGGCGCCGAACGCCCGCATCATCGCCAGGGTGATCTCCACGTACGGCGCCGACACCAGGTCGGTCACCCGGATGCGCAGGCCGGTGCGGGTCAGCGGGCCGAGCAGGAGGAGCGCGGTGAGGTACTGGGAGGACTGGCCGGCGTCCAGCAGAACCTCGCCGCCCTCTACGCCGGCCGCGTGCACGGTGAGCGGGTGGTGGCCCTCCGCCTCCTCGTGCCGCAGGTCGACGCCGAGGTCGCGCAGGGCGCGGGTGAGCGGGCCCAGGGGGCGGCGGCGCATCTGCGGGGAGGCGTCGAAGCGGTAGGTGCCGTGTCCGGCGGCGGCCAGGGTGGGCAGGAAGCGGGCGGTGGTGGCGCCGTCGCGGCAGAAGACGTCGGCCTCGGCGCGCGCCGGCCCCTGCGGACGGCCGTCGATCTGCCAGGTGTCGGGGGTGCGTCCGACCCGGTAGCCGAGCCGGGTCAGGCCTTCGGAGAAGCCCTCGGTGTCGTCGGAGCGCAGCGGCCGGACCAGGGTGCTGACGCCGTCGGCGGCCGCGGCGAGGAAGAGCGCGCGGGCGGTGATGGACTTGGAACCGGGGATGTCGACTGCGGGCATGGCCGCATGATGACGGCTCGCCCGGCATCCGGTCATGTGATGTCCAGGAGCTGGACGCGCCCGCCGGAATGCGTCGGCGGCGGCCCTCCGGTGGTTACTGTGCAGTCCCTTGACGGAAAGAAACTTCCCGGATATTGGTGACTCCTCGGAAGTTTCCTTCAGCGGTTCTCCTCCGGAAGGAGCGCACGTGCACGACACCAGCACGGGAAGCACGGGACACACGGGACACACGGGACACACGGGAAGCGCCGCACGGCCGTCCAGGCGCGCCCTCCTCGCCGCCACCGCCGGCCTCACCGCCGGCCTCACCGCCGGCCTCACCGTCCCGGCGACCGCCCGGGCCGCCGGCCGCTCCGCCGTCCACGACCGCCGGCTGCGGGCCCTGATCTCCCGGATGACGCTGGAGGAGAAGGTCGGCCAGCTGTTCGTCATGCGGGTCTACGGCCACTCCGCCACCGCCCCCGACAAGGCCGACGTCGACGCCAACCTCCAGGAGATCGGCGTCCGTACCGCCGCCGAGCTGATCGGCAGGTACCGGGTCGGCGGCATCATCTACTTCACCTGGGCCCACAACACGCGCGACCCGCGGCAGATCGCGGACCTGTCCGACGGCATCCAGCGGGCCTGCCTGGAGCAGCCGCGCGGACTGCCGGCGCTCATCGCCACCGACCAGGAGCACGGCGCCGTCTGCCGGATCGGCAGGCCGGCCACCCTGTTCCCGGGCGCGATGGCGGTCGGTGCGGGCGGCTCCCGCGCCGACGCCCGCACCCTCGGCCGGATCTCCGGTGCCGAGCTGCGCGCGATGGGCGTCAACCAGGACTACTCCCCCGACGCCGACGTGAACGTCAACCCGGCCAACCCGGTCATCGGCGTCCGCTCCTTCGGCGCCGACCCGGAGGCGGTGGCCGGGCTGGTCGCCGCCGAGGTGAGGGGCTATCAGGCGGCCGGGGTCGCGGCGACCGCCAAGCACTTCCCGGGCCACGGGGACACCGCCGTCGACAGCCACTACGGCTTCCCGGTCATCACGCACAGCCGGGAGCTGTGGGAGCGGCTGGACGCGGTGCCGTTCCGGGCCGCGATCCGGGCGGGCATCGGCTCGGTCATGACCGCGCACATCCAGTTCCCGGCCCTGGACGACTCCGGCGACCCGGCGACCCTGTCCCGTCCGATCGTCACCGGCATCCTGCGCGGCGAACTCGGCTACGACGGAGTGGTGATCACCGACTCGCTGGGGATGGAGGGGGTGCGCACCAAGTACGGCGACGACCGGGTGCCGGTGCTCGCGCTCAAGGCCGGCGTCGACCAGCTGCTCAACCCGCCGTCGCTGGACGTGGCCTGGCACGCGGTGCTGACCGCCGTGCGCGGGGGCGAGCTGACCGAGGCCCGCCTGGACGAATCGATCCTGCGCATCCTGCGGCTGAAGGCCCGGCTCGGCCTCTTCGAGGACCCCTACGCCGATCCGGCGGCCGTCGGCCGCACGGTGGGCACGCGGGCGCACCTGGCCGCCGCCGACCGCATCGCCGAGCGCACCACCACGCTGCTGGTCAACGAGGGCGGCACCCTGCCGTTCGACCCGCGCCGCGAACACCGGGTCCTGGTGGTCGGCGCCGACCCGGCCTCGCCGTCCGGTACCACCGGCCCGCCCACCGGCGTCCTGGCCGCCGCCCTCACCGGGCTGGGCTTCACCGCCACGGCCCTGTCCACCGGCACCGCACCCTCCGCGGCGACCGTCACCGGGGCGGTCACGGCCGCGCGGGACGCGGACGCGGTGGTCGTGTGCACCTACAACGTGACGGCGTCCAGCGCCCAGCGGACCCTGGTGGACCGCCTGCTGGAGACCGGGAAGCCGGTGGCCGTGGTGGCGGTCCGCAACCCCTACGACGTCGCGCAGTTCCCTTCCGCCCGGGCCTGCCTGGCCACGTACTGCTGGACGGACGTCGAACTGCGCGCCGCCGCACGGGTGATCGCCGGCCGGGTGGCACCGCGCGGGAAGCTGCCGGTACCGGTGCAGCGGGCGGACGACCCGGCCCGGGTGCTGTACCCGATCGGACACGGGCTGACGTACTAGCGGCCGGGCCGCCGGACCGTTCAGGGACGCAGCGCGGGCTCCCGCTCCGTGTCCCGGGCGTCCAGCCGGGCGTCGTACCGGGCGAGCGGCTTCGCCCGGGCCACGGTGGCCGGCGGGAGGCCCGCCCAGTCCAGGACGCGGGCGGTGGCGAGGCTCTTCTGGTCCGCGACCAGGCCCGCCACGTTCGCGCCGTGGTTCAGGCCGGGCGCCGTGAAGACGTACGCGTCACGGGCGCCCGCGCCGAGCCGGAAGCGCTCCGCCCCCCAGGGGTCGTTCTGGCCGTAGACGAAGAGCATGTGCGTGGCGTGGTGCCGCACCCAGGTGTCCACGTCCCGCATGGCCCGCGGCCGGAAACGCATCGGGATGGAACGCGGCACGAGGTTGCGCGGCGGCTGGTAGCCGTAGCGGACCAGGTGCTTGCCGAGGTACGGGAAGTGGATGGTCGGCGCGCCCAGCTGGGTGCCCGCCTGGTAGTAGTACGGCGTGTACGTCTCAAGGCCCTGGTCGGTGTAGGCGGAGAAACCGGAGATGGTGTCGACCGAGTCCCAGATCGCGTCGTCGCTCGCGGTGGCCGCGTCCGCCGGGACGGTGTCGCAGTCCTTGAGCAGGCTGTACTGCCAGAAGCCCCACACGTAGTCCAGGACGACGGCCTCGTACGCCCGGTCCAGGCTGCCGATGGTGTCGAAGGTGTAGCCGTTGTCGGCGGCGTACCGGGCGTACCGCTCCTCCAGCGGCTCGCGGCGCACCAGCGCCTCCCGCTGGACGGCGTTCAGCCGGTCCCGGCACTCCTTGGTGCCGACCTGCGTGAAGAAGCGGTCGTACGCCGAGTCCTCGTCGTCGACGACGTCGTTCGGGGCGACGTAGGCCACCACGCCGTCCATGTCGCGCGGGTAGAACCGCTCGTAGTAGGTGGCCGTCATGCCGCCCTTGGAGCCGCCCGTGGCCAGCCAGTTGGCGGGGTAGACCGTTTTGAGGGCCTGGTAGACGCGGTGCTGGTCGCTCGCCGCCTGCCAGATGTCGAGCGTGGACCAGTCGGCCGGCTCGGGGCGGGACGGGGTGAAGAAGCGGTACTCCAGGGAGACCTGGTTGCCGTCCACGATCTGGGTGGGCTCGCGGCGCGAGGGGGTCGTGGAGACGTTGTAGCCGCTGGTGTAGAAGACCGTGGGGCGGCTGGTGTCCTTGTGCAGCACGGTGATCCGCTGCTGGAAGGTGCCCCGGCCGGGGTGGCGGTGGTCGACCGGCTGGGTGTAGTTCAGGACGAAGTACCGGTAGCCGGGGTACGGCTTCTCCTGGACCAGGCTCATGCCGGGTATCGACAGCAGCCGGTCCTTGATGTCGGTGGGCTCGGGCTCGGCGGCGGTGGCCGCCCCGGCCGCCGTGCTCAGTGTGCCCAGGAGCACCGTGAGCGCCAGCAGCCATCTGAGCGCCTTGCGCATGCGCACTCTCCCCTGTGAGACAGATGTGCGCCGGAAGCTATCCCAGCAACCGCCGTCACACCAGGGGGAATTGCACGTACATCCGAGTGGTCCCGCTCAGGCGTTCAGCACAGGATCCAGCCGGAGCTGATCGTGTACCGGTCCACCGTGCCCTTGATCCAGACGCAGCGGTGGCCGGTGTGCACGGTCACCGGGCCGGCGTGGTGCCGGTAGCGGCCCCGGTCGACGACCGGCCGGTTGCCGCGGGCCTGCACGCTGACCGACATCGTCTGGGCGGCGCCGGAGTGCCGGGCGACGGTGACGGCGCAGACGTAGCCGTCGTGCCTGTACACGTGGGTGACGCCGGTTCTGAACGGCAGGGTCCGCACCTCGTGCCCGGCGCAGCCGCCGGCCGGGGCGGCCTGCGCCGTCCCCGTCACCGAGAGGGTGAGCGCCCCGGACACGGCCAGCACGGCCGCGCCGAACGCCAGTCGCCGGCGTATCGCACCACTGTCCACTCGTCGTCCTCCCCGTACCGCGGTCCACACTCCTCTGTGCCCGTACTGATGTACGGACGCACACGTGTGCCGGATGGTTGCACGACCGTCAGCGACACGCGTGGCCGGGGGGGCCGGACCCGGCCTAGCGGGACACGCCGACCGGCTCCTCCGGTTCGGACCGGCCGACGAAGGTCCGCCACAGTTCGGCGTACCGGCCGCCGCGGGCCAGCAGCTCCTCGTGGGTGCCGTCCTCGGCGACCCGGCCGCGGTCCATCACCACCACCCGGTCGGCGCGGGCCGCGGTGGTCAGGCGGTGGGCGACGACCAGGGTGGTACGGCGGCCCGCGAGGCGGTCGGTGGCCTGGTTGACCTGCGCCTCGGTGGCCAGGTCGAGGGCGGCCGTGGCCTCGTCCAGGAGCAGGACGTCCGGGTCGACCAGTTCGGCGCGGGCCAGGGCGATCAGCTGGCGCTGGCCCGCCGAGAGGTTGCGGCCGCGCTCGGCGACCTCGTGCAGATAGCCGCCCTGAAGGGTGGCGATCATCTCGTGGGCGCCGACCGCGCGGGCCGCGGCCTCCACCTCGGCGTCGGTGGCGCCCGGCCGGCCGTAGGCGATGGCGTCGCGGACGGTGCCCGGGAAGAGGTAGGCCTCCTGCGGGACGACGCCGAGCCGGTGCCGGTAGGAGGTGAGGTCCAGGGCGCGCAGATCCGTGCCGTCGGCCGTGACCCGGCCGGCGGTGGGGTCGTAGAACCGCGCGACCAGCTTCACCACCGTCGACTTGCCGGCGCCGGTCTCGCCGACGAACGCGACCGTCTGCCCGGCCGGGATCCGCAGGTCGATGCCGGACAGGGCCTCCTCCTCGTCGCCGTACGCGAAGTGGACGTCCTCGAAGGCGATGTCACCGCGCAGCGACAGCACCTCCAGGGGCTCGCCGGCGGACTCGGTGGACGTCGGCTCGCGCAGCAGTTCCTGGATGCGGCCCAGCGAGACCGTGGCCTGCTGGTAGCCGTCGAAGACCTGGGACAGCTGCTGGACGGGCGTGAAGAACAGGTCGATGTAGAGCAGGTAGGCGACCAGGGCGCCGGTGGTGAGCGTGGCCGCCTCGATCCGGCCGGCACCCGCGATCAGCACGGCCGCCGCGGCGACCGAGGACAGCAACTGCACGAACGGGAAGTAGACGGAGATCAGCCGCTGGCCGCGGACGCGGGCGCGCCGGTAGGCGTCACTGCGCTCGGCGAACCGCCGGCCGCTGTCCCGCTCCCGGCCGAACGCCTGCACGATCCGCAGCCCGGCCACGGTCTCCTGGAGGTCGGCGTTGACCGACGAGACGCGCTCGCGGGCGAGTTCGTACGCCTTCACACTGGCCCGGCGGAAGAAGAAGGTGGCCACGACCAGCGGGGGCAGGGTCGCGAAGACGACGAGGGCGAGCCGTACGTCGAGGACCAGCAGGGCGACCATGATGCCGAAGAAGGTGACGACCGAGACGAACGCCGTCACCAGGCCTGTCTGGAGGAACGTGGACAGGGCGTCGACGTCGGTCGTCATCCGGGTCATGATCCGGCCGGTCAGCTCGCGCTCGTAGTAGTCGAGGCCGAGCCGCTGGAGCTGCGCGAAGATCTTCAGGCGCAGGGTGTACAGCACGCGTTCGCCGGTGCGGCCGGTCATCCGGATCTCGCCGGTCTGCGCGGCCCACTGCACGACGACGGTCAGCAGGCCGAGCAGGGCCGCCGACCAGACCGCGCCGAGCGCCGCCTTGGTCACGCCGGAGTCGATGCCGTGCCGGATCAGCACCGGCAGCAGCAGGCCCGCGCCCGCGTCCACGGCGACCAGCAGCAGGCTGACCAGCAGGGGCAGCCGGAAGCCGCGCAGCAGACGGCGCAGTCCGTAGGAGTCCTCGGGCAGGACCGCGCGGCCCTCGTCGATGTCCGGGACGTCGGTGGCCGGGGGCAGCGCCTCGACCTGGGCGAGGAGTTCGGGGGTGGCCGGGGTGCCGGACAGGGCCTGGTCGCGGGGTTCGCGGTCGCCGGTCCACAGCCGGGGGGTCACGCCCCGCTCGGCGTCGAACTCGGCGTCCAGTTCGTCGCGGACGGAGGTGTCCTCGTGCGGTCCGGCGGGCACGGCGTGGCCCGGGGAGACCCGGCCCAGCTCGTCGGGGTCGGTGAGCAGGCGGCGGTAAAGCGCCGAACGCTGCTGGAGTTCCTCGTGGGTGCCGAGGTCGGCGAGCCGGCCGCCGTCGAGGACGGCGATGCGGTCGGCGAGGTTGAGGGTGGAGCGGCGGTGGGCGATGAGCAGGGTCGTACGGCCCTGCATCACCTGCTTGAGCGCCTGGTGGATCTCGTGCTCCACGCGGGCGTCGACGGCGGAGGTGGCGTCGTCGAGGACGAGCAGGCGGGGGTCGGTGAGCAGGGCGCGGGCGAGCGCGACGCGCTGGCGCTGGCCGCCGGAGAGGGTGAGGCCGTGCTCGCCGACCGTGGTGTCGTAGCCGTCGGGCAGCTCGGCGATGAAACCGTCCGCCTGGGCGGCACGGGCGGCGGCCTCGATCTCCTCGGCGGTGGCGTCCGGGCGGCCGTAGGCGATGTTGTTCCGGACGGTGTCGGAGAAAAGGAACGAGTCCTCCGGGACCAGTCCGATCGCGGCCCGCAGCGACTCCAGGGTCAGCTCGCGCACGTCGTGGCCGCCGATCAGGACGGCGCCGTGGGTGACGTCGTAGAACCGCGGCAGGAGCAGGGAGAGGGTGGACTTGCCGGAGCCGGAGGAGCCGACGACGGCGAGGGTCTCGCCGGGGCGTATCTCGAAGCTGAGCCCCTGGAGGACGGGCGTGCCGCCGTACGCGAAGGACACGTCGTCGAACTCGACGGCCGCGGGCGCGTCGGCGGGGAGGGCCCTGGTGCCGTCCTTCAGACCGGGCTCGGTGTCGATCAGCTCCAGGACGCGTTCGGTGCCGGCGCGGGCCTGCTGGCCGACGGTGAGGACCATCGCGAGCATGCGGACCGGGCCGACGAGCTGCGCGAGGTAGGTGGAGAAGGCGACGAACGTGCCGAGCGTGATGTGACCGCGTACGGCGAGCCAGCCGCCGAGGGCCAGCATGGCGACCTGGCCGAGCGCCGGGACCGCCTGGAGCGCGGGGGTGTACCTGCTGTTCAGACGGATGGTGCGCAGCCGTCCGGCGAAGAGCCGGCGGCCGACCTCGCGCAGCTTGCCGGTCTCCTGCTCCTCCTGCCCGAAGCCCTTCACGACGCGTACGCCGCTCACCGAGCCGTCGACGACACCCGCGACGGCGGCGGCCTGGGCCTGGGCGTACCAGGTGGCGGGGTGCAGCCTGCTGCGGCTGCGCCGGGCGATCCAGGCGAGGGCCGGGGCGACGGCCAGCGCGACCAGGGTCAGCGGCAGCGACAGCCACGCCATGATCACCAGCGACAGCAGGAAGAGCAGGACGTTCCCGATGGTCATCGGGAGCATGAAGAGCAGGCCCTGGATCAGCTGGAGGTCGCTGGTGGCCCGGCCGACGACCTGCCCGGTGGACAGCTCGTCCTGGCGGCGGCCGTCCAGCCGGGTGATCGTGGCGTACATCTCGGTGCGCAGGTCGTGCTGGACGTCCAGGGCGAGCCGGCCGCCGTAGAAACGACGGACGTAGGTGAGGCCGTACACCAGCAGGGCCGCGCCGACCAGGGCGCCGGCCCAGGGAGCCATGGCGCGGGTGTGGGCGCCGATCACGTCGTCGATGATCACCTTGGTGACCAGCGGGACGAGGGCCATGACGGCCATGCCTGCGAGGGAGGAGCCGAGGGCCAGGACGACATCCTTCGGATACCGCCAGGCATAGCCCGCCAGCCTTCGTGCCCATCCCCGTCGCGGTGCCACACCGGTGCCTTCCGTCAGAGCTGATCTACCGCAAGGCTGCAACGCCGCCGGATGCGGATTTCATCCCTCCGCAACAATCGGGGGCACGGGCCGGCAGGGGTGCACCTCGCGCTCGACGCGCGGCAGCAGCTCCGGGACGTAGATGTCCCGGATGGCCGCGCCGGAGCCGTGCGCCTCCCAGTGCGCGCGGTCGGCCCACCGCTCGACCAGGACGAAGCGCGCCGGATCCGCCTCCGAGGAGTACGCCTCCCAGGCGACGCAGCCGTCCTCGGCCAGGCACAGCGGGCGCATCCGGGCCAGCGCGCCGGCGACCGCCGCGATGTCGCCGGCCGCACGCACCCGCATGATCACCACCAGGTCGAACATCAGCGCCCCCCGAGGGCGCCGGAGCGCTCCGCCACGGTCCGGGCCAGCTCGGGCAGCCACTCGGCGGCCGGCGCGAACCGGTGGCCCAGCGCCGTCGCGCGGCCGGTCGCCATGCCGAAGTCGGCCGGGCAGGAGAACGGGGACAGGTCCGGGTCGCCGGCCGCGTCCGTCTTCTCCACCACCCGGGCCGTACGCCCGGTGACCGCCTCCACCGCGCGGCACACGTCATGGACGCCGACGGGGTCGGGCGAGGCGACGTTGACCGCTCCGGTGACGCCGGAGAGGGCCGCGGAGGCGAGGAAGCCCGCGACGTCACCGGCGAGCGCCAGGGAGGTACGGCCGGGGCGGGCGTGGGCGACCACGGGCCGCCCGGCCCGGATCCGGTCCACGTGGAACCGGAAACGCCCGGTGAAGTCGTCCTCCGCGGCCAGTACGTGCGCCACCCGGGCCAGCACCACCGGTACGCGCGCCCGGTTCACCAGCACGGCCTCGGCCTGCCGCTTGCCCTCGCCGTAGTTGGCGTCCAGGTAGGCGGGATCCGCCCAGGGCAGCGCGGTGTCGCAGGGGTAGTCCGCCGCGTCCAGCTCGTCCTCGCGGGCGAAGGCGCTCATCGGCGGGGCGGGGGGCCGCCAGCGGAAGGTGTCCGCGTTGTACACCTCCATGCTGCTGGTCAGGACGATCTTCCCGGCGCGGTCGGCGAAGGCCGTGCAGGTCTCGGCGGCGGCCACGGGCGTGTAGCACACCTGGTGCACGACGGCGTCGAACCGCTCCCCCGCGACCGCGGCGGTCAGCTCGCCGGGGCTGTGCACATCGGCGCGCAGCCGCCGCACCGCGTCCCCGAAGGCGTCCGGGGTACGGCCGCGGTTGACCACCGTGACCCGGTGGCCGTCGGCCAGCAGCCGCCGCACCAGCAGCTTGCCCACGAACCGGGTGCCGCCGATGACGCAGACGTCAGGCATCCGCCGTCACCTTCTCCTGCGGGTCCGGCGCGGCGGGGGCGTCCTCGGCGCCGGCGGGCTCCCGGTCGGCCAGGCACACCAGCGCGCAGCCGGCCGCCACCGCGGCGGCGACGTACCAGTTCGCGCCCGGCACGCCGAGCGAGCGGGACAGGTCGAAGAGGATGCCGGCGAGCAGCGAACCGGCCATGTTCCCGGCGCTGCGGAAGAAGTGCATGGCGCCCATGGCCTTGGCGAGCCGGTCCTCGGGGACCTTGTGGGCGACCCACATGTCGAACGACGGCACGAAGAGGATGTCACCGAGGACGACGGTCAGGCAGCCGGCGAACACCCAGCCGGCGCTGCGCCCCGCACCGAAGGCCAGGAACGCCAGGGTCATGCCGATCAGGCCGATCGCCATGACCGTGCCGGGGTTCAGCCGCTTGATGAGGGTCTTGAACAGCGGGTACTGGAGCACGAGGACGGTCAGGCCGGTGACCCAGAAGGGCGCGGAGGGCGCCCAGCCGTGCACATAGGTCTCCATGTGCAGCGGGATGCCGACGATGAAGCCGATCGACAGGAACCAGAACACGGCCGACAGCAGGAAGTAGCGGGTGGCGCCGCGCACCTCGATCCCCTTGAACACCGCCGTGCTGAACAGCGGGGGGCGCCCGGCCGCGGCCGTCGCGGTGGTGGCCGTCGCAGTGGCGTCCTTGGGGCGGAAGCCGTCACGCGGGATGAACGCCGAGGAGGCGAGGCAGAAGCCGATGAAGATCGCGAACACCACGGAGAACAGGACCCGCAGGTTCACCCCGGCCAGCGCACCGCCCAGCAGCGCGCCGCCGAGCAGGCCGACCTGCGCCGCCATCTGGAACGTCGACAGCGCCTTGGGCCGCTCGTCGTCCGGGTAGGACACGAGGACGTTCTTCAGGCCGGGGAAGGCGGTTCCGGAACCGAAGCCGATGAACAGGGCGAGCACGCTGTAGGTGACCACGCCGCTGCCGAAGCCCATGAGGAACAGGGCCGTCGCCTCCAGGGCGGTGCCGGCGAACACCGCGCCCCGGATGCCGATACGGGCGGCGACACCCTCGTAGAAGAAGGTGGCGAGAAGGCGTCCCACGTACGTCATGCACATCACCACGCCGGCCCAGAAGCCGCTGTCGGTGCCGCCGAGCGAGGCGAGGAAGAGGGGGAACCAGATGTAGTTGCCGATGTGGGCGAGGAAGATGCCGGCGTTGATGCCGAGCAACGCCCGCCTGCGTTCAGTGGTCACGGCGTGGCCTTTCCGTTCGGTGCGGTGGCGCGCAGGCCCGCGATGGCGCGCGCGAGGGCGGGACGGTCGACGGGCACACCGCGCACGACGGTGGCCAGCGGCAGCGCGGTCAGGGGCGCGCCGGGGGCGTGCAGGTTGTACGTGGCGCTCGCGCCGGTGCTGAGCGGGCCGGCCGGGGAGGCCGTACCGCGCAGCTCGTCGAAGTAGCGGCGGCCGCCGAAGGTGGCCCGGTGGCGCAGGGCGTGGTCGAGCGTGGGGTCGTCGCCGCGCAGCAGGCCGAGTTCGCTGAGGAACGAATAGCCGTGGTAGGCGCCGGTGTTGCCGGAGTCGGTGCCCACCAGCAGGCTGTCGTCGGCCAGGGCGGCGAGCGCGTTGCGGCGCATGTCGGCCAGGGCGGCGGTACGGGTCTCCTGGCAGCCGAACCCGATGCCGTACGGCTTCTCGATGCCCCGGACGAAGTCCAGGTTGGCCGGGTCCTGCGTGAGCGCGAAGCTCTCCCGGCCGTACTCGGCGAGGAACTCCTCACCCGTCATGACCATCGGGCGCAGACCGGCCAGCGTGGAGACGAACCGGGCGCCCGCGAACTCCGCGCGGCCGGCCGCGTCGAGGGTGCGGTCGCGCACGGTGTGCGCGAAGAGCCGGAAGCCGCACGCGTAGGCCCAGCGGGTCTCCTGGAGGGTGTTGCAGTCGATGACCGCGGGGATGCCGCGCTCGGCCGCCGTGCGCGCGGTGAACCGCAGGACCTCCTCGGACAGCCGGGAGAACTTCACCGGGCTGCCCGGCTGTTCGGTGCCGTCGGTGAACATCACCTTCAGGAAGGTGCCGCCGCGCGCGGCGTTGGCCCGCAGCGCCTGGTCGAGGTCGGCCTCCACGCCGATCATGTACACCGGCGCCGGGAACTCGACGCCGTGTCCGGTGCGTCCGGCGGCGTCGGTCAGGGCCGTGACCGCGTACCCGCAGTGGACGATCTCCGGGTACGGCCACGGCGAGGCGGCGGCGCCCTCCCGCCAGGCGTCGGCGACCAGCGGGAACCCGAACATGTCCACCACGTGGGTCACCCCGTGGTAGAGGTACTGCAACGCGATGATCCGCGGGTCGTCGGCCGTGTCGTCCCAGTTGGCGGGCAGTGAGACATGGGCGTGGGTCTCGGTGTAGCCGGGCCACAGCTCCCGCTCCCCGCCGCGGCGGGGCCCGGTGGCCTCGACGCGGGCGAAGACGCCGTCCTCGACCGTGACGTCGAAGACGGTGCTCGCGTCGAGGCCGGGGACGGCGACGCCGGAGAGCACCTGTCGGCTCACCGGGCCACCTCGACCCGCATCCCGAGGTCGATCAGGTCCAGCGCCTCCTCGCACCGCTTGTTGACTTCGGTGCGGTCGGCGCCGGTGAAGATGACGTGCCCGATCCAGTCGAAGTTGGAGCGGGACAGCCGGGTGACCGCGGTGCCGGGTTTCTTGTAGGCGAGGGCGTCGTGGTAGCCGGGCAGAGCGGTCAGCGCGTCGAAACCGATGCGCTCGACCGTGCCGGCGACGGGGGCGCCGAACCAGTGGCCGCCGGCCGTCGTCCCACCGGGGAAGGGCAGCTCGGGGCGCTCGCCCAGGGCCTGCCGGATGACCTCCAGGTACGGGTCGACACCCGAGCTGAGCTGCATCAGGGTCGGCACGATCCCGCCGATGAGACGGCCGTTGACCTCGCACAGCACCGGGCCGTCCGGGCCGAGCAGGTACTCGGTGTGGATGAAGCCGAAGTCCACGCCGAGTCCGTCCAGGACGCGGGTGGTCATGGCGAACAGCTCGTCCTGGAGCGGGTGTCCCGTGAAGTACGTGGCGCCCATCTCGATGAAGTGCGGGAAGCCGCTGAGCGGCCGGTCGGTCAGGCCGAGGTTGACCACCTCGCCGCCGCCCAGCACACAGGACTCCACCGAGATCAGCTCGCCGGTGACGAACTCCTCGATGAGCACGTCCGGGATGCGGGTCACGCCGCGCCCGTAGTCGGCGACGTCCGCCAGTTCGGCGAGGTAGCCGCGCAGGTCGTCCTCGTCCTTCAGGTGCAGCACGTGCAGGCTGGCCGTGCCGTCGGAGGGCTTGACCACGCAGGGGAAGCCGATCTCGCGGACGGCGGCCTCGACGGCTGCCGGGTCGTCGGCGTCGGCGACGTGCGCGAAGCGCGGCTGGCGGATGCCGGTGCCGTCCAGGGTGAGGCGCGTGAGGTGCTTGTGGCGGGCGTTGCGGGCGCCGTCGACGCTCATGCCGGGCAGGCCGAGCGCCTCGGCGACGGCCGCGGTGTGGACGGTGTGGTACTCGCTGTAGGTGGTCACCCCGTGGACCGGGTTCTCCTCGTGCAGCCGGCGCGCCAGTGCCGTCAGCTCCTCGATGGAGAACGCCTTCTCACTCTTGACCACGTGGCAGTTGGGGTGCGCGTAGGCGGCCTCGGCCAGCGGGGAGGCGCCGAGGTAGAAGCCGGGGTCGACCGAGACGAGGGTGACGTCGTGGCCCAGCTCCAGGGCGTTGGCGATGCCGGCGATGCCGTTGGGGTTGCATTCGATCATCAGGATGTGCATGCCAGGCTCCTTGAGTGGCTGGTGGGGTGGGGAGTGCCGGCCCGGGTCAGGGCGCGCAGGACGGCGTCCAGGTCGAGGCCGAGCGCGGCCATGACCTCCGCGTGGTCGCCGCCGTGCGACGGCCAGCGGCGGTCCGCGGCGACGGAGGTGACCTCGCAGCGGGGCAGCAGCAGGGCCAGTGCCTCGGCGACACCGCCCTGGCCGCGGTGCTCCTCGACGACGACGAACCGGCTGTGCCGGCGCGCCAGTTCGGCCGCGGACCGGGTGAGGTGCTCGTGGTCGGCGTAGACCAGGTGCGCGTGCGCGGTGCCCGGCGTCCGGGTCCTGGCCTCGACGGCCAGGCGGGTGCCCTCCTCGCCGACCGACACCAGGCAGACGGCGTCGGGGTCGGCCTGGAACTCCCAGACGACCGAAGGCAGTTCGTCGCCGGCCGGCAGGTCGAGGGAGGCGTAGCGGGCGTTGCGTCCGGTGCGGATGTAGTGCGGGCGCCCGGAGCGGGCCGCGGCGCGGATCACCGCGCGCATCTCGGCCTCGCCGTAGGGCGCGGCGATGGTGACGCCGGGGATGCTGCGCAGGATCGCGAGGTCTTCCAGGCAGTGGTGGGTGGTGCCGAACCAGGCGCCGGACACACCGGCGTACGGCGCCACCACGGTGACCCCGGCGTTCAGGTAGCCGAGGGTCAGCTTCAGGCTCTCGGCGGCGCGCAGCGCGGCGAACGGCGCGAAGGTGCTGACGAACGGCCGGTAGCCGCCCGCGGCGAGGCCCGCCGCCATGTCGACCATGGCGCCCTCGGCGATACCGAGGTTGAAGAAGCGGCCCGGGTGGGCCGCCTGGAAGGGATGCCCCTTGCCGCCCAGATCCGCCTCCAGACAGAGGATCGAGGGATCCCGCACGGCGAGCAGAGTCAACTCGTCCCGGTAGGCGTCCCGCCCGGAGAGCGGGGCGGGGGCGACGGGGGCAGCGGACGCGGTGGCCGTCGGACGGCTGGGGGTGGCGGAGGCGCCGGACCCGGTGGCCGTCGCGCGGCCCGGGGTGGCGGGGGCGCCGGACCCCGTGGCCGCCGCGCCCGGCGCGGCGGGGGCGCCGGACCCCGTAGCCGCCGCGCCCGGCGCGGCAGGCGTGCCGGACCCGGTGGCCGCCGGACGGCCCGGCACGGCGGGAACGCCGGACCCCGTGGCCGCCGCGCCCGGCGCGGCAGGCGTGCCGGACCCGGTGGTCGCCGGACGGCCCGGCACGGCAGGGACGCCGATCCCCGTAGCCGCCGCGCGGCCCGGGGTGGCGGACGCGCCGAAGACCGTGGTCGCCGGACGGCCCGGCGCGGCAGGCGTGCCGGACCCGGTGGTCGCCGGACGGCCCGGCGCGGCAGGGACGCCGGTCCCCGTGGTCGTCGCGCGGCTCGGGGTGGCGGGCGCGCCGGGCGCCGGGGTTGCCGGACGGTCCGGCGCGGCAGAGGTGTCGGACGTCGTGGTCGTCGGGTGGCTCGGGGTGGTGGTCATCGGATGGCTCGCTTCCACTTGGTGGCGCGGGCGGCGTCGATGGTCACGTAGTGGGAGCCCGCCCGGCCCTCCACGGCCGGTACGCCCTTGCCCTTGACGGTCCTGGCGAGGACGGCCAGCGGCCGGCGCTCGGCCCGGCGGTCGTCGGCGAACACCTCCGTCAGCGCCGCGAGGTCGTGCCCGTCCACCTCCACCACGTCGAACCCGAAGGCGGCGAACCGCTCGGCGAGCCGGGGCAGCGGCGAGATGTCCGCCACGAGCCCGTCGTTCTGCCCGCCGTTGACGTCCACGACGAGGACGAGATTGCCCAGCTGCTGGGCGGCGGCGACCTGGCAGGTCTCCCAGACCAGGCCCTCCTGCAACTCGCCGTCGCCCGCCACGGCGATGCCGAGTCCGCCCTGCCCGCCGATCCGCCGGGCCAGCGCCCAGCCCGCGGCGTAGGGAACGCCGTGGCCGAGGCTGCCGGTCGGGAACCGGACGCCCGGCACCCCGGGTCCGGGGTGCCCGGTGTACGGCTCGCCCGCCAGGCCGTAACGCGGGGCCGGGTCGTCCGGCAGGACCCCGCTGACGTGCAGCGCCGCGTACAGTCCGGCGGCGGCGTGGCCCTTGCTGAGCACGACCTCCGTGCCGTCGCCGGCGGCGGCCCGGTCCAGGGCCGCGAGGAGGATGTCCAGCACGGACAGGCTGCCGCCGAGGTGGCAGCCGCGCGGGCTCGCCGCCATGTCGACGACGAGCCGGCGGGCCGCCACGGCCCGTTCGGCGAGGGTGGCGAGAGCGGCCCGGGAGGTGACGGGCCGCTCGGTCAGGGCGGTCATCGACGGCTCCCCTCGGGCAGCGAGAACCACCGGTTGACCGCGTCGGCGAGCAGCGAGCGGGCGGTGCGGTACTCCATGGCGCCGATGCGCTCCTCGTCGGTGTGGTCGAGGGCGGAGTCGCCCGGGCCGTACGCCACCATCGGCACGTCGTGCCAGGTCGTGGCCAGGGTGTTCATGTCGGAGGTGCCCTTCTTCACCACGAACCGGGGACGGATCCCGGCGTCGGCGAAGGCCCGGGTGAAGACCTTCACCAGCGGTCCGGAGCGGCCGCCGGCGTAGCCGGGGGTGGCACGCAGCACCTCGACGGTGACGCCGTCGCCGGTGTGGGCCAGCGCGGCTGCGCGCAGCGCGTCCAGGTCGGCCCCCGGCGGTACGCGGAAGTTGAGGATGCCGGTGCCCCGGCTGTGCTGCCGTCCGCTCTCGCTGCCGAACTCGATGACGGCGCTGAGCGCGTCCGGCGCGGCGGCCAGGACGCCGGCCCGGATGTCGGCGAGCGCGGCGATGAGGCGGTCCGGCGCGGACACCGCGTCCAGGCCGGCCGAGTGACCGGTGGTCACGGCGGCCGTCACCCTCAGCTTGAACAGCCCGAAGTAGCCGAGGGTCAGCTTGTGCGCGCCGCTGGGTTCGCCGATGACGACCGCGTCCGCCGGGTAGTGGTCGCGGGCGTGGAAGGCGCCCTTGGAGGAGGAGATCTCCTCCTCGACCGCGCCGACCACGACGAGCCGGCCGTCCTCGGGGATGTCGGCGTGCGCGAGGACCTCCAGGAACGCGGCGAGGCTGGCCTTGGCGTCGACGCTGCCCCGCCCCCACAGCTCCTCCCCGCGCCAGGCGGCGGGCCACCGGTGCGGGACCGTGTCGAGGTGGCCGAGGAGCAGCAGCCGGCGGGAGCCGCGGCCCCGGGCGGCGACCAGGTTGCCGACCGCGTCGACGTGGGCCTCCATGCCGCGTTCCCGGCACCATTCGGCCAGGTAGGCGGCGAGTTCGGCCTCGTCGCCCGAGACGGACGGGACGCCGACCACCCGGGTGAGCAGGGTGAGGTCGGCGGTGGGCTGCCGGGTGCGCCAGAAGCGGGTCCAGCCCGCGAGGTCGCCCATGGTGTGGGGGCCGGTGATGGCGACGTCCGCGCTGCCGCCCTCCAGGGCGATCTCGGCGGCCCGGACCTTCTGCCGCATCCTGCCCCCGGCGTAGCGCGCGGCGTCGCCGGGGTAGGCGTCGGTCAGCGTCGAGGCCGGGTCGGCCGGGTCGGTGAGCAGTCCGGCGGTGCCGGTGACCAGGCGCAGGTGGTCGGCGTCCAGGGTGAGGGCGAGGACCGCGGCCAGCACGTCGGCGTCGACGTTCAGCGGGGCGCCGCCCGCCGCGTCGGCGACCGGCGGGGACAGGCAGACGACGTCGTAGGCCTCCAGCAGGGCCGTCAGCCGTGCGGTGTCGGCCTCGGTGGGCAGGCCCGCGCGGTGGTCGCGGACGACGACGGGCCGGCCCTCGGCGGACAGGGCCTTCAGCGGGCGGTTGGCCCGGCCGGTGACCAGCCGGCCGCGGGCGGCGACGGCCGTGAAGGCGTCCAGCCCGAGGTCCCGCAGGCCCTGTTCGACCGCGGGCAGGGTGACGCGCTCGTAGGCGTCGACCAGGTGGGCCATCTCCTCGGGCGGGCAGTAGCGCACCTCGTCGCCGTTCGCGAGCCGGAGCCGGGGTATCGGACGGCCGATCGCGGTGTAGTGGCGTTCGATGCCGGTGGCGCCGCCGGCGATCAGCAGCACCCGGGCGCCGCGGGCCACCAGGTCCGCGATCTCCTTGAGCACGGTGCCGTGGTCGAGGGTGGCGCTGCCCGCCTTGACGACGTACAGGGGACGGGTCATGGCGACACCGCCGTGGTGGGCAGTCCGGCCGCCTCGGGGAAGCCGGAGATCAGGTTCATGGCCTGCACGGCCTGCCCGGCGGCGCCCTTGATCAGGTTGTCGAGGGCGGCGACGGTGACGCACTGACCGTCCCGGACGGAGAGGGCGACCTCGGCGACATTGGAGCCGACGACGGCCTTGAGCATCGGGAAATCCTGCGGTGCCTTGGGCGCGGGGCGCACCCGTACGAACGGCCGGCCCACGTACGCCTTGGCGTAGGCGCGCTTGACGTCCAGTGCCGTGACCCCGTCGCGCAGTTCGCTGTAGGCGGTGACCATGATGCCGCGGGCCACGTCGAGGCTGTGCGTGGAGAAGCGGAGGTCGACCTCGGTGCCCGTGAAGTCGGCGAGGGCCTGCCGGATCTCCGGGGCGTGCCGGTGGCCGTGCAGCTTGTGCACGCGGAAGTTGCCGGTGCGTTCGGCCGGCGGTTCGCCGCTGCCGCGTCCGCCGCCGGTGGAGCCGGTCTTGGCGTCGACGACGATCCGGTCGGTGACCAGCGGCTCGCCCTGGGCGAACAGCGGGTAGAGGGCGTAGATGGTGGTGACGGCCATGCATCCGGGCAGGTTGACGAAGCGGCCGCCGGGGACGGCGGGGCTCAGCTCGGGGACGTAGTAGGCGAAGTCCTCCTGCGGCGGGTGGGCGGCGGTGTCCGGGTAGTGCCGGCGGATGTCGCCGGTGTCCCGCAGCCGGAAGTCGCCGCCGAGGTTCAGCACCCGTTTCGCGTGCTGGGCGATCAGCGGCAGCCGCTCGGGCAGGGTGCCGGTCGGCAGGCAGCCGAAGGCGATGTCGACCGGCTCGGTGTCCGCCAGCTCGGCGAGCGGGCGGAAGGTGAGGCCGGCCGTCCGCGGGTGGTTGCGCAGCCAGGGGTGGACGCTGCCGACGGCGGCGCCCGCGGCGCGCTCCGCGGACAGGAACGCCAGCTCGACGTGGGGGTGTTCGAGCAGCAGGCGGATCACCTCGCCGCCGGTGTAGCCGCTGGCGCCGATGACGGCGACGCGGATCCTCTCGTGCGCGGGCGTGTCAGCCAAGGCGGGCCGCCTTCTCGTACGGGCGCCGGTACTCGCGCGTCTCGACGAGCTTGCGGATCGCGTCGGGCCGGCGGGCGACCTTCCGGAAGGCGTCGGCGTAGCGCAGGATGCGCTCGTACTCGACCGGGGAGCGCAGCTCGCGGCAGAGCACCAGGGTGGAGTCGAGCATGCCCAGCGTGACGGGGAAGTCCTGCGGGCGGTGGTCGCGTACGGCGGCCGGGTTCAGCGTGAACGGATAGCCGCCCCCGAAGCCGTCCCGGTGCCGGAAGGGCAGGTGGCACGGGATGGGCGTGTTCTGCCACTCGCGGGCCGGCACGCCCTCGGCGACGAGCAGTTCGTGCGCCGCCTCCTTCACCGCGAACACCGGCAGGTCGTCCAGTCCGACGGCCTCGGGGCGCAGGGTGATCCGGTACATGTTGTAGGCGTGGACGTGGCCGTCGGGTACGTGCGGCGGCGCGAACAGGCCGGTGCCGTCCAGGGCTTCGCCGAGCAGGGCGGCGTTGCGGGCGCGGATCCGGTCGTAGTACGGCAGGCGCCTCAGCTGGCTGCTGCCGAAGGCGGCGGCGACCCAGGACATGCCGTAGTCGATGCCGTGCCGCTCCAGGTAGGCGGTGGCGCGCTCGTACGCCTGGCCGGTGGCGAAGAAGGCGATGCCGCCCTCGCCGCCGAGCGGGAAGTTCTTGTCGGCCATCAGGCTCTGCCCGGCCGCGTCGCCGAGGGAGCCGGCGACCCGCTCGCCGATCTTCGCGGAGTGGGCGTGCGAGGCGTCCTCCACCAGGGCGATGCCGTGGCGGTCCGCGAGGGCGCGCAGGGCGGGCACGTCGGCGGGCAGACCGTGGACGTGCACCGGCATCAGGGCGCGGGTGCGGTCGGTGATCGCGGCGGCGGCCGCCGCCGGGTCCATGCAGTAGGTGACCGGGTCGATGTCGACGAACACCGGGACGGCGTGGGCGGCGACGACGGCCTGGGCGGTGGCGATGAAGGTGAACGCCGGGACGATCACCTCGTCGCCGGGCCGGACGCCCGCGCCGACCAGGGCCATGTGCAGGCTGGAGGTGCCGCTGGCGGTGGGCAGGGCGTGGGCGGCGCCGACGTAGGCCCGGTAGGCGTCGGCGAAGTCGGCGACGACCTTCTCCGGTGCCTGCCGCTGGGCGAGCATCAGGTGGAAGACGTCTTCCTTGGTGATGACCGGGAAGATCGTGCGGCGCAGCGCCTTGGGGATCATCTCGCCCCCGCCGAGGGCGGCGAGTTCCTCCTCGACGGCGGCGGCGTCGGGAAGCGGCAGCGGAGCCGCGGGAAAGTCGGTGATCATGAGCGGGCTCCGGAGGGGGCGGCGGGGCGGGCCGCCTGGGTCAGGGCCATCCGCGCGCAGGCGGCCACGAGCGGGCTGAGCCGGTAGTTGAACTGGACGCCGGGCACCAGGGAGAGGTCGGCCTCCTCCTGCGTCCACATGGTCCGCAGGTCGTGGGCGCCGAAGATCTTCAGCCGTTCCGCGCGGGCCCAGATCAGCTCGTCGTCGGTCAGTACGGCGGCGGCCGGCCCGAAGCCGAGCCCGGTGAGGTCCACCACCAGCGCGGGCGCGGTGGCGCGGGCGGCCAGCTCGGGCAGGCGGCCGGCGTTCTCCGGGCCGAGGGCCACGTGGTCGTACGTCACCGGGCCCCCGTCGGCCGTGACGGTGACGCCGAGCCAGCCCAGGAACGCCCGGCCGGCGTCGTCGATGTCGTCGACGACGGCGGTGCCGCCGTGCCCGATGCCCTGACCGGCCAGGGCGGCGTGCAGGGCGCCGGTGCGGCTGTTGAGGAGGACGGCCCTGGCGCGCCCGGTCTGCTTGGTCAGCAGCCGTTCCAGACCGGGCAGTTCCCGGTCGCTCTTCTCGATGCTCATCACCACGCCCGAGGTGAGGACGCGGGTGAGCACCGTGGCGGTGTCGAACAGTTCCATGGGTGTCGGTTCTTCTCCGGTCTTGTGCGGGCCCATCCGGGTCATACGGCCGCGGCGGCGAGCTGCTCCACGACGTACGCGGCGAGCAGGCCCGCGACGTCCACACCGTGCTGGGCGGAGGAGCGGGCGAACTCGGGATTGGCGTTGACTTCGAGCACGAGCAGGTCCCCGGTGGTCCGGTCCTCGACCAGGTCCACGCCGTAGAAGCCGGGGCCGAGGACGTCGACGACCTGCCCGCAGAGCTTCTCGATCTCGGGGGTGACCTCGATGCGCCGGACCTCGGCGCCCAGGTGGGTGTTGGTGCGCCAGTCGTCCGAGACACGCTGGATCGCGACCACGGGGCTGCGCCCGACGACCACCACCCGCAGGTCGTGGCCCGGCTTGTCGACGTACTCCTGCACGACGACGGGGAACAGCTTGCCCGTGGCGTCCGCGGACTCACGGCCGCCGGCCCACGCCTCCACGCACTCGGCGTTCGCCATCTTGGTCACCCCGCGTCCCCACGACCCGCTGACCGGTTTGACGACGGCGGGCAGGCCCAGCTCCGCGACGCGCGTGCGGACCTGGTCGTAACTGAAGGCGTGCCGGGTGGCGGGGTGCGGGATGCCGTACCGGGCGAAGAGCAGGGCCTGGAGGCCCTTGTCGTTGCAGGTCTCGATGGCCGCGGCCCGGTTCAGCGTGGTGACGCCGGCGTGTTCCAGCCGGCGGGAGACGCTGATCGCCTCGCGGTGGGACAGGTTCCTGATCAGGGCGAGGGAGGCCGGGCCGGTCTCTCCGGCCACGACCGCGGAGAGGTCCTCCAGGAGCAGCGGCCGGGCCGCGAGACCCTGGGCGCGCAGCGCCCCGAGGAGGAGTTTCTCCTCGGGGCGCAGCATCGTGACCGAGAGCAGGACCTGGTCGGCGTCCGTCACTCGCCCCAGTCCTCTTCCACCTCGGGAGCGAGGTCGAGGCGCACCACGGAGTCGGACTTCTCGACCACCTCGTGTTCCTGCCCGCAGGCGGCACACTCGGTGATCTCACCCTTCTCCCAGTCCTCCTGCACCTGGAATTCGGTATCGCAGACGAGGCACTTCGGGGCCATTACAGCAAGGCTCATTCGTTGTCTCCTCACAATTTCGGCATGCGAACATGGCCATACGGCGGTTCTCACACGGAATTCTTACGACCGGACGGCGGCGCCGGCCGGCCCCCCGGCCGGCGCCGCCGTCAAACGGTCTGCTCCTGCTCGGTCATGACGGAGCGTCACGCCGAAAGGTCGCTGCTCATCCCCAGCTGTCGTCGCTCATGTGCGCGACCATGCTGGTGGCCGTCCCGGCGTCGCGGCCGGCACCGAGAAGGCCGGCGGAGAATGCGAGGGCCGCGGTGAACACCGCGACGGCGCCTGTGAATCTGCGGACCACCTGAGAGCGCTTCATTTTCCAGTCCCCCCTGGATACGTGCGGGCAGCCATTCATGTGATCGCCGCCCCTGCACGGAAAGAATGCCCCGCCGGGGAAGTTGCCGGAAGCGATTCCAGGCCTCATGATCTTGCATTGCAGAAGTGCGAAGGGGGAGTCGTGTGCAGCAAAACGGACATAGGTGAGGGTGACGGCCAAACAGAACTCTGCCGCGAAGGCGCGGAGTTCTACCGGAGCGCCGTCAGGTCCGGAGGAGCCGGACGGGAGCGCGTCCCGGACTGTCTGCTCGCGCTCGGCCTGCTGACGCCCGCGGTGGGCGATCCGCGGACACTGGTACCCGTCCCGCCCGAGGTGGCCACGGCCGCCCTGACCGGCCCCCTGGAACAGGGGATCCTGGAGAAGCAGCAGGCCCTGACCGCCGTCCGCACGACGATGTCACAGGTGGAGGGCGTCTACCGGGATCTGCGCCAGAAGGACGCCGACGTGGTGCAGCGGCTCACCGGGGCATCGCTGATCACCGCCGCGGTGGACGAGGCGGCCCGGTCCGCCGCACGCGAGGTGCTGACCGCGCATCCCGGCGGCGGCAGACCCGAACACATGCTCGTCAGATCCCTGCCGCTCGCCCTGGAGGCCCAGCGCAGGGGCGTGCTCCAGCGCCGCCTCTACCAGCACACGGTGCGGGCCCACGGCCCGACGCTCGACTACATCAAGGCCGTCACCGCGGTCGGCGTCCAGGTACGCACCGTGGACGAGGTGTTCGACCGTTTACTCATCTACGACCGCTCGGTGGCGTTCATCCCCGACAAGGAGAAGGAGCACCGCGACCACGCCCTGCGGGTCACCGATCCCGGCGTGGTGCACTTCCTCGTCTCGGTCTTCGAGCACGCCTGGGAGCGGGGCGACCCGATCGTCTACGAACAGGACCAGCAGCGTCCCCGGCTGCTCACCGACGAGACCCGGCTGCGGGTGCTGCGCCTCATGGTCGACGGGTACACGGACGCCGCCATCGCCGGCCGGCTCGGCATGAGCACCCGCAGCGTGGCCACCCACCTGAAGAAGGTCTCGGACCTGCTCGGCAGCAAGAGCCGGGCCCAGCTCGCCTATCTGACCGCCCAGAGCGGCCTCCTGGACGAGCCGGAACCCGGCGCGTGCGACGGGCAGGACCACACCTGACCCCGGGCGGCGGTCAGGTCACCGTGTCCGGCGGGAGACCGCCCCGTGAGGCCGCGGCCCCGGATCAGCTCCGCGGCGGTACGGCGACGAACGCCTCGCGCGGCTGCGTGGTCGGGGTGTAGCGGGTGACGCCGACGGTGACCGGCACGAGGTCCTTGTGGATCGCCGTGGCGACGCTCTGGATGGTGGCGACGCCGTAGTCCATGGTGCTGTCGTCCTGCGTCAGCACGGTGACCATGTAGTCGTGGCCGGCACCGTTGAAGGTGCCCAGGCTGTGCACGCGCCAGCCGTGCGTGGAGCGCTGGAGCCAGCCGTTCTTGACGTGCACGGAGACCGAGGACGGCGCACCGGCCGGAGTGCCCCAGCGCTGGTCCGCGACCACCTGCCCCATCAACTTCAAAATGTACGCCCGGGAGTTGTCGCTCAGCACGCTGTTCCTGGCGGTGATCAGCTGGAGCAGCTTCTGCTCGTCGGTGACGTCCTCCTGGGTCAGACCCCAGTAACCGTCCGCGCCCGGCACGGTCCTGGTCATCCCGGCGGCGGTCAGGAAACCCTGGACCTTCGCGGCACCGAGCTGCTTCCACAGTGTGCTGGTCGCGTCGTTGTCCGACTGGGTGATCATGGCCGTGGCGAGGTCCGTCTCGGTGTCGGTCAGGTACCGGTTGTGCTTCCTGGCGTCCCACAGCAGCGTGGCGAGCACGGTGACCTTGACGGTGCTGGCCGAGTCGAAGGCGGTGGTGGCGTTCAGCGTGCACGTCGTCCTGGTGCCGCGGTCGTACAGGCCGACGGCGACGGTGCCCTCGCGGTTCGCGAGGGCGGCCGTGATGTCCTTCTTCAGCTTGTCTGCCAGACCCGCCTTGGCGGACGTGCAGGTGACGGTGCCCGTGGGCGCCGCCGCGGCCGGAAGGGCGGTGGCGCAGACGAGCAGTGCGGCGCCGAGAGCGGTCGTGAGTGCCCCGGCTCGGCCGGATATCCGGTGGGTCATGAAGAGCGTCCCCCTGGAACGTCGTTCGGGCGTCCTGCGGTCACCGTCGGCCGTGTCCCGGCACCGCCTGCCGCGACGCCGGGACGGACGACGGCTGTACGCATGTTCGCAGGCACGGGAGTTCGGCGGATCAGGGAGACGACCACGGGGCAGAGGACCGCCAAAGAGGGCCGGGCGACGGCGACACCCTTACGTCGGTGGTCTGTTCCGGCCGAGCGGCGCCACCCGTGTGCATTCGTGCGCCCCGCCGCACCTCTTTCGCGACCCCCGCCCGCCCCGCGAGGCTCAGCGCCACGGCCGCCGCCCCCTCCTGGGACGGGGCACGAACAGGGAGGGGAAGACGATGAGGACCACAACCGGCAGACGCCGCGCCGCGGTCGGAGCCGTCCTCGCGCTGCTGGCGGGGCTCGGCGCCGTCGCGGCTTCGGAGAGCCCGGCGGCAGCGGCCACCGGGGATGTGCTGATCGTGCAGAAGGGCAGCTCGGGCAACCTGGTGACCGTGCAGACCTTCGTGTTCCTACCCGGCATCGCCGAGCAGGGTGACGGCGTCCAGGCCGGGGCCACCCAGTTCGCGGTCACGAATCTCACGAACCGGACCCTCACCCTGACGGAGAGGACCTCGGCGGGCACGGCCGTCCACAGCGACACGGTCATCGCCGGCAAGTCCGGCACCTTCGCCGTGACGAGCGGCGACACGGTCGCGCTGACGGTACCGGCCGACTAGGGATCGCCTGGTGGTGATCGGCCGGGGTGCCCCGGACGCCCGACTCGACCACTGAGCCCTCCGCCGGGCCGCGCCGCGTTCGCGCCCGGTTCCGTGCCGGGCGCGGCGTAGCGGCCATGTCGGTCACCGCGGTTCTCCGCAGGGGTGTCGGAAACCTGTCGGCGGTCACCGTGGTCTGTCGGCGGTATGTCGGTGGACGTTGCGACCTTGGGCGGGTCGGTGCTCCCCATGAGCACGCCGCCCCGATCGCAAGAAGCCTGTCCTCGTGTCTTCCGCATCCCCGAGCCGACCGTGGCACGTCCACCGGCTGCCCTCCGCCGAGGGCAGGGTCTTCCTGGTCACCGGGGGCAACGCCGGAATCGGCTACTTCGTCGCCGAGCAGCTCGCCGCCACGGGCGCCGTCGTCGTACTCGGCAGCCGGGACGCCGCGAAGGCGGACGCCGCCATGGCCTCGATCCGCTCACGCGTCTCCGGCGCGCACGTACGGCACATGCGGCTGGACCTCGCCGACCTGTCGTCCCTGAGGACCGCCGTGGACAGGCTGGACCTCGATCGTCTCGACGCGGTGGTCCACAACGCGGGGGTCGCGCTCGACGACCCGCCGCGCAGGGAGACCGAGGACGGCCACGAGCTGATGTTCGGCACCAACCACCTCGGCCACTTCGCTCTCACCCAGTGGCTGGCCCCCCTGCTGTCCGCGGCACCGGCAGGCCGCATCGTGACAGTGGGAAGCTTCGCGGCGCGCTCCGAGCGACTGGCCCTGGAGGATCTGGAGTCGGTCCGGGACTACCGGCCCAAGCGCACCTACGGCCGGTCGAAGCTGGCGCAGATGTGCTTCGGCTTCGAACTCGATCGCCGCCTGCGTGCCCGCGGCAGCACGGTGCTCAGTGTGGTGGCCCACCCCGGCGGCGCACTGGACTCCCTCACCCCGTCCCGTCCGCCGGTACGCGTGACGTCCCCCGGCGAGCGGTTGCGCGCGTTGCCCGCCGGGCTCCTGGTGCAGGGCAAGGACGCCGGAGCATGGCCCGTGGTGCGTGCCGTCCTCGATCCGGCGGTGCGGGGAGGCCAGCTGTGGGGGCCGAGGGTCTTCGGCCTGCGTGGCACACCCCGGCGTGAGGCCGTCCCCTCCCATATGGCCGACCGGGCCGTCGCCGCTCGCCTGTGGGCCGCCAGCGGTGAACTGGCCGGCACCGATCCGCACCTCGGCTTCCGGTAGGCGCAAAGCCGTGCCCAGGGCGGCCGACCGCGTGCTCGGCTGCTGACGGGAGGGCCTCACGACGGTGGGTCGCGAGGCCCCGGCTGCTCAGGCCTGCGGCGGTACGGCGACGAACGCCTCGCGCGGCTGCGTGGTCGGGGTGTAGCGGGTGACGCCGGAGGTGGTCGGCACCAGGTCCTTGTGGATGGCCCTGGCGACGTTCTGGATGGTGGTGACGCCGTAGTCCATGGTGCTGTTGTCCTGCGTCAGCACGGTGACCATGTAGTCGTGGCCGGCACCGTTGAACGTGCCCAGGCTGTGCACGCGCCAGCCGTGCGTGGAGCGCTGGAGCCAGCCGTTCTTGACGTGCACGGCGACGGACGACGGCGCACCGGCCGGGGTGCCCCAGCGCTGCGAGGAGACGACCTGGCCCATCAGCTTCAGGACGTAGGCGCGGGAGTTGTCGCTCAGCACGCTGTTCTTCGCGGTGACCAGCTTGAGCAGCTTCTGCTCGTCGGTGACGTTCTCCTGGGTCAGACCCCAGTAGCCGTTCGCGCCCGGCACGGTCTTCGCCATCCCGGCGGCGGTCAGGAGACCCTTGATCTTCGTCACGCCGAGCTGCTTCCAGAGCTTGCTGGTCGCGGTGTTGTCCGACTGCGTGATCATGGCCTTGGCGAGCGACTGCTCGGTGGCCGTCAGGTACCGGTTGTGCTTCTTGGCGTCCCACAGCAGCGTGGCGAGCACGGTGACCTTGACGCTGCTGGCCGAGTCGTACGCGGTGGTGGCGCGCAGCGTGCAGGTCGTCTTGGTGCCGCGGTCGTACAGGCCGACGGCGACGGTGCCCTTGCGGTTCGCCAGGGCGGCCGTGATGTCCTTCTTCAGCTTGTCGGCGAGGCCCGCCTTGGCGGACGTACAACTGACGGTGGGCGTCGTGGCGGCGGCCGGGGTGGCGGCGACGACGGCCGGTACGAGCAGCGCGGCACCGACGGCGGCCGCGAGCACTCTGGCCCGGCCGGATATCCGGAAAGTCATGGAAAGTTCCCCTTGAACGTCGAACGGGCGTCCCCCTGAACGCCTTTGAGCGCACCCGTGCGCTGTCGGGGAAGACTCGCCAGAACGGCGGGGGGTTGTACGTGTGTTCGCGGGGCGTGCGTTCGAGAAGGCGCGGGCTCCTTGCCCGGGCCGCGATCCCTCACCCGGCTCCCACCGGTTACGGGGTCACCCGTCAGTCGACGACCGCCCGGGTGGCGGCGTCCACCGCCGTGACGTAGGGGTCGCAGCCGTCCCCGTCCCCGTCGGGCCGGCACCTCGGGTCGGCGACCTCGACGGACCACACCGCGCGCCAGCGCCCCTGATATCCCTTGGCGCGCTCCGTCGTCGGCTCCCGGGCGTGGATCCGCAGGTGCCCGGCGTCGGCGCGGCTCCGCCGCTCCCGCTTCCTGACGAGGTCCTCGGCAAGCCGATCACACGGGGCCCGGTCAGGCCCCCGGAGCATGATCACCCCAACTACCGCCTCACGCCTCGGAGTCGTGCTCCAGCACGTAGGCCGACGAGTCGAGCACCATCTCGTTGACCTCGACGACCAGCCCCTCGGCGTCGAAGGCGGTACGCGCGATCAGCACGACGGGCACTCCGACGGTGAGCGCCAACCGCTCGGCCTCGTCCCGCCCGGGCATCCGGGACCGGATCTCCTCCCGGAAGCGGACGGGCCCGTGCCCCAGTTCGGCGAGCCTGGCGTACGTGCCTCCGGGTCCGGTCTCCGGCTGGGTGATCGGCGTGCCGGCGACCGAGGACCGCCGGGAGGTAGACGTCGACAGGACCACCGGCTTGCCGTCGAGCACGAAGCGGCGCCGACGCACGCAGGCCGGCTCGTCCTCGCCGAGCCCCAGGACGGCCGCCACGGCGGCCGGTGCCGGCTCCTCCGTCACCTCGACCGAGTCGACCACCAGCTCCCGGTCCCCGATGTCCGCCGACCAGACGGACCGCCCCTCGTCTCACCGCCGGCGTGCGAGCCGCTCGATCCCCAGCGCCGGACGGGCCTGAACTCCCGGACGAACACCCCGGCCGCCTTGCGCGCTTCGGCGACGCCCTCCGCCTTGAGCACCCCTGCCTGCCGTGCCGTCATCCGGGCGACCCGTGCTCGGCCGGATCAGCGTGCTTGTCGCCCGGTACCGCGGCCGGCTCCGCGTGGAGGTGGCCGATGCCGACTGCGCCCGGCCGGTGCCGGGAACGGCGGCGGACGACGACGAGCGAGGCCGTGGCCTCACCGTCATCCGCGCCCTGGCCGCATGCTGGGCTGTTGCCCGCGTCGGCGCGGCATCGGCAAGGCGGTGCGGGCCGAGCTGCTGCTGCCCGACGTCGGTCAGCCCAGGTGCGTCGGGGCGAACATCCTCAGTACCGCCGGGAGTACGACCACCGACGGGCCCGGGGAGGCGAGGGCCTCGGTCAGGTCGGCTCGTAGGGTCTCGGGGGTCGTACGGACGCCCGGGACGCCGAAGGACTCGGCGAGGGCCACGTAGTCCGGGCGGGTCAGTTCTGTCGCCGTCGCCCGGCCGAAGGTGTCCGTCATGTATTCGCGCAGGATGCCGTAGCCGCCGTCGTCGACGATCAGCCAGGTGACCGGGAGGTCGTACTGGCGGGCCGTGGCCAGTTCCGCGAGGGAGTACAGGGCGCCGCCGTCGCCGGACACCGCCAGTACCGGGCGGGTCGGGTCGGCCGTCGCCGCGCCGAGTGCCGCCGGGAAGCCGTAGCCGAGGCCGCCGGCACCCTGGGCCGAGTGCATGGTGTTGGGGCCCTGGGCGTCGAAGGCGGACCAGGCCCAGTAGGCGAGGATGGTCATGTCCCAGAAGGACGGGGAACCGGCGGGCAGGGCGGCGCGGACGGCGGCCAGCACGTCCTGTTCCAGGGTGAGTTCCTGGGACGCGATGCGGTCCGCGACCCTCGCCAGGAGGTCCCGTACGCGGTCCGGCGCCGATGCGTCCGTCCGCTCCCGCACCGTCTCCAGCAGGGCCTGGAGGGCCAGGCGGGCGTCGGCGTGGATGCCCAGGGCCGGGTGGTTGGACTCCAGTTTGCCGGCGTCCGCCTCGATCTGGACGACCCGGCCGCGAGGCTTGAACGTGTGGTAGTTCGAGGAGAGTTCACCGAGGCCGGAGCCGACCACGAGCAGGACGTCCGCGTCCTCCAGGAAGTCCGTGGTGTGCCGGTCCTCCAGCCAGGACCGCAGGGACAGCGGATGCTCCCAGGGGAAGGCGCCCTTGCCGCCGAACGTCGTCACGACGGGCGCGTCCAGCTTCTCGGCCAGCTGGAGCAGCTTGCCCGACGCGTCCGACCGTACGACTCCGCCGCCCGCGATGATCACCGGCCGGGCCGCGTTCGACAGCAGGTCCGCGGCCACCGCCGTCAGTTCGGGGCGCGGGACGAGGTCGTCGGGGGTCGCGTCGATCGCCGTCACCACGGGCAGGGCCGTCTCCGCGAGGAGCACGTCCTGGGGGATCTCCACCCACACCGGTCCGTGCGGGACCGTGAGCGCGGACTTCCAGGCCGCCGCGACGGCGGAGGGGATCTGGGACTGGGTGCGCACGGTGTGGACCGACTTGACGACCCCTCGGAACGAGGCCGCCTGGTCGGGGAGTTCGTGGAGGTAGCCGTGCCGGCCGCCGCCCAGGCCCGCCGTCGGGATCTGGCTGCTGATCGCCAGGACGGGGGCGGAGGCGGCGGCGGCCTCCTGGAGGGCGGCGAGCGAGGTCAGGGCGCCCGGGCCCGTCGACAGCAGCAGCGGGGCCGCCTCGCCGGTGATCCTGCCGTAGGCGTCCGCCGCGAAGCCCGCGTTGTTCTCCACCCGCAGGCCGACGTAGTGGAGGGTGGAGCGGCGCAGCGCGTCGAACATGCCGAGGGCGTGCTGGCCGGGCAGGCCGAAGACCGTGGTGGCGCCGAGCCCGGCCAGGGTCTCCACGACCAGGTCTCCGCCGTTGCGGCCGGCGGGCGGGTTCAGCGCGGCCTCCGTCTGCGCGGCCGTCGGGCGGAGCACCAGGTCGTGGTCGTGCGTCACTTCGCTTCCGCGTCCTTCCGGGCCGCCGCGATCTGGCGGCTCATGATGGTGGTGAGTTCGTACGCCGTGTGGGAGGCGGCGACCGAGGTGATCTCGGCGTGGTCGTACGCCGGCGCGACCTCGACGACGTCCGCCGAGACCAGGTTGCAGGAGGCCAGGCCGCGCAGGATCTCCAGGAGTTCGCGGGAGGTCATGCCGCCCGCCTCCGGGGTGCCGGTGCCGGGCGCGTGGGCCGGGTCGAGGCAGTCGATGTCGATGGAGATGTACAGCGGGCGGTCGCCGATGCGCTGGCGCAGCTGGTCGGCGACCTCGTCGGCGCCGCGGCGGTAGATGTCGGCGGAGGTGACGATGCCGAAGCCCATCTTCTCGTCGTCGGTGAGGTCCTGCTTGCCGTACAGCGGGCCGCGGGTGCCGACGTGGGAGAGGGCCTCGGTGTCGAGGATGCCCTCCTCGACGGCGCGGCGGAACGGGGTGCCGTGGGTGTACTCGGCGCCGAAGTAGGTGTCCCACGTGTCGAGGTGGGCGTCGAAGTGGAGCAGGGCGACCGGGCCGTGCTTCTTCGCGACCGAGCGCAGCAGCGGCAGGGCGATGGTGTGGTCGCCGCCGAGGGTCATCAGGCGGGCGCCGGTGCCGAGCAGCTCGTCCGCGGCGGCCTCGACGGTCTCCACGGCCTCGTTGATGTTGAACGGGTTCACGGCGATGTCGCCGCCGTCCGCGACCTGGGCGAGGGCGAACGGGGACGCGTCCTGCGCCGGGTTGTACGGGCGCAGCAGCCGGGACGCCTCGCGGATGGCGTTGCCGCCGAAGCGGGCGCCCGGCCGGTACGAGACGCCGGAGTCGAACGGCACGCCCACGACGGCGACATCGGCGGTGCCGACCTCGTCGAGGCGGGGCAGCCGGGCGAAGGTCGCGGGGCCGGCGTACCGCGGGATGCGGGAGGAGTCCACGGGGCCGCGGGGCGTCTCGTTGCTGCTCATGGTCGAATGCCTTCTTTCCTGCGCTTCGTCGCGCATGTACTGCTTTCCCTACGACTCTACTGGGGAGCCGGGGCCGGTTCGGACACGAGTTCGGGGGACCGTCCGGCGAGGCGTTCGCGCCAGGCGGCGAGGACCGCCTCGTCGGTGGGCCGCGTCGCCAGGGAGACGGCGACGTAGGCCACGAGGGAGGCCGGCAGGCCGTAGTAGACGGGCTCGTCGGCGAGGATGCCGTAGCCGGCCATCAGCCCGATGACGGCCAGGCCGCCGACGGCGACCGAGGCCAGCGCGCCCCGGGCCGTGCCCCGCTTCCACAGCAGGCCGCCGAGGATGGGGACGAGCAGGCCGCCGACGAGGAGGTTGTAGGCCACGGTGAGGGCCTCGACCACGTTGTTCAGGGCGATCGCGGTGCCGATCACGGCCACGCCCATGACGAGGATGAAGGCCCGGTTGCCCGCGACCTCGTCGTGGCCGTCACCGTCCCGTCGTACGGCACCGCGGAGCCGGGACCAGATGTCGTTGTTGGCGACCGTGGCGCAGGCGATCAGGGCGCCGGAGGACGTCGACATCACGGCGGCGAGGGCGGCGGCCAGCACCAGTCCGCGCACGCCGACGGGGAGTTGGTCCTTGACGATGGTGGCGAAGGCGTCGTCGGGGTTGCCCAGGTCGGGGTAGAGGACCTTGGCGGCCGTGCCGATCACCGCGCCGGCGAGGGCGTAGGCCAGACAGTAGGTTCCGGCCACCGTGCCGCCCCACCTGGCGGTCCTGTCGCTGCGGGCGGTGAACACGCGCTGCCAGATGTCCTGCCCGATCAGCATGCCGAACGTGTAGATCAGGACGTAGGTGAAGATCGTCTCGCCGCCGATGCCCAGCGGGTCGAAGTACGAGGCGGGCAGCCGGGCCTTCATCTCGGCGAAGCCGCCCGCCCGGACGACGGCGATCGGCAGCAGCAGGAGCAGCACGCCGACGGTCTTGACGACGAACTGGACCATGTCCGTGAGCGTGATGGACCACATGCCGCCGAGGGTGGAGTAGGCGACGACGATCGAGCCGCCGAGGACGATCGCGACCGTGCGGTTCATGTCGAACAGGACGTCGAAGATCGTGGCGTAGGCGATGGTGGACGTCACCGCCAGCATGAGGGTGTACGCCCACATCACCACGCCGGAGATGACTCCCGCCCGGCCGCCGTAGCGCAGGTCGAGCATCTCGGAGACCGTGTAGACCTTCAGGCGGGCGATGCGGGCGGAGAAGAAGACCGACAGGGCGAGCAGGCCGAGGCCGATGGTGAAGACCATCCAGGCGCCGGACAGGCCGTACCGGTAGCCGAGGCCCACGCCGCCGATGGTGGAGGCGCCGCCGAGGACGATCGCCGCCATGGTGCCGGAGTACATCGCGGGTCCGAGGCGGCGGCCGGCCACCAGGAAGTCGCTCTTGGACCTGGCCCGGCGCATGCCCCACCAGCCCATGCCCAGCATGCCGGCGAGATAGACGACGATCACTGTGTAGTCGACGGCCATGGGCGGTGCTCCTTCGCTGACTTCGGTGGCGTGTCGTGCGGGGGCGTGGGGGTGGGGTGCGACGGCAGCGGATCGCGGGGACATCCGCCCGTACCCGCGGCTGCCGTTCCCTGACGACACTAGGTGGCCGGAAAGCGACTGCGAAGAGTACGTTTCATCCAGTGGAGCGGGGCGGGATGGAGGAAACGCACACCATGCCGGAGACGATCAGCCCAGCGGTACCCCCGACCCCGCCCGTGCCGCTCGCGGCCCTGCTGGCCCGGGAGGACCTCGGGCTGCGGCAGATCGCGGGCCCCTCGGACCCGGACGCCGTCGTCCACTGGGCGCACACCTCCGAGATGGCCGACCCGTACCCGTACCTGCTGGGCGGCGAGCTGCTGCTGACGGCCGGGGTGCACATCCCCCGGGCGGCGGAAGCGGGGACGTACTTCGACGACTACGTCTCCCGGATCGTGGCCGCGGGCGGCGCGGCCCTCGGCTTCGGCCTGGCACCGGTGCACGACACGGTGCCCCCCGCCCTGGCCACCGCCTGCGACCACCACGGCCTGCCGCTGCTGGAGGTCCCGCCGCAGACCACCTTCTCCGGTGTGGCCCGCGCGGTGTGGCAGCTGATGGCGCAGGCCCGGCTGGCCGAGCTGCGCCGCGTCACGGAGGCCCAGCAGAGCCTCGCCGCCGCGGCCTCCCGCCCGGACCCGGTGCCGTCGGTCCTGCGCCGGCTGGCCCAGCGGCTGGGCGGGCACGCGGTCCTGCACGGCCCCGACGGCACCGCGATCGCATCGGCGGGCCGGGAGCCGGCGCAGGGCGTGCGGGAGGCACTGGCGAAGCTGACCGGCGTGGTCAGACCGCCGGCGGACCACACGGCGGGCGGCACGCCGGGTGGCGGACCCGGGCCCCTGCCCGCCTCCGCCACCGACACCCTCGGCTCCACCCACCTCGCCGTCTACGCCCTCGGCGCCGGCGAGGGCTTCGTGCTCGGTGTGGCCACGCCCAGCCGGGAGCCCGGTGACCACACCATCGCCTCCGTGTCCGCCGTCCTGCTGTCCCTGCTGACCGGTGAGCACCGCAGCGGCACCGGCACCGCCCGGTCCTCCGCGCTGGTACGGCTGCTGCTGGGCGCCCCGCCCGAGGAGGTGGCGCCGCTGCTGGGCGCCGGTGAGTGGCTCGTCGTGCACGCGCGGCCGGACCGGGGCGGCCCCGACCGGGGCGGCCCGCACGACGCCGTGTCCGCCTCCGCCCTCGGCGCCGCCCTGGGATCGCCGCTGGTCGACGTGGGCCGGGACGCCGTACGGGTGCTGGTGCCGGCCGGGCGGGAACCGGAGCCGCAGCCCGGCTGGACGCTCGGGGTCAGTGCCGCCGTGGCGCCGCGCGACTGGCCGGCCGCCGACACGCAGGCGGCCCGGGCCCTGGCCCGGGCCCGCGCCACCCGCGTCCGCCTGGTCCGGCACGGCGCCCGGCCGGCCCTGGCGGACCTGGTGCCGCGGGCGGCGGCGCGGGCGCACGCCCGGACGCTGCTCGCACCGCTCGCCGGGCAGCCGGCGCTCGCCGAGACCCTGCGCACCTGGCTGTCGCTGCACGGGAGTTGGGACCGTACGGCGGTGGCGCTGGGCGTGCACCGCAACACCGTGCGGCAGCGGATCGCCCGCTGCGCGGCCCTGCTGCCGGCCGACCTGGACGACCCGGACGTGCGTATGGAGCTGTGGTTCGCGCTGCGGCAGGAGTGACGGACGGGGCCGGGTGACGCCCGTCCCAGCGGGCGATATGCCGAGGACGCGCGCGGGGCGCTGCCTCACAATGGGAGCCATGCCGATACCCGGGACACCCAGCCGCGCCCAGCTCGTCGACCACCTGGTGAGGACCCGTATCGCGGGGGACGTCGCCACGCCCCGCGAGAACAACCTCTCCCACTACCGTCAGCTCGCCAACGGGGTCCGCACCTTCTGGTTCGGCCTGGAGCTGGGCGACCGCTGGACGGACGAGCAGGACGTGCTCGCGGTGATGGCGGAGCGGGTGGGTGTCAACGACGATCCCGAGTACCGGTACGGGCAGGACACCATCGACCCCGAACTGACCGTGGACGCACTGGAGCGCATGGCGGCGCGGCTGCGCAAGGCGGCCGAGGGGCGCCAGCGGGTGCTGTTCGCGACCGGGCACCCGGGCGGCCTGCTGGACGTGCACCGGGCCACGGCCGCCGCGCTGCGCGCCGCCGGCTGCGAGATCGTCGTCATCCCGGACGGGCTGCGGACGGACGAGGGGTACGTCATGCAGTTCGCGGACGTGGCCGTGCTGGAGCACGGGGCGACGCTGTGGCACACGCACTCGGGTGAGCCGATGCGGGCCGTTCTCACGGGGCTCGAGCGCGAGGGGCGCCCGCTGCCGGATCTGGTGGTCGCCGACCACGGCTGGGCGGGGTACGCGGGACAGCACGGCGTGGACTCGGTCGGGTACGCCGACTGCAACGACCCGGCGCTGTTCCTCGCCGAGTCCGAGGGGACGCTCCAGGTCGCCGTACCGATGGACGACCACGTGGTCAGTCCCCGTCACTACGACCCGATGACGGCTTATCTGCTGGCTCAGGCGGGACTTCAGGCCTGAGGTGCTCACGTGCCGGCGTGCCGCGGCGTGCGGTCCGGCCGGGAACCGGAGCCGCACGCCGCGCTGGTAGGAACGGGGGCAGTCAGCCCCGGTTGCCGTGACCGCCGTTGCCGTGGCCGCCGTTGCCGTGGTCACCGCCGCCGTAGCCGTTGCCGTGACCGCCGTTGCCGTGGTCACCGCCGTAGCCGTTGTCATGGCCGCCGTTGCCGTGGTCACCGCGGCCATAGCCGTTGTCGTGGTCACCGTGGCCATAGCCGTTGTCGTGGTCACCGTGGCCGTAGCCGTAGCCGTTGTCGTTGTCATCGTTGTTGTGACGCCGGCCGCCGTGGTCGTCGTCGTTGTTCCACCAGTTGTTGTGGTCCCTGTTGTGGTCGTCGGAGTGACGGCTGTAACTACTGCCACTGTCGTGGTGGTCCGATGACGCCGACGCGGTGCCCGCCCCGGCGATTGCGGCTCCGCCGGCCAGCAGCAGCCCGGCCGCTGACGTCGCGACGAGACGCCTCGTGCGTAGTGATCGCATAGGAGATACCTTCCGTTCCCATCGTCTCTCGCGGCTCCCCGCGGGGAACGTCACGAGGTGGATGGCCGGCGCCGTCATGACGAAGGGGAAGTGGCGGCGCGGTCTTCGGATGTCACCGCTGCGTCATGACCGGCACGACGCTTCGCCGGCGCCTGCAGCCCACCCGTACGTCATGGCGCCTTCGGGTGCTGCGGCTGAGGCACGGAACGCAACCGTGCCTCGCCGGCCGAGCATGCCGTTCGCTGCGGCTTCACTATAAGAGCCTAATCCCACATACGTCGTACGTCACCTTGGGCAACGGATGTCGCGCCACCTGGCGTGCGGACCGCGGGCCCTGCCGGAGGGTCCTGCCGGAGGGTCGGGGCAAGTCCCCCCGACGGCACGGCGTGGGCACGGCGAGACGGGCGGGTCCCCCGGCCGGGGTTCCCGCCCGCCTCGCCGTGTGCGGCCGGCAAGGGGGCGGCTCAGCGCGGGACGCGGACGACGCCCTCCTGGATGACGGTGACGGCGAGCCGCCCGTCCTGGGTGTAGATACGGGCCTGGCCGAGGCCGCGGCCGCCGTGGGCGGAGGGCGACTCCTGGTCGTACAGCAGCCACTCGTCGGCGCGGAAGGGCCGGTGGAACCACATCGCGTGGTCCAGGGAGGCCCCGACGACGTCACCGACGGCCCAGCCGCCGCGGCCGTGCGCGAGCAGCACGGAGTCGAGCAGGGTCATGTCGGAGACGTAGGTGGCGAGGACGACGTGCAGCAGGGGCTCGTCGAGCGCGCTGACGGCGCCGCCGAGCTTGCCGTTGGTGCGGAACCACACCTGGGAGTGCGGGTCGCGCGGCTCGCCGAACCTTCCGTACGGTGGCTCGTCCACGTATCTGAGGTCGATCGCCTCGCGGGCCTCCAGGAAGCGCTCCACCACCTCGGGCGCGAGGTGGCCGTAGCCGCGCAGCCGCTCCTGGGAGGTGGGCAGGGTCGCCGGGTCGGGCGCGGGCGGCATGACGGCCTGGTGCTCCAGGCCCTCCTCGTCCGCCTGGAAGGACGCCGAGAGGTGGAAGATCGGCTTGCCATGCTGGACGGCGACCACCCGGCGGGTGGTGAAGGACCGGCCGTCGCGGATGCGGTCCACGGTGTAGACGATCGGCGCGCCGGGGTCGCCGGGGCGCAGGAAGTAGGCGTGCAGGGAGTGGGCGGGACGGTCGGCGGGGACCGTGCGCCCCGCGGCGACCAGCGCCTGGGCCGCGACCTGCCCGCCGAAGACCCGGGGGACGACGGCGGAGCGGGACCGGCCGCGGAAGATGTTCTCCTCGATCTGTTCGAGGTCGAGCAGATCGAGGAGATCCTGGAGTGCCTGGCTCATGGGTGTCGGTTGTACCGGCCGGCGGTTGCCCGGACCTTACAGACCCATGTCCTTGGCGATGATCGTCTTCATGATCTCGCTGGTGCCGCCGTAGATGCGGTTGACCCGGTTGTCCGCGTACAGGCGGGCGATCGGGTACTCGTTCATGTAGCCGTAGCCGCCGTGCAGCTGGAGGCAGCGGTCGATCACGCGGTGGGCGACCTCGGTGCAGAACAGCTTGGCGGAGGCGGCCTCGGCGGGGGTCAGCTCACCGGCGTCCAGGGCCTCCGTGGCGCGGTCGGCGACGGCCTCGGCGGCGTCCACCTCGGCCTGGCAGGCGGCCAGCTCGAACTTGGTGTTCTGGAAGTGGGCGACCGGCTTGCCGAAGACGGTGCGGTCCTGCACGTACTGCTTGGCGAACCGGACGGCGGCCTTGGCCTGCGCGTAGGCGCCGAAGGCGATGCCCCAGCGCTCGGAGGCCAGGTTGTGGCCGAGGTAGGAGAAGCCCTTGTTCTCCTCGCCGAGGAGGTCCTCGACCGGCACCTTGACGTCGACGAAGGCCAGCTCGGCCGTGTCGGAGGTCTTCAGGCCGAGCTTGTCGAGCTTGCGGCCGACGGAGTAGCCCTCGGACTTGGTGTCCACGGCGAACAGGGAGATGCCGTGGCGGCGGTCCTCGGCGGTGGGCGCGGCCGTACGGGCGCAGACGATCACCCGGTCGGCGTGCACGCCGCCGGTGATGAAGGTCTTGGCGCCGTTGAGGACGTAGTGCGTGCCGTCCTCGGAGAGCCTGGCGGTGGACTTCATGCCCGCGAGGTCGGAACCGGTGCCCGGCTCCGTCATCGCGATGGCCCACATCTCCTCGCCGGAGACGAACTTCGGCAGGTACCGCTTCTTCTGCTCGTCGGTGGCGAGCATCTTGATGTACGGCAGGGCGAGCAGGACGTGCACGCCGGAGCCGCCGAACTGGACGCCCGCGCGGGCCGTCTCCTCGTACATGACGGCCTCGAACTTGTGGGTGTCCAGGCCCGCGCCGCCGAACTCCTCGGGCACGCTGATGCCGAAGATGCCCAGCTCGCCCAGCTTGTAGTAGAAGTCGCGCGGCGCCTGGCCCGCGGCGAACCACTCGTCGTAGACCGGGACGACCTCGGCCTCGATGAAGGCGCGAAGGGTCTCCCGGAACGCCTCGTGATCCTCGTTGAACACCGTACGGCGCACGCCGCCACCGCCCTTCTTCGCGCCTGGACCGGCGCCGCTCTCGCGTACCTGGCTGCTCGCCCTCGGGCTTCCCCCGGCTGGTTTCCCCCGGCTGGGCGACGACCCGATGGCTAAGCGCTTGCTCACTCAACCGTACCGGCCGGTAGGAAAGCTCGTCCAGGGGTTCGGCCGTAATGCTCGTCACGCGGTCCGGCGCGGGCGGCCCCGGGCGGCCGCCCGCGCCGTCACTCCTCGCCCGCCGCCGCGAACGCGCCCCGCGCCATCCGGTGCAGCAGGGCCGCCGTCGCGCCCCGGCCGGGCAGTGTGCCGGCGCGGCCCAGGTGCGGGGTGGAGTTGAGCAGGCCGAAGACCGAGTGGACGGCCGAGCGGGCGGACGGCTCGGTCAGCCCCGGATGGGCCTCGCGCACGACCCCCACCCACAGCTCCACGTACTGCCGCTGGAGCTGGCGCACCAGCTTGCGGTCGCTGTCGCGCAGCCGGTCCAGCTCGCGGTCGTGCAGGGTGATCAGGGGCCGGTCGTCCAGGGCGAAGTCGATGTGGCCCTCGACGAGCGAGTCCAGGACCCGGCTCGCGGGCACCCCGTCGGCCTCCGCCAGCCGCCGTCTGGCGCCGGTCAGCAGCTGGCCGCTGATGCCGACGAGCAGCTCGGCGAGCATCGCGTCCTTGCCCGGGAAGTGCCGGTAGAGACCGGGGCCGCTGATGCCGACCGCGGCGCCTATCTCGTCGACACCGACGCCGTGGAAGCCGCGCTCGGCGAAGAGCCGGGCGGCCTCCTTGAGGATCTGCTCGCGGCGGGTCGAGGCGTCGGTTCTGGTGACCATGCCGTCAATTCTAGACAGCGAGGTTAGCGGTCGTTAACCTGAAGGAAATGGTTAACGCTCATTAACAGGTTCGACCACCGGGTGAGGGGAACCGCAGGATGCAGGAGGCACCGGAGCTTCGGAGCGCGGCCGATCCCGCGTCGGAGGCCTGGCGGGCCAACGAGGAGGGCCATCGGGCGCTGGTGGAGGAGCTGCGCGCCAAGCTGGCCGCGGCGGCGCTCGGCGGCGGCGAGAAGGCGCGGGCGCGGCACACCGCGCGCGGCAAGCTGCTGCCCAGGGACCGGGTGGACACCCTGCTCGACGCGGGCTCGCCATTCCTGGAACTGGCCCCGCTGGCGGCCGACGGGATGTACGACGGACAGGCCCCGGCGGCCGGCGTGATCGCCGGGATCGGCCGGGTCGGCGGACGCGCGTGCGTGATCGTCGCCAACGACGCCACCGTCAAGGGCGGCACGTACTACCCGATGACGGTGAAGAAGCACCTGCGCGCCCAGGAGGTGGCCCTCGACAACCGGCTGCCGTGCGTCTACCTGGTCGACTCCGGCGGCGCCTTCCTGCCGATGCAGGACGAGGTCTTCCCGGACCGGGACCACTTCGGGCGGATCTTCTACAACCAGGCGCGGATGTCGGGCGCCGGGATCCCGCAGATCGCGGCCGTCCTCGGCTCCTGCACCGCCGGCGGCGCGTACGTCCCGGCGATGAGCGACGAGGCGGTCATCGTCCGCGGTCAGGGCACGATCTTCCTGGGCGGCCCGCCGCTGGTGAAGGCGGCCACCGGCGAGGTCGTCACGGCCGAGGAGCTGGGCGGCGGCGAGGTGCACTCCCGGATCTCCGGGGTCACCGACCACCTCGCCGAGGACGACGCGCACGCCCTGAGGATCGTCCGGAACATCGTCGCCACCCTGCCCGCCGGGCAGTCCCCGCCCTGGGAGGTGACGGCACCGGCCGAGCCGAAGGTGGACCAGTACGGCCTGTACGGCGCCGTCCCGGTCGACTCCCGCACCCCCTACGACGTCCGCGAGATCATCGCCCGCGTGGTCGACGGCTCCCGGTTCGCCGAGTTCAAGAGCGAGTTCGGGCAGACCCTGGTCACCGGCTTCGCCCGGATCCACGGCCACCCGGTGGGGATCGTCGCCAACAACGGCATCCTGTTCTCCGAGTCCGCCCAGAAGGGCGCCCACTTCATCGAGCTGTGCGACCAGCGCGGCATCCCGCTGGTGTTCCTCCAGAACATCTCCGGCTTCATGGTCGGCAAGGACTACGAGGCGGGCGGCATCGCCAAGCACGGCGCCAAGATGGTGACGGCCGTGGCCTGCACGCGCGTGCCGAAGCTGACCGTGGTCGTCGGCGGCTCGTACGGCGCGGGCAACTACTCGATGTGCGGCCGGGCCTACTCCCCCCGCTTCCTGTGGATGTGGCCCAACGCCAAGATCTCCGTCATGGGCGGTGAGCAGGCCGCCAGCGTCCTCGCCACGGTCAAGCGCGACCAGTCGGAGGCGCGCGGTGAGGACTGGGCCGCCGAGGACGAGGAGTCCTTCAAGGCGCCGATCCGCGCGCAGTACGAGCGCCAGGGCAACGCCTACTACGCCACCGCCCGGCTCTGGGACGACGGTGTGATCGACCCGCTGGACACCCGTCAGGTCCTCGGACTGGCCCTGACGGCCTGCGCCAACGCGCCTCTGGGAGATCCCCAGTTCGGCGTCTTCCGGATGTGAGGAGGGGAACCGTGTTCGACACAGTGCTGGTCGCCAACCGGGGCGAGATCGCCGTACGCGTGATCCGTACGCTGCGCTCGCTGGGCGTGCGCTCGGTGGCGGTCTTCTCCGACGCGGACGCCGACGCGCGGCACGTGCGGGAGGCCGACACGGCGGTCCGGATCGGTCCGGCCCCGGCCGCCGAGAGCTATCTGTCGGTGGAGCGGCTCCTGGAGGCCGCCGCCCGCACCGGCGCCCGGGCCGTCCACCCGGGATACGGCTTCCTGGCGGAGAACGCGGGCTTCGCGCGTGCCTGCGAGGAGGCGGGCCTGGTCTTCATCGGCCCGCCGGCCGACGCGATCGCGCTCATGGGTGACAAGATCCGGGCCAAGGAGACGGTGCGGGCCGCCGGGGTGCCGGTGGTGCCGGGGTCGAGCGGCAGCGGGCTGTCCGATGCCGAGCTGGCCGCGGCCGCCCGCGAGATCGGTACGCCCGTGCTGCTCAAGCCGTCGGCCGGCGGCGGCGGCAAGGGCATGCGCCTGGTCCGGGACGTGAGCGCGCTGGCCGAGGAGATCGCCGCCGCCCGCCGCGAGGCCCGCGCCTCCTTCGGCGACGACACGCTGCTGGTGGAGCGGTGGGTCGACAGGCCCCGGCACATCGAGATCCAGGTGCTGGCCGACGGCCACGGGAACGTGGTCCACCTCGGCGAACGCGAGTGCTCCCTCCAGCGGCGGCACCAGAAGATCATCGAGGAGGCGCCCAGCGTGCTCCTCGACGAGCGGACCCGGTCCGCGATGGGCGAGGCGGCCGTGCAGGCGGCCCGCTCGTGCGGGTACCGGGGCGCGGGCACGGTGGAGTTCATCGTCCCCGGCTCGGACCCGGACTCGTACTACTTCATGGAGATGAACACCCGCCTCCAGGTGGAGCACCCGGTCACCGAACTCGTCACCGGGCTGGACCTGGTGGAGTGGCAGCTGCGGGTCGCGGCCGGGGAGCGGCTGGGCTTCGCGCAGGAGGACGTGCGGCTGACCGGGCACGCGGTGGAGGCCCGGATCTGCGCGGAGGACCCCGCGCGCGGCTTCCTCCCCTCCGGCGGCACGGTGCTGCTGCTGGACGAGCCCGGCGGCGACGGCGTGCGCACCGACTCCGGGCTCAGCGAGGGCACCGAGGTCGGCAGCCTGTACGACCCGATGCTGTCCAAGGTGATCGCCTACGGCCCCGACCGCGAGACGGCGCTGCGCAGGCTCCGCGCGGCCCTCGCGGAGACGGTCACGCTGGGGGTGCAGACCAACGCGGGGTTCCTGCGCCGGCTGCTGGGCCATCCGGCGGTCGTGGCCGGCGAGCTGGACACCGGGCTGGTGGAGCGGGTCGTGGACGAGCTGGTCACCACGGACGTCCCGGAGGAGGTCTACGAGGCGGCGGCGGCCGTCCGCCTGGAGGCGCTCCGGCCGCGCGCACAGGGCTGGGTGGACCCGTTCTCCGTGCCGAGCGGCTGGCGGCTCGGCGGCACCCCGAAACCGCCCGCGTTCCCGCTGCGCGTGGCCGAACCGGTGACGTACAGCCCGCGCGGCACCCACACCGTGTCCGGCGACCGGGTGGCCGTCACCCTGGACGGCGTCCGGCACACCTTCCGCCGGGCCGGTGACTGGATCGGCCGGGACGGCGACGCCTGGCACGTGCGCGACCACGACCCGGTGGCCGCCTCCCTGACCCGGGCCGGGCACGCGGGCGCCGACTCGCTGACCGCGCCCATGCCCGGCACGGTGACCGTGGTCAAGGTGGCCGTCGGCGACGAGGTGGCCGCCGGTCAGAGCCTGCTGGTGGTCGAGGCGATGAAGATGGAGCACGTCATCTCCGCCCCGCACGCCGGCACGGTCGCCGAGCTGGACGTCTCCCCGGGCTCGACGGTCGCCATGGACCAGGTGCTGGCCGTCATCGCCCCCCACGACGAGGAAGCGGAGGTGGCGCGGTGACCGCCGGCGCACTGCCCATGGTCGTACCGGCCCCGGACCTGCCCGCCCGGGTCCGGATCCACGAGGTCGGCGCGCGGGACGGGCTCCAGAACGAGAAGACGGCCGTACCCACCGCGGTGAAGGCCGAGTTCATCCGCCGGCTGGCCGGCGCGGGCCTGACGACGATCGAGGCGACGAGCTTCGTGCACCCCAAGTGGGTCCCCCAGCTCGCGGACGCCGAGGAGCTGTATCCGCAGGTGAGCGACCTGGAAGGGGTGGCCCTGCCCGTCCTGGTCCCCAACCGGCGCGGCCTGGACCGCGCGCTGGCGCTCGGCGCCCGCCGGGTCGCGGTGTTCGCCAGCGCCACCGAGTCCTTCGCGAAGGCCAACCTCAACCGCACCGTGGACGAGTCGCTGGCCGTGTTCGAGCCGGTGGTGCGGGAGGCGAAGGACGCCGGCGCGCATGTGCGCGGTTACGTGTCCATGTGCTTCGGCGACCCCTGGGAGGGCGCGGTGCCCTCCCAGCAGGTGGCCCGGGTCTGCACGGCCCTGCGGGACATGGGCTGTGACGAGCTGAGCCTCGGCGACACCATCGGGGTCGCCACCCCGGGCCAGGTCCAGGCCCTCCTCAGCCTGCTGAACGAGCGGGGCGTGCCGACCCCCGCGCTCGGTGTGCACTTCCACGACACGTACGGCCAGGCGCTCGCCAACACCCTGGCCGCCCTGCGCCACGGCGTCACCACCGTCGACGCCTCCGCGGGCGGCCTCGGCGGCTGCCCGTACGCCAGGTCCGCCACCGGCAACCTCGCCACCGAGGACCTCGTCTGGATGCTGCGCGGGCTCGGCATCGAGACCGGCGTCGACCTCGGCCGTCTGACCGCCACCAGCGTGTGGATGGCCGAACAGCTGGGCCGGCCCAGCCCGTCCCGTACCGTCCGCGCTCTCTCCCACAAGGACCAGTGATCAGCATGGACCACCGTCTCAGCTCCGAGCTGGAGGAACTCCGCCGCACGGTCGAGGAGTTCGCGCACGACGTGGTGGCGCCGAAGATCGGCGACTTCTACGAGCGGCACGAGTTCCCCTACGAGATCGTCCGCGAGATGGGCCGCATGGGCCTGTTCGGGCTGCCCTTCCCCGAGGAGTACGGCGGCATGGGCGGCGACTACCTCGCCCTCGGCATCGCCCTGGAGGAACTGGCCCGCGTCGACTCGTCGGTGGCCATCACCCTGGAGGCGGGCGTCTCCCTGGGCGCCATGCCGCTGCACCTCTTCGGCACCGAGGAGCAGAAGCGCGAGTGGCTGCCCCGTCTCTGCTCGGGCGAGATGCTGGGCGCGTTCGGCCTGACCGAGCCGGACGGCGGCAGCGACGCCGGGGCGACGCGTACGACGGCCCGCCTGGACCCGGACACGGACGAGTGGGTGATCAACGGCACCAAGTGCTTCATCACCAACTCGGGCACGGACATCACCGGCCTGGTGACGGTCACCGCGGTCACCGGCCGCAAGCCGGACGGCCGGCCGCGGATCTCGGCGATCATCGTCCCCGCCGGCACGCCCGGATTCACGGTGGCCGCGCCGTACTCGAAGGTCGGCTGGAACGCCTCCGACACCCGCGAGCTGTCCTTCCAGGACGTCCGGGTCCCGGCCGCCAACCTGCTCGGCGAGGAGGGCCGCGGCTACGCCCAGTTCCTGCGCATCCTGGACGAGGGCCGCATCGCGATCGCGGCGCTCGCGACCGGGCTCGCGCAGGGCTGTGTGGACGAGTCGGTGAAGTACGCCAGGGAGCGGCACGCCTTCGGCCGGCCGATCGGCGCCAACCAGGCGATCCAGTTCAAGATCGCCGACATGGAGATGAAGGCGTACACCGCCCGGCTGGCCTGGCGGGACGCGGCCTCACGGCTCGTGGCGGGCGAACCCTTCAAGAAGGAGGCGGCGCTGGCCAAGCTGCACTCCTCCACGGTCGCCGTCGACAACGCCCGCGACGCCACCCAGATCCACGGCGGCTACGGCTTCATGAACGAGTACCCGGTGGCCCGCATGTGGCGCGACTCCAAGATCCTGGAGATCGGCGAGGGCACGAGCGAGGTCCAGCGGATGCTGATCGCCCGCGAACTGGGCCTGGTGAGCTGAGACAGGCGCACCCCGGAGGCACGTCGGGCCGGCACGCGGGCGGTACGCCGGCCGGGGCGCGGGGCGACCGCCCACTGGACATCAAGTGAGGTTAGGCTAACCTACCTTCGACTTGTCCGGTGGGCGTCTCGCCCCGCGCGAAAGCAGTCGTACCCATGCCCCATGCCCGTGCCACCCACCTCACTCGCCGCGGCCTGCTCGCCGCGGGCGGCGCCCTCGGACTCGGTGCCGCGCTCGCCGCCTGCGGGGGCGACCGGGGGAAGGACACCGGCTCCGGCAGGGGGACGACGGCCGGCAAGTCCGGCCCCTGGTCGTTCAAGGACGACCGGGGCACGACCGTGAAGCTGGACAAGGTCCCGGCGAACATCGTCGCCTTCACCGGTGTCGCCGCCGCGCTGTACGACTACGGCGTCCGGGTGAAGGGCGTCTTCGGCCCGACGAGGACCAGCGGCGGCAGGCCCGACGTCCAGGCCGGCGACATGGACATCAGCAAGGTGACCGTCCTCGGCAACGCCTGGGGCCAGTTCAGCATCGAGAAGTACGCCGCCCTCGCACCGGACGTGCTCATCAGCACGATGTTCGACGACGCCGGCACCCTCTGGTACGTCCCCGACGAGTCGAAGAAGAAGATCTCCCAGCTGGCGCCCGGCGTCGGCATCTCGGTCTACGACCGCCGGCTCACCGAGCCGCTCCGGCGGATGTGGGAGCTGGCCGGGTCACTGGGCGCGGACCTGAAGGCCGCGGAGGTGACCGCGGCGAAGAAGCGGTTCGAGGACGCCGCCGCCCGGCTGCGCGCCGCCGCCAGGGCGAAGCCCGGCATCAGGGTGATGGCCGCCAGCGCGAGCGACCAGCTGTTCTACGTCTCCGGCTCCGACCTCTCCGTCGACCTGGAGTACTTCAAGTCCCTCGGGGTCGACCTCGTGGAGCCGCCGGCGAGCGCCAAGGCCGAGGGCGGCGGCTGGTACGAGTCGCTGAGCTGGGAGAACGTCGACAAGTACCGGGCCGACATCATCATGATGGACGACCGCACCTCGGCCATCCAGCCGGCCGACATCACCAAGGCCACCTGGAAGAAGCTGCCCGCGGTGAAGGCCGGCCAGGTCATCTCCCGCTCCCCGGAGCCGATCCTCTCCTACGACAAGTGCGTGCCCCTGCTCACCGGCCTCGCCGAGGCGCTGGAGAAGGCCCGGAAGGTCAGCTAGGGCCGCTCCCGGGGACCGCGGGCTCGCCGTGGTTCCCGGCGCCCCCGCGGTACGCCGCCTCCCCGCACCCCTCAGGAGCCCCCATGACAACGGCCGTGGCCGCCCCGTTCCGTTTCTTCTCCCTCCAGGTCGTGACGACGAGGCGGCTCGGTCCGTCCCTGGTCCGGGTGACCTTCGCCGGCCCCGATCTGCACGCCTTCCACTCCCACGGCCGCGACCAGTCCCTGTCCCTGTTCCTGCCGCACCCGGGGCAGGCCGAGCCGGTCGTCCCGCTGGAGCTGGGCGAGTGCTGGTGGCAGGGCTGGCGCGAACTGCCGGACGACGTGCGGGCGGTGATGCGCTCGTACACACTGCGGGCCCTGCGGCGGGACGCCCTGGGGCAGACGGCCGAGATCGACATCGACTTCGCGCTGCACGGCGTCGGACCGGATGCCGTCTCCCCCGCCGGGCCGGCCTCCCGCTGGGCCGCGCGGGCCGCCGCCGGGGACCGTGTGCTGCTGCTCGGCCCGGCCCTCGCGGACAACCGCGCGATCCGCTTCCGTCCGCCAGGTGACACCGGCCTCGTGGTGCTGTGCGGCGACGGGACCGCCGTGCCCGCGGCGACCGCGATCCTGGAATCCCTGCCCGCCGGCACCCCGGCGCGGGCCTGGCTGGAGGTGCCGCACGCCGGGGACGTCCAGGACGTGCGCACGGAGGCCGACGCGGAGATCACCTGGCTGGTGCGGCGCGCCGGCACGGATGCGCCGGCCCCCACGGCCGTCGACGCCGTACGGGCCGCCGGGCTCACGGGCGCCGATCGGCCGTACGTGTGGCTCGCGGGCGAGTCCGGTCAGGTGAAGGCGCTGCGGCGGTACTTCGTCACCGAGTGCGGGGTGGACCGGCGGCGCGTCACCTTCGTCGGGTACTGGCGGCGGGGGATGACGGAGGAGCAGCTCCGCGCCGCCGAATGACCTGTCGCGGCCACGACGCCGACCGCCGGTGAGGCACACCCCGACCCAAGATTTTTAGGTTAGGCTAACCTAAGTTGATCCCGACGGACCGTCCCCTCGGAGGACCCCCGCATGCGCTCGCACCTGCTCAATGGCCTCACCGCGGAGCACTACCGCCGCTCCGTGACCGAAGGAGTCGAGCGGGTGGCGGCCAAACTCGCCACCACCGGGCGTCCGTTCACCGGCGTCACCGCGGACGCGCTCGCGCCCCGCATCGACGCGGTCGACCTCGACCGCCCCCTGGGTGACACCTCCGCCGTCCTCGACGAGCTGGAGGACGTCTACCTCCAGGACGCGGTCTACTTCCACCACCCCCGTTACCTCGCCCACCTCAACTGCCCCGTCGTCATCCCGGCGGTGCTCGCCGAGGCCGTGCTCTCCGCGGTCAACTCCTCCCTGGACACCTGGGACCAGTCGGCCGGCGGCACCCTCATCGAGCGCAGGCTCGTCGACTGGACGGCCGCCCGCGCCGGCCTCGGACCGTCCGCCGACGGCGTGTTCACCTCCGGCGGCACCCAGTCCAACCTCCAGGCGCTGCTGCTGGCCCGGGAGGAGGCCAAGACCGACAGCCCGGCGAGACTGCGCGTCTTCGCCTCCGAGGCCAGCCACTTCAGCGTCAGGAAGTCCGCGAAACTCCTGGGCCTGGGGCAGGACGCCGTCGTCACGATCCCCGTCGGCCACGACAAGCGCATGCGGACGGTCGCCCTCGCGCACGAGCTGGAGCGCTGCGCGAAGGACGGCTCGGTCCCCATGGCCGTCGTCGCCACCGCCGGCACCACCGACTTCGGCTCCATCGACCCGCTGCCGGAGATCGCCGGGCTCTGCGCCCAGTACGGCGTCTGGATGCACGTCGACGCCGCCTACGGCTGCGGGCTGCTCGCCTCGCTGAGGAACCGGGACCGGCTCGCCGGCATCGAACGCGCCGACTCGGTCACCGTCGACTACCACAAGTCCTTCTTCCAGCCGGTGAGTTCGTCGGCCCTGCTGGTCCGGGACGCGGCCACCCTGCGGCACGCCACCTACCACGCGGAGTACCTCAACCCGCGCCGCATGGTGCAGGAACGTATCCCCAACCAGGTCGACAAATCCCTCCAGACCACCCGCCGCTTCGACGCCCTGAAACTGTGGCTCACCCTGCGCACGATGGGCGCCGACGGCATCGGACAGCTCTTCGACGAGGTCTGCGACCTGGCGCGGGAGGGCTACCGGCTGCTCGCCGCCGACCCGCGCTTCGACGTCGTCGTCGAGCCGGCCCTGTCCACCCTCGTCTTCCGCTACGTCCCGGCGGCCGTCACCGACCCGGCCGCGACCGACCGGGCCAACCTGTACGCCCGCAAGGCCCTGTTCGCCTCCGGTGACGCCGTGGTCGCGGGCACCAAGGTGGCCGGCCGCCACTACCTGAAGTTCACCCTGCTCAACCCCGAGACCACGACGGCCGACATCACCGCCGTCCTCGACCTGATCGCCGGCCACGCCGAGCAGTACCTGGGAGAGTCCCTTGACCGCGCGTCCTGAAGCCCACCGCACCCACGACTTCGTGGGGATCGGGCTCGGTCCCTTCAATCTCGGCCTCGCCTGCCTCACCGAGCCGATCGCCGAGCTGGACGGCGTCTTCCTGGAGTCCAAGCCCGACTTCGAGTGGCACGCCGGGATGTTCCTGGACGGTGCCCACCTCCAGACCCCGTTCCTGTCGGACCTGGTCACCCTGGCCGACCCGACGTCGCCGTACTCCTTCCTCAGTTACCTGAAGGAGAAGGGCAGGCTGTACTCGTTCTACATCCGCGAGAACTTCTACCCGCTGCGCGTCGAGTACGACGACTACTGCCGCTGGGCCGCGCACCGGCTGAGCAGCGTCCGCTTCGGCACGACGGTCACCGAGGTGACGTACGAGGACGAGGACGAGACGTACGTCGTGCGCACCGAGGAGGGTGACACCTACCGCGCCCGGCACCTGGTCCTCGGCACCGGCACCCCGCCCCACCTCCCGGACGCCTGCCGGGACCTCGGCGGCGACTTCATCCACAACTCCCGCTACCTGCACCACAAGGCGGACCTCCAGCGCAAGAAGTCGATCACCCTGGTCGGCAGCGGCCAGTCGGCGGCCGAGATCTACCACGACCTGCTCGGCGAGATCGACGTCCACGGCTACCAGCTGAACTGGGTCACCCGCTCCCCCCGCTTCTTCCCGCTCGAATACACCAAACTCACGCTGGAGATGACCAGCCCGGAGTACGTCGACTACTTCCACGCCCTCCCCGAGGCGACCCGCTACCGCCTCACCGACGCGCACAAGGGCCTGTTCAAGGGCATCGACGGCGACCTGGTCGACGCGATCTTCGACCTGCTCTACCGCAAGAGCCTGGGCGGCCCGGTCCCCACCCGGCTGCTCACCAACTCCGCGCTCACCAGCGCCCGTCACGAGCGGGGCACGTACGTCCTGGGGCTGCGCCAGGAGGAGCAGGAGAAGGACTACGAGCTGACCAGCGAGGGCCTGATCCTGGCCACCGGCTACCGGTACGCCGAACCGGAGTTCCTGCGGCCCGTCCGCCACCGGCTGCGCTACGACGGCCGGGGCAACTTCGACATCGCCCGCAACTACACCGTCGACCGCACCGGCCGGGGCGTCTTCCTCCAGAACGCCGGCGTCCACGCGCACAGCATCACCAGCCCCGACCTGGGCATGGGCGCGTACCGGAACGCGTACATCATCCGTGAGCTGCTCGGCACGGAGTACTACCCGGTCGAGAAGACCATCGCCTTCCAGGAGTTCGCCGTATGACCTTCACCTTCCGTCCCGTCGACCCCCCGAAGGACGCGGAGCTGCTGCACTCCTGGGTCACCCATCCCAAGGCGGTGTTCTGGATGATGCAGGACGCGAGCGAGGCGGACGTCGAACGCGCCTACGCGGAGATCGCGGCGGACGCGCACCACCACGCGCTGCTCGGGCTGCGCGACGGCGTCCCCGCCTTCCTCATGGAGTGGTACGACCCCGCGCACCGGGAACTGGCCGGGCTGTACGAGCCGCGGCCCGGGGACGTCGGCATGCACTTCCTCGTGCCGGCGACCGGCACGCCCGTGCACGGCTTCACCCGGTCCGTCATCACCGCCGTGCTGGCCCGCCTCTTCGAGGACCCGGCGGTGGCCCGCGTCGTCGTCGAGCCGGATGTCCGCAACACGGCCGTGCACGCCCTGAACGCGGCCGTCGGATTCGTGCCCGAGCGGGAGATACGGAAGCCGGAGAAGAAGGCCCTGCTGAGCTTCTGCACCCGCGAGCGGTTCGAGCGGGCGGTGGCCGCGTGACCCCCGCCGACGCCGTGGCCCACCTGTCCCCCGAGCGCTGGGAGAGGGCCAACCGGCTGCTGGTCCGCAAGGCGCTCGCCGAGTTCGCGCACGAACGGCTGCTCACCCCGGAGCCGGACGGCGACGCGTACACCGTCCGCAGCGACGACGGGCACACCACCTACCGGTTCACCGCCGTACGGCGGGCCCTGGACCACTGGCAGGTCGACGCCGCCTCCGTCACCCGCCACCGCGACGGGGACCGGCTCCCCGTGGCCGCGCTCGACTTCTTCCTGGAGTTCCGGCGGGCCCTGGGGCTGAGTGACGAGATCCTGCCGGTCTATCTGGAGGAGATCTCCTCCACGCTCTCCAGCACCTGCTACAAACTCGCCAAGCCGCGGGTGACCTCCGCCGAGCTGGCCCGCGGCGGATTCCAGACCATCGAGGCCGGGATGACCGAGGGCCACCCCTGCTTCGTCGCGAACAACGGACGGCTCGGGTTCGGCGTCCACGAGTACCTGGCGTACGCCCCCGAGACGGCGAACCCCGTCCGCCTGGTGTGGCTCGCCGCGCACCGCTCGCGGGCCGCGTTCACGGCGGGCGCCGGGATCGCGTACGAGTCCTTCCTGCGCGAGGAGCTGGGCGAGCCGGCGGTGCGCCGCTTCCACGCCGTCCTCACCGGCCGGGGCCTCGACCCCGCCGACTACCTGTTCATCCCCGTCCACCCCTGGCAGTGGTGGAACAAGCTCAGCGTCACGTTCGCCGCCGAGGTGGCCCGGGATCACCTGGTGTGCCTCGGCGAGGGCGACGACGAGTATCTGGCACAGCAGTCGATCCGGACATTCTTCAACACCGGCGACCCGCGCAAGCACTATGTGAAGACCGCCCTGTCGGTGCTCAACATGGGCTTCATGCGGGGCCTGTCGGCCGCCTACATGGAGGCGACCCCGGCCATCAACGACTGGCTGGCCCAGTTGATCGAGAACGACCCGGTGCTGAGGTCGACGGGCCTGACGATCATCCGGGAGCGGGCGGCCGTCGGCTACCGGCACCTGGAGTACGAGCAGGCCACCGACCGCCACTCGCCGTACCGCAAGATGCTGGCCGCGCTGTGGCGGGAGAGCCCGGTGTCCTCGCTGCGGGACGGCGAGTCCCTCGCGACCATGGCCTCCCTGCTGCACGTGGACCACCGGGGCGCCTCCTTCGCGGGCGCGCTGATCGAGCGCTCCGGCCTCGGGCCCACCGCGTGGCTGCGGCAGTACCTGCGGGCCTACTACACCCCGCTGCTGCACAGCTTCTACGCCTATGACCTGGTGTTCATGCCGCACGGCGAGAACACGATCCTGGTGCTGAAGGAAGGCGCCGTACAGCGCGCGGTCTACAAGGACATCGCCGAGGAGATCGCGGTCATGGACCCGGACGCGGCCCTGCCGCCGCAGGTGCGCCGGATCCGCGTCGAGGTGCCGGACGACATGAAGCTGCTGTCGGTCCTCACCGATGTCTTCGACTGCTTCTTCCGCTTCCTCGCCGCCCTCCTGGCCGACGAGGGCGTCCTGACGGAGGACGGCTTCTGGCGGACGGTCGCCGAGGTCACCCGCGAGTACCAGGAGGCGAACCCCCAGCTGGCGGACAAGTTCGGCCAGTACGACATGTTCGCGCCCGAGTTCCCGCTGTCCTGTCTCAACCGGCTCCAGCTGCGCGACAACCGGCAGATGGTGGACCTCGCCGATCCGTCGGGCGCGCTCCAGCTGGCCGGCAGCCTGAAGAACCCCCTCGCGGGCCGCTGAGGGCCGGCCGGTGGACGGGCATCCCGGAGTACGGTCCTCCGGGATGCCCGTCAACTTCCTTTTCGGACAACAATATGTGACCTGAATTCTGCCGTGCCGCCGGGGACTTTTACCGGGCGCCGAGTCGTTCACCAGAGTGTCAATTGCGGTATCCAGCCACTCGATCTACGATCATTCCCGATCGAGCGGTGCCGGGGATCAGAGATCAAAAAGTCGAGATCACCCGGGGACATTCTGATCACGAGCTGAGCCATCACTCGGCGGCGGGGGGACCATGTCGCACCTTCGAAGTGCCGGAACGGCCACGAGCCATCGACCCCATCGGGCAGAACCGCTTTCCGTCCGCACCCAGATCCGCACGTTCCGGCAGCGCACGGGCCTGACGCAACGTCAGTTCGCCGAGCTGGCCGGGGTCGGCGTGCGGACCCTGCGGGACATCGAGAGCGGCCGGGTGGAACAGCCGCAGGAGCGGACCCTGCGCAGCCTGGCGGTCGTCCTCGGGCTCGACGTCGACGACCTCCGGCGTTCCATGACCCGTATGCGTAAACCCGTCGATCAGGACGGAGCGGGCCTGCGTATCGGCATTCTCGGCGCGCTGACCATCGAACGCGACGGCGTCGCCAGCGAAGTGCGCGCTTTCAAACTGCGGCGCTTATTGTCCCTGCTGGCGCTCTGCCACCCGCAGCCGGCCGGACTCGACGAAATAGGCAGCACCCTCTGGCCGAAGGAGCAGCCGCGCTCCTACCAGAACCTCATCCACACCTACGTGAGCCAGGCGCGCGGGCTGCTGCGCTCCCCGGAGTCCGGCCCCGCCGGCCAGGCCACCTCGTACCTGATCCGCACACCGACCGGCTACGCGCTGTCCCTGGGCCGTGACCAGGTCGACCTGAGCCGGTTCCGGAGCCTGGCGGAGAAGGCGCGGCAGGCCCACGCCGCCGGGGAGGCCAGGGCCGCCTACGAGTTCGCCTCGCTCGCCCACCACTGCTGGCGCGGCCCGATCCTGGCGGACGAGCCGGTGCTCGCCCTGCATCCGGCGGCCACGGCCGCCCTCCGCCGGCGGATCGAGAACCTGCTGCTGTACGCGGATCTCGCCCTGCGGTTCCAGCAGCCGGAGCAGGTGGTGCCGGCGCTGCGGGCCGCCGCCGAGGACGAACCGCTGCACGAGGGACTCCAGGCGCGGCTCATGCTCACCCTGGCCAGCTGCGGCGAGCAGTACGAGGCACTGCGGGTGTACGCCGACGTCACCCAGCGCCTGGACGGCGAACTGGGCCTCCAGCCCGGGCCGGAGCTGCGCCAGGCCCATCTGCGGGTTCTCCAGCAGGAGCTGACCTGGCCCGGGAACGGGCTGCTCACCCGGCAGCCGGCGGACGCCCCGCGGCCGCCCGGACCGGCGGTCCCCCATCCGCCGCCGGAGACCAGGCCGTCGCAGCTGCCCGCCAGAACACGGCACTTCGTCGGGCGCGCCACCCAGATCCGGGACCTGGACCAGTTGTTCCTCGCCGCCGGCGAACGGGACGGGCAGGTGCCGGCCGCACTGATCACCGGGCCGCCCGGCGTGGGCAAGACCGCGCTGGCGCTGCGGTGGGCGCACCGGGTGCTCGACCGCTTCCCCGACGGGCAGCTCTACATCGACCTGCACGGCCACGCGCGCCGTGGCCCCCTCGACGCCCTGACGGCGCTGGCCTCGTTCCTGCGGGCCCTCGGCGTCCCGGACGGCAGCATCCCGGACACCCTGGACGAGGCGGCGAACCTGTTCCGCACCCGGCTGTCCGGCCGGAGGGTGCTGGTGGTCCTGGACAACGCCCGCGACGAGGACCAGATACGGCCCCTGATCCCCGGTGACGCGGGCTGCGCCGTGCTCGTCACCAGCCGCAACACACTGCCCGGTCTGGTGGCCAGGGACGGGGTCCGGCGGGTCTTCGTGGACGCGCTCGACGACGAGGACGTACTCGCCCTGCTCGGGCGGCTGCTGGGACCCGAACGGGTCGGGGCGGAGGCGCTGGCCGCCATGGCCCTGGGCCGGTACTGCGGCGGGCTGCCGCTGATGGTGCGGATCCTCGCCACGCGTCTCGCGCAGCATCCCTGCCTCAGCATCGCCCAGTACTACGTGGAGTTGCAGGACGCCGGGCTCTTCCGCCGGCCCTCCGCCCCGGGGGACCTGCTGCTGTCCTCCGTCCAGACGGCCTTCGAGCTGTCCTACACGGCGCTCCCGGAGCCGGCGCGCCGGGTGTTCCGGCTGCTCGGCCGGGCCGACGGCAACAGCATCACCGCGTACTCCCTGGCCGACGCGGCGGGCACGACACCTGCGGAGACGAGGTGGATCCTGTACCGCCTGGTCGACGCGAGTCTGCTCCGGGAGCACGCGCCCGACCGGTTCAGCATGTCCGCCCCGCTGCTGCGGTACGCGCAGGCGCTGTCCGAGCAGGAGGAGGAGCGCTTCCAGACGGTCTGAGCGGCCCGGGGCCGCCGGACACGGGCGGGGGCCGGCTCCGGTCCGGTGGGGGGCGGTCATCCGCCGAGGGCCAGACGCACCGCGAACACGCCGAAGACGGCGGCGGTGAGCCCGTCGGTCAGCCGCTGGGCCGACACGGAGTTCAGGTGCCGGGCCAGCCGGTGCACCAGCCTCATCCAGGTCAGCAGCCATACGAGCACCAGGAAGAGGTAGCAGGCGGCCAGGACCACCACTCCGGCGGTCGGGTTCATCCCGGCCGGCACGAACTGCGGCAGGAACGCCATCAGGAAGATGCCGACCTTGGGATTGGAGCCGGTGCACAGCAGTCCCAGCGCGAAGGCCCGGCGCCTGCCGTGCGGGGGCCCGTCCGGCTGCGCCGGTTCCCCGGGGCCGGGGTCCGCGGGCCGGGGCGGGCGCAGGGCCGCGCGCAGGGCCCGGCAGGCCCAGACGAGCAGGACGGCCGCACCCGCCCAGCGGAAGGCGGTGAACAGGTCCGGGCGCGCGGCGAGCAGCGCGGCCAGGCCCAGGGCGCCCAGGGCCGCCTGCGCGGCGCCCGCCGCGATCATCCCGAACGCGGCGGGCGCCGCCGTGCGCGGCGAGCCGGCCAGCACCAGACGGGTGATCAGGGCCAGGTCGGGACCCGGCGCCATGATCACCACCAGCGAACTCGTCAGGAACGCGAGCGCGTTGATCACGGCTCTCCGATGACCAGCCGCTGTTCCAGGGCGCGGACGGCCCGGTAGTCCCGCTGGATCTGTTCCTCGTCCGGGTGGGCGAGGATCACGAACCCGAAGTTGAGGCTGTCGACCAGGTCCCGGGTGACGGGCACGTGGTCCCCGTCGGACAGGTTCTGCACCGAGAAGTAGTGGCTCGGCAGCGTCCGGATCTCGTCCAGGACGGCGGTGTCGCGTACCTCCCCGGAGCGGCGGGCCATGTGGAAGACGCACATCTGGTGGGTCAGCAGCTCGTAGCTCTGCGGCAGTTCGCCCCCGGTCAGCCAGCGCACCGTCCGGTCGATCTGGCTGTCTCCGGTGGCGTTGCGGTTGAACCGCGGCTGGCCGCCGCCGTGCGGGCGGGCGCCCAGCTCGATGAGGACGGGGCCGTCGGCGGTGCCCATCACCTCGACGTGGGCGGAGCCGAAGCGGACACCCACCGCGTCCAGTACGCCGAAGACGTACTCGGCCAGGACCGCGACGGCGGGCTCGTCCGGCGGCAGCCAGCGCATGGTGTCGTAGACGGCCATGTGCGGTCCGTTGTCGACCTTGCCGTAGGCGCAGACGTCGACGAGGGAGTGCTTGCCGTCGTGGCTGAAGGTGTCCACCACGTACTCGGTGCCGGTGACGAACTTCTGCACGAGCAGCCGGTCGTCGACCTCGCCGAACTGGTTGACCCGGCCGATCTGCCGCTCGAACACGGCCCGCCAGTCCGTGCCGCCCTGCACCTTGACGACACCGTCCGTGCTGGCGCTCTTCGGCGGCTTGATGACGAGGTCGGCGCCGGACAGGCCCTCGCGTTCCAGCCAGGCCGCCGCCTCCTCGACGTCGGAGGTGCACAGCTGCGGGATGACGGGCAGCCCGGCCGCGCGTACGGCATCGGCCATGCGGCTCTTGTCCCGGCGGGCCTCGGCCAGCTCCGGTACGTTGCTCAGCCCGGGAAGCACCCGGGGGGCGAGCCGCTCGGCCAGTTCCACGCCGGACTCGCAGCCGGCGATGACACAGCGCGGCTCCAGCGCCCGTACCCGCCGTACGACGTCGTCCAGATCGCCGTCGTACACGATGACGTCGGGGAAGTCCTGCGGACGGTAGGAGGAGGCGAACGCCTCGGGCGGGCGCGGGCTGCTCACCACGGCCGCGACCGGGACGCCCTGGCCGCGCAGGGCCTCCGTGAAGAGGGCCCCCGAGGAGTAGGGGTCGACGATGACGCAGGGGCCGGACCCCGGCCCGGTGAGCGGGTCAGTGCCGGCCATCGGCGCTCTCCTTCGCCGCCAGGGCGGAGACGGCGGCGCAGTAGCGGGCGAAGAAGTCGGCCGCGGGCTCGCTGACCCGCCGGGCGCGCACCGGGGCGTGCACCATGCCCTCCTCCCGCACGTACGTCACGGGCGTGCCGTTCTCCCTGAGCAGGGCGGTGTACTTCTCCGCGTCCACGCACAGCGAGTCCATCTCGCAGCCGACGACGTAGGCCGGCGGCAGGTCGTGGAATGCGGCGCCCAGCAGCGGCGAGACGTAGGGGTCGGTGGCCTGTTCCGGCTCCGGGCAGTAGCAGGCCGTGTAGAACTCCATCTCGCCGCCGGAGAGCAGGGGGGCGTCCTCGCCGCCGTGCCGCCAGCGGGTGAAGTCCAGGACCGGGCTGATCACCGCCTGGCCGCGCAGCCGGGGGCCGCCGCGGTCGCGGGCGATCATCGACAGCACCACGGCCATGTTGGCCCCGGAGCTCTCGCCGCAGATCACCGCGCCGTCCGGGTCGAGGTCGCCCAGTCCGAGCCCGGGCAGGTCGGCGAGGGTGCCGCAGAGACCGGCGTAGCAGTCCTCCAGCGGTCCGGGGAAGGGGTTCTCCGGCGCCATGCCGAAGTCCAGGGCTATGGTCACCAGGCCGGTGCGGTCGGCCAGTTCGGCGACCAGGCTGTGGTGGCTGTGCAGCGAGCCGATGACGAAGCCGCCGCCGCGAATGTAGAAGAGCACGGCGTTGCCGGCGCGTTCGGCCGGCTCGTAGATGCGGATCCGCGCGGTGCGGCCCTCGTGCACGACGGTCGCGTCCCGGTGCCGGACCCCGTCGGGGACGGGGATGGGGAGGACCTCGGTCAGCGAGTCGTACAGGGCGCGCTGCCGGTCGACGGGGTAGGTGTAGAAGTCCGGCGGCAGCGCGCCGTTCACGGTTTCCACGAACTTCTCGATGCCATCGGCGTACGCCATGCGCAGCTCGCTCACTTCCGGGGACTGGGTGCCGGAACCCACGGCACGGACTGGAGGGGTGGGGCGGGTCAGGGGGTGTCGGCGGCGACCGGTCCGGCCGGCTCGTCGGCCGGGGCGGTCCCGTCGGCGGGGGTGCCGGGGTCCGCGTCCGCGGGCCGTTCGCCCATGCCGAAGAGGACGGCGGCCACGGCACCCACGGTCAGCAGCCCGGACAGCCACCACACGAAGGACGACGACGCCTGCCAGGCGGCGACGCCGAGCACGGGGCCGATGGCGTAACCGATCTGCATGGGGAACGCGGCGGCGGCGATGTAGCGGCCCCGCAGGTGTCCGGGGGCGACCTTGCCCGGCCAGGCCGAGGCGGTCGGTGTGCCGATCATCTCGCCCGACGTCCACACCACGGTCGCCACGACGTACATGGCCATGCTGGGTCCGGCCACGTACAGGTTCATCCCGACGCCGACCAGGCCGACGCCGAGGGCCACCGCGACCTTGCCGGGCAGGTGCTGCACGTACTTGGTGAACAGCAGCTCCAGCGAGATGACCATGACGGCGTTCAGCGACAGCAGGCTGGAGTAGAACGTGACGCCGTGTCCGTCGGCCTTGATCTGGAGCGGCAGCGCGGAGGTGTGCTGGATGTAGACGACGGCGTTGAGGAACAGCGCCAGCAGGAACACCACGTACCGGGTGTCGTGCAGCACGGCGGCGTACGACCGGGTGGGGCCGTCCGTGTCGTGTCCGGCCGGGCGGGCCGCGCCCCCGGAGCGCGCCAGGATCAGGGCGAAGGCGGCGAAGACCAGCTGGGCCGTCGCCTCCAGGTAGAAGATCAGGTCGTACGAGTGGCTGATCAGCAGGGCGCCGAGCAGCGGGCCGACCGTGGTGCCCAGGTTGAACGCCATCCGGTAGACGGCGAACACCATCACGTGGTGGTCCTCGGGGGTGCGCTCCACCAGCAGCGCCGAGGAGGCCGGCCGGTACATCTGCGCCAGGAGTCCGATGACCGAGGCCACCGCGATGATCAGGGGCAGGGTGTGCAGGTGGGGCAGGCTCAGCGTGCCGAGTCCGGCGAGCGCCATGGAGCCGACGATCGTCCAGGCGTAGCCGATCCGGTCGGACGCCGTGCCGCCCACCAGCACGCCGACCACCGAGCCCACGCCGTAGGCGCCGAGCGCCAGGCCCGCCTCGGTCGCGGAGAAGCCCTTCGCGGTGAGGTAGAGGACCAGGTAGATCTGGAGGAAGTTGCCGAGCCGGTTGACCAGCATGCCGACGAGCACGAGCCAGATGGGGCCCGGGATGCCCCGCAGGGTCTGCACGATCGACGGCCGGCCGGTCCTCCCGGGCTCGGACGAGGTCTTTCCGGGGCTCATCAGGGGGACTCCTCCACCGGGCGGCCCGTGAGTTCGACGATCTCCGGCGCCCGCAGCAGTGCCGCCCGCGCCTGTTCGACGGAGTCCGCGAGGGTGATGACCCGGGCGTAGCGGGAGATGTAGCCGCGCGGCGGCAGCCGCAGCACGGCTCCCGGGTCGGCCATCACGTCGGCGCTGTGGACGTCGGGCGAGAACCGGTCCTCGTGCACGGTCACCGACTCGATCTCGGTGTCGCGCTCGGGGTACAGGAAGGCGATCGCCGCGGCCCGCCGCCGCGTCGCCGTCGTCTCCGGACGCCGGCCGGCCGCGACGTCGGCCGCGGCCAGCGCCACGTCGACGCCGGTGGCCAGCTCGCCGAGGAAGGGGATCATGTCGCCGCCGAGGCGGGCGTTGACCTCCATCAGGCGCGGGCCGTCCGCGGTGAGGCGGAACTCGGTGTGGCTGACGCCGGTGTGGAAGCCGAGCGCGGCGTGGCTGGCCCGCAGCGCGTCCAGGAGCTGAGGGTCGGTCAGCAGCGGGTCGGCGGCGTCGACCTCGTGGCCGGTCTCCTCGAAGAAGGGCGCGAGCCCCACCTTCTTGCGGGCCACCGCCAGGGGGATGCCCTCGCCCTCGAAGAAGACGGCGTCGACGCTGATCTCGGGGCCGTCGACGTACTCCTCGACGAGCACCGACACGTCGAAGACGGGAACGCCCGGGTAGGAGGCGCCGGACGCCGCCCGGTAGGCGCTCTCCACGTCACCGGGGCCGTCGGCCCGGCGCACGCCCATGCCGCCGGCCAGGCCCCGGGGCTTGAGGACGACCGGGAAGCCGATCTTCTCGGCCGCCTGCCGTGCCTCCTCAAGGGAGCGCACGCCGATGGAGGCCGGCTGGGCGACCCCGGCCCGCTCCAGCGCCACCCGGGTGGCGTTCTTGTCGCGGCAGGCGATGACGGTCTCCGGGGAGTTGCCCGGCAGTCCGAGCGCCTGCGCCACGTGGGCGGCCGGGGTGACCAGACCCTCGTCGTAGCAGAACACGCCGGCCACCTCGTGCTCGGCGGCCACCTGCCGGGCGGCCGCCACGAGGAGTTCGGGACGGGTGTTGTCGACGGAGGTGCTGCCGACGACGTACGGCTCCTCCCAGGTCACCTGGGCCGGCTGGAGCAGCCAGAGCGCGTAGCGCCGGCTCACCGACCGAAGGATGAATTCCCGGCTGCGCCGGGAGCTGCTGCCTATCAGCAGCAGCAACGGCTTGCCACCGTCCGTGCCCATGTTCCGCTCTCCTTGCATGTGGTCACTCGTGGTCCGGTACGCGCGCCGGGGCCCTGCCGGGCCCCGGCGCGCACGAACCGGCCGTCTGTAGAACACCGGCCGGCCCCGGGTCGTTGCAGTCGCCGGCGGGTCAGCCGGCCGGCACGCGCGAACGCGTGAGCGCGGGGGTCAGCGGCCGGTGCTCCAGGGCCACGTCGCCGCAGGCCGCCGGTGCCGCGGGCCAGCCCCGGGCGGGCGGGCGGTCCGGGAAGACCGCGGTGATCCGCTCGCCCACCCGTACGGCCGGGATCTCCCCGCGCATCCGGGCCACGGAGGTCTTGCGCTCGTGCCACGGACACACGAGCCGGACACCGTCCTCGGCGACGTCGGCCAGGTGCAGGGGGCCGCCGCGGTGCGGGCACTGGGCCCGCATCACGAAGCCCCGGCCGCCGACCGTCGCGTAGACGTACGGTGTCCCGGCGACGACGACGCAGTTGTCCCGCCCCGCGGCGGAGAAGGTCACGACAGGCACTTGCGGTAGTCCCCCACCGAGTGGATCTCGTAGACGCACTCGTCCGACTCGATGTTGGCGCCGTGCAGCCGGTTGCGCCGGATGACGACGCCCTCGCCCGCCTCCAGCGTGAGCGACGAACCCAGGCCGCTCTCGAAGCGCATGGTGCCGGAGACGATGTGGCACAGCTCGTCGCCGTCGTGGCAGTGCGTGTTGGACAGCTCGCCGCGGGGCTCGACGATGTGCGCCACGGGCGCGTCGATCTTGCCCAGACCCTCGAACACCGGGTCGTGCAGCTTCTTCAGCTCGGGCTGGTCGTCCATCCACGAGATCTGCTCGGAGAAGTCGAAGTCGGAGACCTCCAGGAGCACCCGGTACTCCTCGATGCCCCGCACGATCTCCGGGATGATGCCCTCGCCGTGGGCCTCCACCAGCGGCTTGATGATCTTCTCGCGGGCCATCCGGCCGTGGTGCTGGTCGATGTGGACGTGCTCGGTGAAGTAGGTGGTGTCCACCGAGTCGCCGAAGACGTCGCGCAGCAGCCGGTCGGCGCGGCGGCAGAAGTCGACCAGGGAGGACTCCGTGTAGTAGAGCGCCCCGACGTAGCGGAAGAACAGCTCGTGGTTCTTGCCCAGGTAGTGGAAGTAGTTGTTCATCAGCAGGCTGCTGTTGAGGTAGTACTGCCAGTACCGGTGCAGGTCGGACTCGAGGCCGACCGACTCCAGGGTCCGCTCGAACAGGGTGCTGTGCTTGGTGTCGTGGACGCCGTAGCCGTACTCGTCGATGACGACCTTGAACCACTCGGACTGGGCCGGGCCGTAGTAGCCGAGGACGTTGCGCATCATCGGCGAGGCCTCGGAGAGGAAGTCCGGCGCGAACTGCACCAGCCACATCCGGGCCGCCCGCTGCGGGTCGGAGGAGGCGGCGATGGCCTTCTCGGCCGGCGACTGCTCCTGGCCGCCGCTGGTGTCCAGCGAGTCCAGGTAGGCGTCCAGGCTCTCGGCGGTCCAGTTCCCGGACGTCTCCACCTCGTCGTCGAGGAAGCCGAAGGCGTAGCGCTCCAGCGCCGGCCGGATCCGCTCGCCGAGCGCGCGGTTCGCGGGGCTGTAGAACGCCCGGAAGTCCTCCTCCTTGCCCTTCAGGCCGGACTTCGGGAAGAACACGAGGTCGGCCTCGTAGATCGAGGTCAGCAGGCGCTGCACGGCCAGGCTCGAGTAGTCGAGTATGTTCTCGCGGCCCGGTATCTTGTCGTAGTCCAGATGGGGCAGGACCTGCGGCCTGAGCTGGCGGCGGTAGGGGTTGTCGTGGTTCAGCCAGTCCAGGTTGTCGTGGTAGATCGGGGCGGTGGCGTACTGCACCACCGCGTCGCGCAGCTCGGCGCCGCTCAGCTCGAACGGGACGTGCGCGGGGACGTGACTCATCGCTTGCTCCCTGGTCCTAATCGAATAAGGTCCGGCCGCCGGTGCCGCGCGGGCGCCGGCCGAGGCCGTGTCAGAGGCTCACGCGGAGCGTGAAGTCGCTCCAGCGGAGCCGGAGGGAGACCGTCTCGCCCGCCTTCGTCGGTACGGGCTTCTCCAGCGGGACCCAGCCCTGCATCCAGTGCGAGCCGGGGTTGTCCGGCGGGTTGGACAGGACGACGCCGTTGCCCATGTCCAGCTCGAACCAGACCACCAGGGCCTGTGCCTCACCGTCGGCGGTGGCGGGCAGCGTGAGGGTGCGTTCGCCGGGCTCCAGGGCGTCGCGCGCCAGGTCGAACTCCAGCACCGGTGCCGTCTCGGACAGGAAGCGGTGGGGCCAGGTGTCCAGCCGTACCGGGAAGTGGCCGCGGGTGGCGACCGTGTTCATGAGCGAGACGTCGAAACCGCCGGCCGTGGTGACCTGGTTGAGCTTCAGCACCGCCTCGCTGCTGACCAGCCTGCCGCGCAGCCGGGCCGCCGACGGCAGCATGATGCCGTCCGGTGCCAGCAGGTGTTCGCGGGCGTGGCGCACCGAGGGCAGCAGGCCCTCGCCGATGAGGCCGCAGTCGACGATCTCCGACACGAGGACGTCCACCCGGCCGCCGAGGTCGCGCTCGGCGTCCAGCTCCGTGGACGGCTTGCCGAACACCGTGATCACGTCGGACAGGCCGTGCGCGTCGATGACGTTGCGGGCGATCTCGGCCAGCAGCGGGTTCATCTCGCAGGTGTACACCTTGCTCGCACCGGCACGGGCCGCGGCCATGGCGAGCAGTCCGCTGCCGGAGCCGATGTCCAGCACGGTCGCTCCCGCCGGGATGCCCCGGTCCAGGGCGGCGACGAGCCCGTCGTTGCGGTCGGTGTCGTTCAGCATGGCGAAGTGCCAGCGTGGAACGTTCCTGCGGGCGATCTGGGCGAACACGTCCGCGTCCAGGGACAGGCTCTCCGGGGGCGTGCTCAACAGCGCGGACGCCTGCTCGGCGAGTGCGTTCATCTCCTGCGCGAGCGATTGCAGCAGAGCCGCGCCCAGCCGGTAGGAGGAGCCGCTCGACGGCTTGGCCCCCGCTTCCGGCCGGGCTTCCCGCTCCGCTGGGGTGTCCCGTGCCCCTTGTACGTGCTGCATGTGTGCCACTGCTCCTTACGGTGACTCGCCGGGTTGACAGTGGTACGAGGCAGGTCCCGAAACCCTCCTGCCGTCGCAACAGCGACCGTACGTAACCGTGTTGTTGCGGTTCTCCAGCGGCACTCCAGCCGGAGCGGCAGTTCCACGAGCGGGGGAGGCGGCGCTGACCAGCGGCGTTGCGGAGACTGCCGGTTCACTGGAGCGAGGCGGCAGAACCGGGCCGGTGCAGCGGTCGTACACAGGTTCGCCGCGGCGGCGTCTCAGCGGGCGTCGTGGAAGATCACGCCGAGCACATGCCGCTGTCCGCTGGTGACGGCGCTGACCCCGTGCCGCAGCATCACCCGGCTCCAGCCGCGCGCGGAGCGCACCGGGCGGTGGTGCACGGCGAAGATCAGCCCCTGCCCCTGCGCCGGCCGTCGCACCAGGGGCCGGGACTGGGCGCGCGGCCGCTGCTCCACGAACACGCTCTCGCCGCCGGTGAAGTCCTCGTCCGGCCGGTCCAGCAGCACCGCCACCTGGAGCGGGAACGTGAGGTCGCCGTAGACGTCCTGGTGCAGGCAGTTGTAGCCGCCCTGCCCGTAGCGCAGCAGCAGGGGCGTCGGCCGGTGCTGGCCCTCGGCGGCGCAGGCCGCGACGAGGTCCTCGTGCCGGCCGGGGAACTCCGGCTCGCCGAGCCGCGCGGCCCAGGTGTTGGCGATCCGCGCCAGGGGCGGGTACAGCTCCCGGCGCAGGGCCGCCACCGGATCGGGCAGCGGGCGGGCGAAGTAGCGGTACGAGCCCTCGCCGAACCGGTGCCGCGCCATCGTCACCGTGCTGCGGAACAGCCCCGGCTCGTCGAACATGTCCCGCAGCCGGGCGCACTCGTCGGCGGAGAGCAGGGGCGGGGTGAGCGCGACGCCCTCCGCGTCCAGTTCGGCGGCCAGGGCGGGCCAGTCGAGCCGGCGAAGTGCGGGCAGCCCGTCGTCGTCGGGGGCCGGCCAGTCGAGGGCCGCCGGCTCGGCGAGCCCGGGCAGGGACGGGGTGTCGTAGGCGTTCACGCGCTCAGCTCTCCGGGGACGGGAGGTCGTACGAGGAAGAGGAGGTGGGCGCCGGTGACGGGGGATCTCCCGACGCCCACCGGTCAGGGGGCCGTCAGGCCTTCGGGGACCGTCAGGTCGGTGGGCAGCGCCGCCGGCTCCCGCTCTCCGGTCAGGCCGTCGTGCCAGGACTCCAGGCCGAGCAGGAACTGCTTGGCCGCCAGACCGCCCGCGTACCCGGTCAGGCTGCCTTTGGAACCGACGATCCGGTGGCACGGCAGCACGACGCAGACCGGGTTGGCGCCGAGAGCCGTGCCGACCGCGCGGGCGGCCCGCGGCCGGTCGAGCGCCGCCGCCAGCTGCGCGTAGGTCGCGGTGCGCCCGTACGGCACGAACGCGTCCAGCGCCGCCACGGTCAGCCGGCTGAAGGGCGTGGCGAGCCGCAGGTCCACCGGCACGGTGAAGTCACGGCGGGCGCCGGTGAGGTAGGCGTCGAGCTGGGTCCGGGTCTCCGCCAGCACCGCGCGGGGACCCGCGTCCGCGTGTTCCTCCTCGACGGTGCGCAGGCCCGCCCTGGTGAGGCGGGCGACGCCGGTCTCGGGGGTGCCGTAGCAGCACAGCACGAGGGCGTCGGCCGTGGCCGCCAGCACGAGCGGCCCCAGCGGCGTGGGATGGACCGCGACCGCCGCCGTGGTGTCGCCGGGGATGTTACTGGTTCGCACAACAACTCCGTGTGGATCGTGACCGTCGGGTTCGGATGGCCGTCATACCGCGACCGGCCGGCAGCTCTTACAGGCGCGGTACCCCGCCCGGCCGGCTTCCCGCGCGGTACGGAACGGCACCTGGTGGGGCGGGGTGATGCGGCGGGCGTGGGCGCACGTGGGATGGCAGTAGATACGGGTCGTGTCGCTGCCGAGGAACACCACGCCGCGCCGGTGCAGCTCCGCCACCCGCAGCAGGTCGATGCCCTCCGCGGCGCGCAGCGCGTCCCCCACCGCGGGGAGGTGGCCGGCGTCGCACGGCGTGCCGTTGTCGTACGTCACGCGGTGGCAGGGGATCAGCACCGCGGCCGGGTTGCGGGCCAGGGCGCCGAGCACGCGTTCCGGTGCCACCCCGGCCTCCCTGGCGAGCCAGCCGACCGGGCGCAACTGCCCGGCGGGGACGGCGCGGACCGCCTCCAGCACGGCCCGGTCCACCGGGCCGAGCGGGGAGAGGTCGATGGGCAGCCGCCGGGCGCGGCCGGTCCGCAGCGCGGTGGTCACCCCCGGGAACGGCCTGGCCGACCGCAGGGCCGAACGCCGGGTCCGGGCGCGGTGCAGTTCCTCGAAGACCGTGGCGGACAGTCCGCCCGTGTCCAGCGCGGCCCCGGTCACCGCGTCCGGGCTCGCCGCCACGAAGAGACCGCCGACGGCGGTGTCGAGGCGGACATAGGTGTCGTAGCTCTCGCGCGGGACGCCGGTGCGCCGCAGCACGCGCACGGCGAAGTCCGCCGGTGGCTCCGTGGCGAGCCCGGCCAGGCCGGACCGGTCCGCGCCGGTGCCCGGTACCTCGCGGTCACTCCTCATGTCGTCACCTCCTCCAGCACGGCTGTCTCCGGCTCCAGCAGCCGGCGCAGACTCTTCAGACCCCGGGACACCTGTGCTTTGGCCGTTCCGACCGCGCACCGCTGCACCTCGGCCACCTCCGTGTAGCTCAGACCCACCACATGGCGCAGCACCACGGGCGTGCGGTGGTGCTCCGGCAGTTCCAGCAGCGCCGTGACCAGCCGGCGCCGGTCGTCGGCGAGCGCGGCCCGCTCCTCCGGTCCCGGACTTCGGTCGGTCCAGGTGTCGGCGGTGTCCTCGACGGGGAGCCCCGCCAGGGCGGGCCGGCGTGAACAGGTGCGCAGGTGGTTGCGCCACACGTTGGCGGCGATGGTGAGCAGCCAGGCACGCGGCCTGAGCTCCCGCCGGCGCTCGGGGCCGTAGTCCTGTAAGGCCGTGTAGGCGCGCAGGAAGGCGTCCTGCCCCAGGTCGTCGGCCTCGGTGGCCGAGCCGCAGACCCGGAGCAGGAACGTGTACACCGCCCTGCCGTGGACCCTGACCAGCTCGGTGAAGCCGTCGTCGAGGTCCGCCGCCAGGAGTTCGGTCAGCTGCCGCTCGGCCTTCTCATCCATCATCTAGGAGAACACCGGCACCGGGTGAAGGGTTGCACTCCGTCCCGGGACGCGTTTTTGTGCCGCCGGTCATCGCCTCGGCCAGGGCACCTGGGGCGACCTGTAGTAGGTGATGCCGAGGGCGTCCCAGCGCGGGCCCTGCGCGGCCAGCCGTGTGCGGTAGCGGTTCCAGTCGTGGGTGGCCGCCGGTGACCAGCCCAGTTCGGCGGTGCCGGCGAGCCGGGGGAAGGCCATGTACTCGAGGTCGGCGGACTTCCTCAGCGTCTCCGACCACAGCGGTGCCTCCACGCCGCGGACGGCCGCCGCGGGCACGCCCGGCAGGTAGGCGCCCGGGTTCCAGTCGTAGGCCCGCCTCACCTCCACCAGGCCCGCCCAGTCCGTGCCCAGCCGGGTGCTCCTCGTGTACCTCATGTCGAGGTAGGTGCGGTCGGCCGGGGAAAGGATCAGGCCCGTGCCGTTCCGGGCGGCCTCGGCGACCCGCGCCTTCTCCGCCGCGCCGGTGCCGTCCAGGCCCCAGTACTGGGCGAGGGCGCCGGGGGCGGGACGGGCGCCGGTGAGCTGGTGCCAGCCGATGACCTTCTTGCCGTGGGCCGCCACCACCGGCTGGACGCGGTCCATGAACGTCACGTAGTCGGCGTGCGGGGTCGAGTGCGCCTCGTCGCCGCCGATGTGCAGATAGCGGCCCGGGGTGAGGGCGGCCAGCTCCCGGACGACGTCGTCCACGAAGTCGTACGTCGCCTTCCGCGCGACGCACAGGGAGCTGAAGCCGACGGCGGTGCCGGTGTACAGCGGCGGTGCCACGCCGTCGCAGTTGAGCTTCGCGTAGGAGGCGAGGGCCGCGTTGGTGTGGCCGGGCATGTCGATCTCGGGCACGACCTCCAGGTACCGGGAGGCCGCGTACCGGACGATCTCCCGGTAGTCCGCCTTGGTGTAGGAGCCGCCCCGGCCGCCGCCGACCTGCGTGGAGCCGCCGTGGGAGGCCAGGCGCGGCCAGGAGTCGACGGCGATGCGCCAGCCCTGGTCGTCACTGAGGTGCAGATGCAGTTCGTTGATCTTGTACAGGGCCAGCTGGTCGATGTACCGCTCGACCTGGGCGACCGTGAAGAAGTGCCGGGCGACGTCCAGCATGGCACCCCGGTAGGCGTACCGGGGACGGTCCAGCACGGTGCCGCCGGCGACGCGCCAGGGGCCGCTCCGCACGGTCCTCTTCTCCACGCCGGGCGGGAGCAGCTGACGCAGCGTCTGGACCCCGTGGAAGAGCCCGGCCGGGGTGCTCGCGGTGACGGTGACGCCGTCGGCGCCGCTGTGCAGCCGGTACCCCTCGGCGCCGAAGTCCCCGGCGGCGGCCAGGTGGAGTCGGACACCGCCGCTGCCGTGATCGGTGACCGGCAGCGGGTAGCCGGTGGAGGGCCGCAGGATGCCGGCCAGGTAGGCGCCGACACGGCGCACTTCGGCGGAGTCGTCGACGCGGATGCCGGTCGCGCGGGTGATGCGGTACGGGGCGCCGCCCGGCGCGACCGAGACGGGCGCCGGGACGACCCGGTCCAGGGGAACGGGGGCCACGGCCGGCACGGCGGGGGTCGCGCCGAGGGTGAGGACACCGGCCGCGAGAAGCAGCAGGGATCCGAGAACGCGGGATGTCCGGGAGGTCGTGCCACGGTTCCGACTCACATGCGCTCCCTTCGGAGGAACCCGGCCATCGGACACGGCCGGGCCCCCCACTGTCCCGCAGAACGACCGAATCGCCCCCGACGCGACGGAAGTTGGGGCCGAGCGGGACCGACTGTGGTGGCGACGACGACGGCACGGCGGGGGCACCGCCGCGCTGCCGCCACCACTACGGCGCCACCGTCACCGCCACTGCGGCGCCACCGTCACCGCCATTGCGACGGCGCCACCGCCGCACGGCGGCTACCGCTGCGACGCCACTGCTGCCGCGACGGCGCGGCGGCGCTGGTCCCCGGCCGTCCGGACGCGCAGTCGGCCCCGGCCGGGCAGGTGGGCCCCGGCCGGCGGTAAGGGCCGCGCGGACCACCCGCCGACCGCCGGGACCGCGCCCGCCCGTCGGGGCGCAGCCACCCGATCGGGCGCGCCCGTAGGCGGCGGTACGGCGGCGGCGCTACAGCCGCGCCACCGCCGCAGCCACTGCGGTGGCCGCCCGATGCTCCCGGGACGAGTAGCCGGCCACAGCCGGTCAGGCGGTGCCCGAACGGCCGCGAGGGCCGCGCGGACCACTCGCTGTCCACCGGGACCGTGGCCGCCTGTCCGGGCGCGCGCATAAGCGGCGGTATGGCGGAGGCGCTACCGCCGCGCTGCGGCTACCGCTGCGACGCCACCGCTGCCGCGACGGCGCGGCGGCGCGCCGCGCCCGTGGACGGCGGCACGACGGCGGCGCTACCGCCGGACTTGCAGCCGGCCCCGGCCGGGCAGGTGGGCCCCGGACGGCCGCGCAGGCCGTACGGACCGCCTGCCGCCCGCCGGAACCGCGCCCACCCGCCGGAACCGTGGCCGGCACCGCGCCCGCCCGCCGGAACCGGGGCCGCCCCTTCGGCGCGGCCCCGCTACTTCGCCCTGCGGGACACCGTGAAGTGGTCGACGCGGTCGCCGGTCTCGGCGATGCCCGACACCGTCAGCGTGGTCTGCCGGCCCTTCGGGGCGGGGGTGACGTCCACGCGCAGGAAGGAGTAGTCGAGGTAGCGCACCCGGGACCAGGCGACGGTCTCGTTGACCTTGCCGTCCTTGGTGTTGACGAACGAGGCCACGGAGTCGGTCTCGTGCTCGTGGCCCTCGTAGGAGTCCGGGGCGCTGAAGGCGTACAGGCTGCGGCCCGCCGCGCCGGCGGTGACGTAGACCACACCCTCGGTCTCGGGGTAGGCGGTGCCGCCGATCGGGAGCTTCTTGGCGACCTTGCCGCCCTTGATGACGTCGGTGCGCTCGTACTGGTGGTTGTGGCCGTTGATGACGAGGTCCACGGTGTACTTCTCGAACAGCGGCACCCACTCCTGGCGTACCCCGCCCTCGGAGGCGTGCGCGGTGGAGGTGCAGTAGGCGCAGTGGTGGAAGAAGACGACGACGAAGTCGACGTCCTTCGCCGCGCGGAACTTCTTCAGCTGTCCTTCGAGCCACTTGGTCTGGGTTCCGCCGGATATGCCCAGGTTGGCCGGGATTTCGAAGGAGATGTCGTTGGCGTCCAGCGAGATGACGGCCGTGTTGCCGTACACGAAGGAGTAGACACCCGGCAGGTTCTTCTTGTCGGGCCCGTTGTCGGGGAGGTTCCAGCGGGCCTCCTCGCCGCCGTAACCGTTGGGCGAGTACCAGGCCTCCATGTCGTGGTTGCCGTAGGCGGGCATCCACGGGACCTGCTTGGCGACCGACTCGGTCTGGGCGAGGAACTGGTCCCAGGTGCGCGCGTCGAACCCGGTGTCGGTGGTCTTGCCCGCGCCGGACGGGTCGGCGTAGGCGATGTCACCGGCGTGCAGGTGGAAGGCGGGGTTCTGGCCGAGGAGGAGGGAGTTGTTGGCCAGGCCGTGGTAGCCGACGCCCTCGTCGCCGAAGGCGGTGAAGGTGAACGGCGCCTTGTGGGCGGGGGCGGTGGTGAAGGTGCCCAGGGTGCCCGCCAGATGGGGCTGGGCCGGGTCGAAGCCCTGGTGGCCGACGCCGTAGTAGTACGTCCGGCCGGGGCGCAGGTGGGTGAGTCCGGCATGCAGGTAGTACTGCGTGTGGTCGCCGCTCGCGCCGACGCCGGCCGGGGTGTACAGGGTGCGGACCTCGGCCTCGATCCTGCGGGAGAGGTCCCAGGGGTGGGCGCCGATGCGGATGAACGGCTTCTTGACGGCGACCGGGACCTGCCAGGAGACGGTGATCTCGGTGCGCGGGTCGTTGCCGTAGGCGAGGTGGCGGCCGAAGGGTGCGACGAGCGCGCCGTCGACCGGGGTGGCGGCCGGGGCGGTGTGCCGCGTCGGCACGGCCGCCTGGGCGGTGGCGCCGGGCACGAACGCGCCGCCCGCGACGGCGCCCAGCGTGACGGCGCCGCCCCTGATCATCGAGCGCCGCGAGAAACGGGCGCGCAGGTACTCGTGCTGCTCGGCCATGCTCATGCGCTCGGCCAGCTTCTCGGGTACGCCCATGCGAGGTATGTCCATGGCGTCTGAAACTCGTCTGTCCGGGCGACGATGCGCAAGACGCAGGATGGACAGCTTGCGAACAGAGCACCATAAGAGATCCAACAGGCGTCTGCCCGGAATCGGGCACGATTCTTGCGAAAGAGGCGCCGGTACTCCAGGATCTACCGGGTGCACGACGAACTCGTTGATCATCTGACGCGGTCCACGCCCCTGAGCCGGGGCGAGGCGCTGCGCGTGGTCCAGGACGTGCTCGCCTACTTCGACGAGACGACCGCCGAGTACGTCCGTCGCCGCCACCGCGAACTCCAGGCCCAGGGCCTGGTGAACACGGAGATCTTCGGACGGATCGAGGCGGATCTGAAATACCGCGCGGTCGCGCCGCCGGAGCTGACGCTCAGGCAGCTGCGCCGCATGGTCTACGGCTGAGAACCAGCCGTACCGGACCAGCGACACCCAAGGGGTACCTCTTACATGTGCGGAATTGTCGGATACATCGGGAAGCGTGACGTGGCGCCCCTCCTGCTGGAGGGCTTGCAGCGCCTGGAGTACCGCGGCTACGACTCCGCGGGCATCGTCGTCACCTCCCCGAAGACGCCCGGCCTGAAAATGGTCAAGGCCAAGGGCCGCGTGCGCGACCTGGAGGCCAAGGTCCCGGCGCGCTTCAAGGGCACCACCGGAATCGCCCACACCCGCTGGGCCACCCACGGCGCCCCCTCCGACGTGAACGCCCACCCGCACATGTCGGCCGACCACAAGGTCGCCGTCGTGCACAACGGCATCATCGACAACGCCTCCGAACTGCGCCGCAAGCTGGAGGCGGACGGCGTCGAGTTCCTCTCCGAGACCGACACCGAGGTCCTCACGCACCTGATCGCCCGCTCCCAGGCCGAGAAGCTGGAGGACAAGGTCCGCCAGGCCGTGCGCCTGATCGAGGGCACGTACGGCATCGCCGTGCTGCACGCCGACTTCCCGGACCGGATCGTGGTGGCCCGCAACGGCTCCCCGGTCGTCCTCGGCATCGGCGAGAAGGAGATGTTCGTCGCCTCGGACATCGCCGCTCTGGTCACCCACACCCGGCAGATAGTGACTCTCGACGACGGCGAGATGGCCACCCTCAAGGCCGACGACTTCCGCACCTACACCACCGAGGGCACCCGTACGACGGCCGAGCCCACCACCGTGGAGTGGGAGGCCGAGTCGTACGACATGGGCGGCCACGACACGTACATGCACAAGGAGATCCACGAGCAGGCCGACGCCGTGGACCGCGTGCTGCGCGGCCGCATCGACGACCGGTTCTCCACCGTGCACCTCGGCGGGCTCAACCTGGACGCCCGCGAGGCCCGGCGGATCCGTCGCGTCAAGATCCTCGGCTGCGGCACCTCGTACCACGCGGGCATGATCGGCGCCCAGATGATCGAGGAGCTGGCCCGCATCCCCGCCGACGCCGAGCCCGCCTCCGAGTTCCGCTACCGCAACGCGGTCGTGGACCCCGACACCCTGTACGTCGCGGTGTCGCAGTCCGGTGAGACGTACGACGTCCTCGCCGCCGTGCAGGAGCTGAAGCGCAAGGGCGCGCGCGTCCTCGGCGTGGTCAACGTGGTCGGCTCGGCGATCGCCCGTGAGGCCGACGGCGGCATCTACGTGCACGCGGGCCCCGAGGTCTGCGTCGTCTCCACCAAGTGCTTCACCAACACCACCGTCGCGTTCGCGCTGCTCGCCCTGCACCTCGGCCGCACCCGCGACCTCTCCGTCCGCGACGGCAAGCGGATCATCGAGGGCCTGCGCCGGCTGCCGGGGCAGATCACCGAGATCCTGGCGCAGGAGGAGGAGATCAGGAAGCTGGCGGAGAGCTACGCCGACGCCCGCTCGATGCTCTTCATCGGCCGCGTCCGGGGCTACCCGGTGGCCCGCGAGGCCTCCCTGAAGCTCAAGGAGGTCTCCTACATCCACGCCGAGGCCTACCCCGCCTCCGAGCTGAAGCACGGCCCGCTGGCCCTCATCGAGCCGGCCCTGCCCACGGTCGCCATCGTCCCCGACGACGACCTGCTGGAGAAGAACCGCGCGGCCCTGGAGGAGATCAAGGCCCGCGAGGGCAGGATCCTGGCGGTGGCCCACCGGGAGCAGGAGAAGGCCGACCAGACGGTGATCGTCCCGAAGAACGAGGACGAGCTGGACCCGATCCTGATGGGCATCCCGCTCCAGCTCCTCGCCTACCACACGGCCAAGGCCCTGGGCCGGGACATCGACAAGCCGAGGAACCTCGCCAAGTCGGTCACGGTCGAGTAGGCGGCGGAACGGACCCCCACGTGTGCCACCCAGCACGTGGGGGTCCTTCCCGTGCCGCGGTCCATCGGCCGGTGGCCGTCACCCCCCGGCCGGCGGCACGCCGCTGAGGGGGCGCGGGCCGGCGCCTCTCCCTGCGTGTGTGGTGGTGCGGTGACCGCTATATGCCCTGCGCAGGGACGTGAACCACCTCTACGCACGAGTAGTTTCGTGCCTGCGCAAGGGAATTGACGGCGCGTGAGGCCGACGGGGGACGCGACGGTCAGGGGATGACGATCACGGGCCGCCGCGCCCGCTTGGCGAGCCGTCCCGCGACGGAGCCGAAGATCCGGCCGACGATGCCGTGCGTGGAGCCCACGACGATCGCGTCCGCCTCGTACTCCCGCCCCACCTCTTCGAGTTCGTGGCAGATGTCGCCGCCGCGCTCGACCAGGATCCAGGGCACCTCGGCCAGATAGTCCGCGCAGGCCAGTTCGAGCCCGAGGACCTCGGTGCGGTGGTCGGGGACGTCGACGAAGACGGGCGGCTCGCAGCCGGCCCACACGGTGGTGGGCAGACGGTTGGCGACGTGCACGATGATCAGGCCGGAACGGGAGCGGTGGGCCATGCCGATCGCGTAGGCGAGGGCGCGCTCGCTGGAGTCGGAGCCGTCGAAGCCGACGACCACTCCGTGCCGGAAGGCGGGATCGCAGGACGGGCGTGAGTCTGCCGCCGCCAGGGGATCGGCCGCCGTGGGATCGGCGACCGGCCGCTTGCGGTCCGCGGGTTCGAAGAATTCGTGACCGGCCATGACTGTCTCGGCGTTGTGATCCTTTATGGGGGGACAGTGTGCGGCGGAAGTGCGGCGGAGCTGTGTCCGGGAAACATCTTCCCAAGCCCTTACCCACAAGGGTACGGCGGCAAGCCTCCTGGGCCCAGATCCCGCGCACGCTCCGTAAGCGGCCCCCGACGTCCGTAGGGGTTCACCGGAGCATGCACGAGCCGCGCCCGTAACGCAATGGTTGCTGCCCCGTACAGGCGGTTTGCACGGGGTTCACTCGCGCGCCGCCGGTGACCGACCGGCCGGACGGGCGTTGAACCGGGGTGAACCACCGCCACAGGGAGTACGAGATGCCCGCACCCCCGTCCCCTCGGGACCCGCGGTCCGCACCGGACACCGTGAGTGATGTGATCCGCTGGGCAGCCTTCAGCTGTGTGCTCGTGCCCGTGGTCCTCCTCTGGTTCGGCACCTCGCTGGCCGGCGCCACGGGCACCGCACTCGGCCTCGCGGCCGTCACGGCCGTCTGCCGGTGGCTGCTGCGCCGCTCCGAGCGATGCGCCGAGCGTTGCGCCGCGCAAAGCGGCGGGCGGCACACCCGGGGACAGACACCGGTCGACTGACCTGTTTCCGTACCTTCGAGCGCTGGTTTTCAGCCAACTTCTGGATACCGCCCCAGGGGGGTCCCGCACCACCCCCAACCCCCGTTCCACCTGCACGGAAAGGGTCTACGGGCCGCTGCGCACCCTACGCGGTTTGGCCACCGCGACAAGGCGCACTTCCCTGTGCGTCTCGCGAGTGCAACGCTTCGTGATCGAATGCTTCACGCCAAGTTGTCATGTCGACAATCTGCCGCGTGGGTAACTGGTCACCGCGGTCACGCGGGAGCCAGTAAATTCGATCTTGACTGTCTTACGGCGGGGGACTCGTGCAGGACCGAGGGGAAACGTGCAGGAGCGACACGACCGAGGAGCCGCGACCACCGAGGGGGGCTTAGCAGGATGAGCCACGACTCCACTGCCGCGCCGGACGCCGCGGCCCGGAAACTTTCCGGGCGACGACGCAAGGAGATCGTCGCGGTGCTGCTGTTCAGCGGCGGTCCCATCTTCGAGAGTTCCATACCGCTTTCGGTGTTCGGGATCGACCGCCAGGACGCCGGAGTACCGCGCTACCGCCTGCTGGTGTGTGCCGGTGAGGAGGGCCCGCTGCGGACCACAGGGGGCCTGGAACTCACCGCGCCCCATGGGCTGGAGGCCATCTCACGCGCCGGAACGGTCGTCGTACCGGCCTGGCGCTCGATCACCTCACCGCCACCGGAGGACGCGCTCGACGCGTTGCGCCGGGCGCACGAGGAGGGGGCCCGCATCGTCGGCCTGTGCACGGGCGCGTTCGTGCTCGCGGCGGCCGGCCTGCTGGACGGCCGCCCGGCGACCACCCACTGGATGTACGCGCCCACGCTGGCCAAGCGTTATCCGTCCGTGCACGTCGACCCGCGGGAGCTGTTCGTCGACGACGGCGACGTCCTGACGTCGGCCGGCACGGCGGCGGGCATCGACCTGTGTCTGCACATCGTGCGGTCGGACCACGGCAACGAGGCGGCCGGCGCGCTCGCCCGGCGCCTGGTGGTCCCCCCGCGCCGCAGCGGCGGACAGGAGCGCTACCTCGACAGGTCTTTACCCGAGGAGATCGGCGCCGACCCGCTCGCGGAGGTCGTCGCCTGGGCGCTGGAACACCTCCACGAGCAGTTCGACGTGGAGACACTGGCGGCACGCGCCTATATGAGCCGCCGTACGTTCGACCGCCGGTTCCGCTCGCTCACCGGGAGCGCCCCGCTCCAGTGGCTGATCACACAGCGGGTGCTCCAGGCCCAGCGGCTGCTGGAGACGTCGGACTACTCGGTGGACGAGGTGGCGGGCCGGTGCGGTTTCCGCTCACCGGTCGCGCTGCGCGGGCACTTCCGCCGCCAGCTCGGCTCGTCCCCCGCCGCCTACCGCGCCGCCTACCGGGCTCGCCGCCCGCAGGGCGACCGGCCGGGTGAGGCCGAGCCGGCACTGGTGCCGCCCGGCCAGCACGGATCGCCCATGGGCCTGCCCGGTCCCGGACCGATGAACGGGACGGCCGCCCTGCTCCACTCGGAGCGGGACGGCGGGGTGCCGATGCAGAGCCGCCGGGCCACGGCCGGCGCGGTGGGCCTGCTCCCGGGCCCGCGCAGCGGCAGCTGAGCGGGCGGCGGAAGAAAGCCGGGACAAGGGGGACGGAGTACGACTCCGTCCCCCTTGTCCGTGCGCGTACGCGCGAGGCCCCGCACCGACGCGGGGCATCCAAACGCCGACGTCAGCTTTAGGGTGGTCGCATGAACGATCGCATGGTGTGGATCGACTGCGAGATGACCGGCCTCTCGCTGTCGGACGACGCGCTCATCGAGGTGGCCGCCCTCGTCACCGACTCCGAGCTGAACGTACTCGGCGAGGGGGTGGACATCGTCATCCGGCCGCCGGACCGGGCGCTGGAGACGATGCCGGAGGTGGTGCGTCGGATGCACACCGCGTCCGGGCTGCTCGCCGAACTGGAGCACGGCACGACGCCGGCCGACGCCGAGGAACAGGTCCTCGCCTATGTGCGGGAGCACGTCAAGGAGCCCGGCAAGGCCCCGCTGTGCGGCAACTCCGTCAGCACCGACCGCGGCTTCCTGCTGCGGGACATGCCGACGCTGGAGGGCTACCTCCACTACCGGATCGTGGACGTGTCCTCGATCAAGGAGCTGGCCCGCCGCTGGTACCCGCGGGCGTACTACAACAGCCCCGAGAAGAACGGCAACCACCGGGCCCTCGCCGACATCCGCGAGTCGATCGCCGAGCTGCGCTACTACCGCGAGGCCGTCTTCGTCCCGCAGCCCGGCCCGGACTCCGACACCGCGAGGACGATCGCCGCCCGGCACGTCCTGCCCGCGCAGTAACCGCCCCGGGTCCGCGTGGGCGCCCGCGCGAAAACCTGTGCGCGAGCATCCCTTCGGACCCTGTAGACTTCTTCTCGGCCGGTCGGGGAAACGACAGTTCCACCGCCGGTCATGGTGGGTGTAGCTCAGCTGGCAGAGCACCTGGTTGTGGTCCAGGATGTCGCGGGTTCAAGTCCCGTCACTCACCCTCGAAGACCAAGGGCTGATCCGGAGAACCGGGTCAGCCCTTGGTCGTTCTCGCGTGTCCGGGATGACGGAACGCCCGGCCGGCCCACCCCTCGCGCCCCTCCCTCCCGCCCCTCCTCCCCCTCGCGGGACATGCCCCCGGGGCGAGCGAATATCTGTAGCCGGGAAGCGAGAATTCGGAGTGATTCGAGGTCAGGATTTCTCAAACAGGCGGGCCGGGAGGGATTAGTCACCCGGCAGGGCCACTCGCGCCGTGCTACTGTCGTTTCCAGTTGCAGTTGTGGTTCCCAAAAACTCCAAGCTTTCCGGAGGGGCGATCATCGGCGACGCGGAGTCCGCACAGTGTGGGCTCCGGGCACTGCCCCGAAGGAGATTTGACATGGCATCTGGCACCGTGAAGTGGTTCAACGCGGAAAAGGGCTTCGGCTTCATCGAGCAGGACGGCGGCGGCCCCGACGTCTTCGCCCACTACTCGAACATCGCCGCCCAGGGCTTCCGTGAGCTGCTCGAAGGCCAGAAGGTGAACTTCGACATCGCGCAGGGCCAGAAGGGCCCGACGGCCGAGAACATCGTTCCCGCCTGACACGCGCATTCGTGAGCTGGGGCCCGCACCTAGGGGTGCGGGCCCCAGCTCATGGAGTATCCGGGCACAGCCCTCCCCCGCTCCCGGCGCCTGCCCGATGTGACAGGCCCCGAACCCGCGGGCTCACGCGCAGTGGGTGTGCCGATCCTGCTCCGGACACATGTTCCGTATGAGCTTCGATCCCGGCCGACGACCCCTGCCGTCACTTTTTTTCTCCAGCGATCGCGGCTTTTTCTCCCGGCCGTATTCCCTTTCGCTGCTGTTTTCATTCTGGCCCGTTCTCGCGATTCTCCGTGCGGCTCTCTTCCGCGGTAATTCCTTGACACGAGCCACATCGAGGAAGGTTCCGCATGAACCGCACACGTACGTCCGAGCGTTCCCGCACCCGTTCGACCGGCGGCTCCGACCGCGCCGGCCGCTGGGGTGGTTCCGGCCGCTCCGGCAAGCCGAGCCGCTCGGGTGGCCCGGCCCGCCGGACCTCCGTGCAGGGGGAGTTCGCCCTGCCCGTCACCCAGACCCCGGCGCTGCCCGCCGTCGAGGCGTTCGCCGATCTCGACATGCCCGAGCAGCTGCTGGCCTCCCTCCGCGCCGAGGGGATGAGCGTGCCGTTCCCGATCCAGGCCGCCACCCTCCCGAACACCCTCGCCGGCCGTGACGTGCTGGGCCGCGGGCGCACCGGGTCCGGCAAGACCCTGGCGTTCGGTCTCGCCCTGCTGGCCCGGACCGCCGGACAGCGCGCCGAACCCCGGCAGCCGCTGGCCCTGGTCCTCGTCCCCACCCGCGAGCTGGCCCAGCAGGTCACCGACGCGCTCACCCCGTACGCCCGCTCGGTCCGGCTGCGACTGGCCACGGTCGTCGGCGGTATGTCGATCGGCCGCCAGGCCGCCGCGCTGCGCGGCGGAGCCGAGGTCGTCGTCGCCACCCCCGGGCGGCTGAAGGACCTCATCGAGCGCGGCGACTGCCGGCTGAACCAGGTCGCCATCACCGTCCTGGACGAGGCCGACCAGATGACCGACATGGGCTTCATGCCCCAGGTCACCGCCCTGCTCGACCAGGTACGCCCCGAAGGGCAGCGGATGCTCTTTTCCGCCACCCTGGACCGCAACGTCGACCTGCTGGTCCGCCGCTACCTGACCGACCCGGTCGTGCACTCGGTCGACCCGTCGGCCGGCGCGGTGACGACGATGGAGCACCACGTGCTGCACGTCCACAGCGCCGACAAGCACGCCACCACGACAGAGATCGCCGCCCGCGACGGCCGCGTGATCATGTTCCTGGACACCAAGCACGCGGTCGACCGGCTGACCCAGGACCTGCTCAACAGCGGAGTGCGGGCCGCCGCGCTGCACGGCGGCAAGTCGCAGCCGCAGCGCACCCGGACGCTGACCCAGTTCAAGACCGGGCACGTCACCGTCCTCGTCGCCACGAACGTCGCCGCCCGCGGCATCCACGTCGACAACCTCGACCTCGTCGTCAACGTCGACCCGCCGACGGACCACAAGGACTACCTCCACCGCGGCGGCCGTACGGCCCGGGCGGGCGAGTCCGGCAGCGTCGTCACCCTGGTCACGCCCAACCAGCGCCGCGGCATGACGCACCTGATGTCGAGCGCCGGGATCCTCCCGAAGATCACCCAGGTCCGGCCCGGAGAGGCGGAGCTGAACCGCATCACCGGCGCGCAGGCCCCCTCCGGCGTGCCGGTCGTCATCACGGCGCCGGTGTCCGAACGCCCGCAGCGCGGCACCAACTCCCGCTCCCGGCGTGGGCGTCCCTCGCAGTCGGCCCGCCGGCCCGCGCGGCGGCGTTCCACCTCGGAGACGGCTGCCTAGACAGCCTCACCGGCAGGACACCACCACCCCATCGAGGAGGCACCCCTTGGCATCCGTCATGACGCAGCTCCACCCGGCGAGCGCGACACCCCTCGATGCGGCGGTGGCCGACGCCACGGGCCCGTCCGGCCCGAAGGCGTGGGGTGACATGACCGTCGAGGTGGCCCTGTCCGTCATGGCCGGCGCCCGTATCGGGTACCTGCCCGTCTGCGACGAGGACGACCTGTGCACCGGCCTGGTCACCCAGGCCCAGCTCACCGTCGTCCGTGACAGCGCCACGTACACGGACCGGCTCCGTCTGCGTGACATCCCCAGCGACACCGGCCACTGCCTCTCGGCTCCGGCCGTACCGGCCGAAGCCAGGTACGCGGCGTAGCAGAGGCCGCGTCGGCGACGGCCCGGACGCCGGGTACGCGGGCGCGGACCGGGACCGCGTCGCTGACAGCGGTACGGCTCCGGCCGCGCCGGTCGCCGCAGTGGCGCGGTTCGTACAGCCGGTACGCGGCACAAGTGGGGCCCCGTCGATGACGGCGGCCCCGCAGTGGTTTCCGGGCACGCATGTCGTCGCGGCGCCACGGCCCGCACGCCGGGTAGGCGACTGGAGGCCGCGTCGCTGACGGTGGCCCCTCACCGGTCGCCCGGCACGCCCGTCGCCGGTCACGCACGTCGCCGGGCGCCCCGGTCGCCGCGGCGCTGCGTGCCGTACGCCAGAGCGCAGGCCCCCCGCGTCCGCCGCCGCGGCGTACATCGCGTCGTTCATGCGGCCGGTCAGCGACACCGGCGCTCGTCGCCCGTTGCGGACGCACCCGCCCCGCCGCTGGGGCCCCGCGCCGCAAGGCCCTGCGTCCCCGGCGCTGTGAACCCGTGCCGAAGGCGGTACGTCCCGGCGCTCCGGGCCCGCGACGGACGGCGGACGTCCCGGTCGGGACGCGTCACGGCGTGCCCGTGTCACCAGCCGTCGGCACGACCGCCCCAGCACCCCTGACGTGCGTCACGAGAACGCCCGCCGCATCACTGCCCTCGGCACGACCGCCCGGCACCGCTGACGCGCGTCACGACGAGGCCCGTGTCACCAGTTCCGTCGGCAGGACCGCCTGGCGGCGGTCCAGGCCACGGGACGCGGCCGGGCGGCGGTCGGCGATGTCCGTGAGGAGCAGGTCGATCATGGCGCGGCCCATCTCCTCGATGGGCTGGCGGACGCTCGTCATGGGCGGGTCCATGTGCCGGGCGATGGCCGAGTCGTCGTACCCGACCAGGGCGATGTCGTCGGGGATGCGGCGGCCCGCCTCCCGCAGCACCTGCCGGGCGCCCGCGGCCATCACGTCCGAGCCGGCGAAGACCGCGTCGAGGTCGGGGTGCCGGTCGAGCAGGACCGTCATCGCGCGCCGGCCGCCCTCCTCCGTGAAGTCGCCCGTCTCGATGAGCCGTTCGTCCGCCGCGTGGCCCGCGTCGCGCAGGGCCGCGCGATAGCCGTCGACGCGCCGCTGGGCGCCGTAGACGTCCAGCCGTCCGGTGATGTGCGCGATCCGGCGGCGGCCCCGGCTCACCAGGTGCTCCACGGCCGAGCGGGCCCCGCCGTAGTTGTCGGAGTCCACCGAGGTGAGCGTCTCGGCAGCCGAGCGCGGGCCGCTGATCACGGCCGGGATCTCCAGCTGGGCCAGCAGGTCGGGGAGCGGGTCGTCGGCGTGGACCGAGACCAGCAGCACACCGTCGACGCGGTGGGCCGCGAGGTACTGGGCGAGGCGCCGGCGCTCCCGGTCGCTGCCGGCGAATATCAGCACCAGCTGCATCTCGGTGTCGGAGAGTTCGGAGCCGACCCCGCGCAGCATGTCCGAGAAGTAGGGTTCGGCGAAGAACCGGGTCTCCGGCTCGGGGACGACGAGCGCGATGGCGTCGGTGCGGTTGGCCGCGAGGGCGCGGGCGGCGGTGTTGGGGACGTAGCCGAGTTCGGCGACGGCCGCCTCGACCGCGGCGCGGGTGGCGTCGCTGACCCGGGGCGAGCCGTTGATCACCCGGGAGGCCGTGCCGCGTCCGACCCCGGCCCGGGCGGCGACCTCTTCGAGCGTGGGCCGTCCCCCGCCCCGGCCCCGCCCTCCGTGGCTTGCCATGGCTCCGCCTCTCTCGACAGCAATTCCGGCTGGCTGGAATCTAACAGTCCTGGCCAGAGCGACGAGCGGCAGCGGGCGCCCGGCGCGGCCCAGTTAACACTCCGATAACTGAACGCATTCCTCCGCGTCCGGTCCCTTGACACCCCGCTCGGAAGCGACGACTCTTCAACTCATCACTCGTGGGAGCGCTCCCACAGTACCTGACACCTACATATCCCGCACGTTCCCCGCCCGAGCCGCAGCGAGTACGAACGGGCCCGATTCCATGCAGTTGGCCGGGGGGTCGGCACGTCAGGCAACAGGAGGACGACATGCGCACGAGCATCCGCCGGTCACATCGGTTCATGGCCTTCGCGGCCGTGGCCGCACTGACCACGGGGCTGCTGGCCGGCTGCGCCAACGACTCGAACGACGGCTCGTCGGACAACTCGGGTGGCGACGGCAGTGGCAAGGGCAAGATCACGCTGACCATCGGGACCTTCGGCGTCTTCGGCTACAAGCAGGCCGGCCTCTACGACGAGTACACGAAGCTGCATCCGGACATCAGCATCAAGGAGAACGTCACCACCCGTACCGACGTGTACTGGCCGAAGGTGCTCACCCGTCTCCAGGCGGGCTCCGGCACGGACGACGTCCAGGCCATCGAGGTCGGCAACATCACCGAGGCCGTGCAGACCCAGGCGAACAAGTTCGTCGACCTCGGCAAGGAGGTCGACAAGTCGCAGTGGCTGGACTGGAAGGTCGCGCAGGCCACCACGAAGGACGGCAGGACCATCGGGCTCGGCACCGACATCGGGCCGATGGCCATCTGCTACCGCAAGGACCTGTTCCAGAAGGCCGGGCTGGAGACGGACCGCACCAAGCTGGCCGCCCAGTGGAAGGGCGACTGGGCCAAGTACGTCGACCTGGGCAAGAAGTTCATGAAGAAGGCGCCCAATGGCGCGAAGTTCGTGGACTCCGCGTCCTCCGTCTACAACGCCGCCCTCGGCGGCGGTGCCACCCGGTACTACGACAAGGACGGCAACGTCGTCTGGGACAGGTCCCAGGGTGTGAAGAAGGCCTGGGACGCCGCGATGACGGTCGCCACCAGCGACATGTCGGCGAAGCTGAAGCAGTTCGACAAGCCGTGGGACCAGGGCTTCGCGAACGGCTCCTTCGCGAGCGTGGCCTGCCCGGCCTGGATGATGGGCTACATCGAGCAGAAGTCCGGTGACGCGGGCAAGGGCAACTGGGACGTGGCGGCGGCGCCCACCGCGGCCAACTGGGGCGGCTCCTTCCTCGGCGTGCCGACGGCGGGCAAGCACCAGAAGGAGGCCATCGCCCTGGCGAAGTGGCTGACCGCGCCGGAGCAGCAGGCGAAGGTCTTCGCCAAGCAGGCCAGCTTCCCGTCCACCCCGTCGGCCTACGCGAGCCTGAAGCCGGCCGCGGACACGACGGCGTACTTCTCGAACGCGCCGATCACGCAGATCTTCTCCGACTCGGCGAAGACGATCCCGACGCAGTACTTCGGCATCAAGGACCAGCCCATCAACACCGCGCTGACCGACGTGGGCATCCTCCAGGTCGAGCAGAAGGGCAAGTCGCCCGAGCAGGGCTGGGACGCCGCGAGGAACGAGATCAAGGACGTGCTCGGCCAGTGAGCAGCTCCAAGCAGGCACTCGCGCATCCCGCGTCGAGCGCCGAGGCCGCGCCCGGCACCCCGCCGGGCGCGGCCCGGGGCGCTCGCGGTCGCGGCGCGCCGGCGGGCGCCGACTCCTGGCGCAGCCGGTTCTACCGCTGGGACACGAAGGCGGCGCCGTACGCCTTCGTCGCCCCCTTCTTCGTGCTCTTCGGGGCCTTCTCCCTGATACCGCTGCTCTACACGGCCTGGTACTCGCTGCACGACGTGCAGCTGTCCTCGCTGGACCACCAGACCTGGGCGGGCCTGGACAACTACCGGAACCTGTTGTCCTCGGACTTCTTCTGGAACGCCCTGAAGAACACGTTCAGCATCGGCTTGATCTCGACCGTGCCGCAGCTCCTTGCCGCGCTCGGGCTCGCGCACCTGCTGAACTACAAGCTGCGCGGTTCCACCATGTGGCGCGTGGTGATGCTGACCCCGTACGCCACCTCGGTGGCCGCGGCGACCCTGGTGTTCACGCTGCTGTACTCGTGGGACGGCGGCATGGTCAACTGGGTCCTGCACTTCTTCGGGGTGGACCCGGTCAACTGGCGTGAGTCGGACTGGGGTTCGCAGTTCGCGGTGTCCTCGATCGTGATCTGGCGGTGGACCGGCTACAACGCGCTGATCTATCTGGCGGCGATGCAGGCCATCCCGGCCGACCTGTACGAGTCGGCGGCGATCGACGGCGCGAACCGCTGGCAGCAGTTCCGGCACGTGACGGTCCCGCAGCTGCGGCCGACGATCCTGTTCACGGTCGTCGTCTCCACCATCGGCGCGACCCAGCTCTTCGGCGAGCCGCTGCTGTTCGGCGGGGTCAGCGGCTCCAAGGGCGGCTCCGAGCACCAGTACCAGACGCTCGGTCTGTACATGTACGACCAGGGCTGGATCATCGGCAACCTCGGGAAGGCGTCCGCGATCGCCTGGTCGATGTTCCTGCTCCTGCTGATCATCGCCGCGGTCAACCTGCTGCTCACCCGACGGCTGAGGAAGTCCCAATGAGCCAACTGACCATCCCCCGGGCCGGGCGCCGGGAAGGAAAGGCGCCGCGGCAGCGCGGTCGCATGGGCGCCGGCAAGCAGCTGCACGCGGGCCCGGTGACGTACCTCGTGCTGGCCGTGTTCGCGCTGGTCTCGCTGGCCCCGCTGGTGTGGACGGCGATCGCGGCCTCCCGCACCGACCGGCGGCTGGCCCAGACCCCGCCACCGCTGTGGTTCGGCGGCAACCTGTTCCGCAATCTGGAGGCGGCCTGGGACCAGGCCGGGCTCGGCACCGCGATGCTCAACTCGGTGATCGTGGCGGGCACGATCACCGTGAGCACGGTGCTGTTCTCCACACTGGCCGGGTTCGCCTTCGCCAAACTGCGGTTCCGGTTCTCCGGCGTGCTGCTGCTGCTGACCATCGGCACCATGATGATCCCGCCGCAGCTGGCCGTCGTACCGCTGTATCTGTGGATGTCGAATCTGGGCTGGTCCAACCAGCTCCAGACGGTGATCCTGCCGAGCCTGGTGACCGCGTTCGGCACGTTCTTCATGCGGCAGTACCTGGTGCAGGCGCTGCCCACCGAGCTGATCGAGGCGGCCCGGGTGGACGGGGCGAGCAGCCTGCGGATCGTCTGGCACGTCGTCTTCCCGGCCGCGCGGCCGGCGATGGCGGTGCTCGGTCTGCTGACGTTCGTGTTCGCCTGGAACGACTTCCTGTGGCCGATCATCGCCCTGACCCAGCAGAACCCGACCGTGCAGGTCGCCCTGAACTCGCTCGGCACCGGTTACGTCCCCGACCAGGCGGTGATCATGGCGGGCGCGCTGCTGGGCACGCTGCCGCTGCTGATCGCCTTCCTGCTGTTCGGCAAGCAGATCGTGGGCGGGATCATGCAGGGCGCGATCAAGGGCTGATCCGCCCGCACGACTGTGCCCGCACGACCTCCCGGGGGCCGGGTCACCGCCGTCCCGGCCCCTTCTTCCCCCTCATCCGTCGGCCCTTTCCGACCGTCAATGGGAGCGCTTCCATGCCTGACTCCGTTCCGTCGTCCGTGACCTTCCCGCCCGCCTTCCTCTGGGGCGCAGCGACCTCGGCGTACCAGATCGAGGGGGCGGTGCGGGAGGACGGCCGCACCCCCTCGATCTGGGACACGTTCAGCCATACGCCGGGCAAGACGGCCGGCGGCGAGACGGGGGACGTCGCGGTCGACCACTACCACCGCTACCGCGACGACGTGGCGCTGATGGCGGAGCTGGGCCTGAACGCCTACCGCTTCTCCGTCTCGTGGTCCCGGGTGCAGCCCACGGGCCGCGGGCCGGCGGTCCAGCGGGGCCTGGACTTCTACCGCCGGCTGGTCGACGAGCTGCTGGCGGCCGGCATCAAGCCGGCGGTCACCCTCTACCACTGGGACCTGCCGCAGGAGCTGGAGGACGCGGGCGGCTGGCCGGAGCGGGACACCGCGTTCCGGTTCGCCGAGTACGCGCAGCTCGTCGGCGAGGCGCTCGGCGACCGGGTGGAACAGTGGATCACCCTCAACGAGCCCTGGTGCAGCGCCTTCCTGGGCTACGCCTCCGGGGTGCACGCCCCCGGCCGCACCGACCCGGCGGCCTCCCTGCGCGCGGCCCACCACCTCAACCTGGGGCACGGCCTGGCGGCCTCGGCCCTGCGGTCGGCCATGCCGGCCCGCAACCAGATCGCGATCAGCCTCAACTCCTCGGTCGTACGGCCCCTCACGCAGGACCCGGCCGACCTGACGGCGGCCCGCCGCATCGACGACCTCGCCAACGGCGTCTTCCACGGCCCGATGCTGCACGGCGCGTACCCGGAGACGCTGCTCGCCGCGACCGCCTCGGTCACCGACTGGTCGTACGTCCTCGACGGCGACGTCCGTACGATCAACGCGCCGCTGGACGCCCTCGGCCTCAACTACTACACGCCGGCGCTGGTCTCGGCCGTCTCCGGGGACGTCAAGGGTCCCCGGGCGGACGGCCACGGCACGAGCGACCACTCCCCCTGGCCCGCCGCCGACGACATCCTCTTCCACCAGACCCCCGGCGAGCGCACGGAGATGGGCTGGACGATCGACCCGACGGGCCTGTACGACCTGTTGATGCGCTACTCGCGCGAGGCCCCCGGGCTCCCGCTCTACATCACCGAGAACGGCGCGGCCTACGACGACAAGCCCGACCCCGAGGGCCGCGTCCACGACCCCGAGCGCATCGCCTACCTCCGCGGCCACCTCGCGGAGGTACGGCACGCCATCACCGACGGCGCCGATGTGCGCGGCTACTTCCTGTGGTCACTGATGGACAACTTCGAGTGGTCCTACGGCTACGGCAAGCGGTTCGGCGCGGTGTACGTGGACTACGCGACGCTGGAGCGCACCCCGAAGTCCAGCGCGCGGTGGTACGGGGAGGCGGCGCGGACCGGGACGCTGCCGTCGGTGGAGTCCCTGGCCTGACCGTCCCGGGCGCGGCCCGTCGTGGGGGCGGGCCGCGCCCGGGGATGCCGGCCGGGGGTGGCAGGGTGCCGGCCGGGTGCTACTTGTACGCGCCGAACGCCTTGGCGAACGCGTTCGTGTCCTGGCTGATGGAGCTGCACGTGGCGTCGGCGGTGGACTTGGGACCGCCGGCGCACTGCTGGTCGCGGGTCGCGGACCACATGGAGAGCCAGCCGATCCCCTTGGACCTGGCGAAGTCCACCAGTTGGGTGGCGTCCTCGACCTTGAAGACCTCGGAGGAGACGTCGTTGACGCCGATCATCGGGGTGACCGCGACGGCCTTCCAGGCGGCGGAGTCGGACAGCCCCAGCACGCTCTTGATCTGCGCCTGCGTGGCGGTGGCGGCCTGCTCGGCATAGGTGCCCATGTCGCCGCTGTACGAGGGGCCGTAGTCCATCGCCATGATGTTGACGGTGTTGATCCTGACGCCGTTGGCCTTGGCGTCGGACAGCAGGTTCACGCCGTCCTGGGTGAGGCCCTCGGGCATCACCGGGAGGGTGAAGGAGACGTCCAGGCCGGGGTGCTGGGCCTGGAGCTTGGCGATGGCCTGGGCGCGGCGGGTGTTGGCCGCGGTGTTGGGCAGCGCGCCGCCCTCGACGTCGAAGTCGACCTTGGTCAGTTTGAACGCGTCGACCACCTTGCCGTACGCCGTCGCCAGCGCGTCCGCAGAGGAGCAGGTGGTGGCCAGCTCGGAGCCGGAGGCGCCGCCGAAGGAGACGCGGACGTCACCGCCCTTGGCGCGCAGCGAGCCGATCTGCGCGGCCACGGCGTCGCTGTTGACGTCGGTCACACCGCCCCACTTGGGGGTGCAGCCGCCGCCGTCGTTGACGAAGGCGAGGTTGTAGTTCTTCACGCCGGTCGCGTCGACGGCGCCGAGGAGGTCGAAGGCCGGGTAGAGGGAGGTGTCGACGTAGGGGGCGAAGCCGGCGTCGGAAGTGGTGCCGGTTCCGGTGCCGCCGGTGGGGGTGGGCGTGGACGCGGGGGTCGACGCGGTCGGGGTCGGGGTGGGGGCCGGGGTGGTCTGCGTGGGCCGGCCGCTCGGCTCGGGGGTGGGGCCGCCGTCCGCGGAACACTGGGCGTCGTCGATCCGGCAGCCCGTCGGGTCACCGCTGCCGTCGACCACGAAGCCGACGGTCACCGACTTGCCGGGGGCCAGGCCGTCGGTGTCCCACGCGGCCGGCTTCACGGTGACGTGCTGACCGGTCACGCTGGACCGGGCGTTCCACAGGGAGCCGAGCTTGGCGCCCGCCGGGAGGTCGAACTCCAGTGTCCAGGTCTTCTCGGTCCGGCCGGTGGTGTTGGTGACGACGTACTGGGCGGAGTACCCGGTGGACCAGTCACTGGTCCGGGTGTAGGCGGCGTTGACCGCGGCCGCGTTGGCGGTGCCGGTGAGCAGGACCGCGCCGCCGCCGATCACCGCGGCGGCCACCAGTCCGCCTATCGCCTTGTTCCTGCCGCTGATCCTGCGCCGGTGCGTGCTCATGCGCGTGCCTGCCTCTACTGCTCACGGGGGGGTCACAGGGCTTTCCCGACCTGTGGTGATGCGGCAGCACGCTAGCGGGCCCGATTCGGACAATTGGCTTGTTCGGGGCGGTGGTTGCCGGGTTTATGGCGCGCTTAAGGAAGCGATCGGGAACGATTAATGGTCGGGACCAGCCGACGCGGCCGGCGCCGGCGCACCGCTCCCCGGTGACCCCGGCCCGCCGGTGCCCGCCCGTCCAGCTGGAGCCGGATCCGCACCTCGGTGCCGCCCAGGACCGAGCCGCCGATGCGGACGTCGCCGCCGGTGGACTCGGCCAGCCGGCGCACGATGTCCAGGCCGAGGCCGGTGGAGCCGGCGTTCCCGGAGCCCCGGCCGCGGGCCATCGCCGCCTCCGGGTCGGGTATGCCCCCGCCCGCGTCCGAGACCAGCACGATCACCGCGTCGTCACCGTTGTGCACGTCGACGGCGAAGGCGGCGCCCTCGGGGGTGTGCCGGAAGACGTTGCCGAGCAGGGCGTCGAGGGCGGCGGCCAGGTCGGCGCGGGCCACGGGCACCCGGACCGGCCGGTCGGCGCCGGCCACCCGCCACTTCCGGCCCTCGTCCTCGGCCAGCGCGGACCAGAACTCCATGCGCTCCCGCACCACCGCGGCCACGTCGCACCCGCCGCCGGGCCCGGCGGCGGCCGTCTGGGGCTTGGCCTGGCGGGCCGTGCGGATGATGGTGTCGACCTCGTGCTCCAGCTGGGCGACGGCCGCCCGGGTCTGCTCGGCGGCCGGACCGGCGCCCAGGGAGGCGGCGTTGAGCCGGAGGACGGTGAGCGGGGTGCGCAGCCGGTGCGAGAGGTCGGCCGCCAGCTCGCGCTCGTTGGCGAGGAGCTGGACCACCTGGTCGGCCATGGCGTTGAACGCGACGGCGGCGAGCCGCAGTTCGGTCGGGCCGTCCTCCGGCACCCGGGCGCCCAGCTTGCCCTCGCCCAGCTCGTGCGCGCCCTCGACCAGGCGCCGCGCGGGCCGCACCATGCGCACCCCGAGCCGGTCGGCGACCGCGACCGAGCCGACGATCAGCGCGAGGCCGACGGCCGCGAGCACCGCCCAGGCCGTGCCGACGCCGTTGGTCACCTCGGCCTCGGGGACGTACACCTCGACCACGGCGATCGCGCCGGAACCGAGCGCGACCGGCTGGAGCAGGACGGAGCCGCCCGGCACGGAGCCGATGGAGGCGCGGCCGAGTCCGCGCACGGCCTGGATGTCGCGGCCGGGGGCGCGCTGCGGGCCGACGTCGAGCGCGGCCCGGCCGCCGTCGGCGGGCAGGTGCACGGCCATCCCGGAGCCGGCGCCGGCCGAGGCCACCACCCGCTCCAGCTCGTCCCGGTCGGTGGTGATGGACAGGGCGGGCGCGACCGCGGCGGCCTCCCGCTCGGCGCCCGCGAAGGCGCGGTCGCGGGCCATCTCCTTGACGACCAGGCCGAGCGGCACGGCGAACGCGACCACGACCATCGTGGTGACCGCCAGGCAGACCTTGACCAGGGCCCATCTCATCGCGGCGCCTCCCCGGCCACCGGGGGTTCGAGCTTCACGCCGACCCCGCGCAGGGTGTGCAGATAACGCGGCCGGGCCGCCGTCTCCCCCAGTTTCCGGCGCAGCCAGGACAGATGGACGTCGATGGTCTGGTCGTCGCCGTAGGACTGCTGCCAGACCTCGGCGAGGAGTTCCCGGCGGGCGACGACGACACCGGGCCGGCCGGCCAGGAAGGCGAGCAGGTCGAACTCGCGGCGGGTCAGGTCGAGCCGGACGCCGTCCAGTTCGGCCTGGCGGCGCAGCGGGTCGACGGTGAGTCCGCCCACGCGGAGCACATCGGAGGGCGGGGGTTCCGCGCCGGCGGAGCGGGCCCGGCGCAGCACGGCGGCCATGCGGGCGGAGAGGTGCTCGACGGAGAACGGCTTGACGAGGTAGTCGTCCGCCCCGGCGTTGAGCAGCCGGACGATCTCCGTCTCGTCGTCCCGCGCGGTGGCGATGATGACGGGCACGTCGGTGATGCCGCGCAGCATCTTCAGGGCCTCGGAGCCGTCCAGGTCGGGCAGTCCTAGGTCCAGGACGACCAGGTCGAAGCGGAGCTGGGCGACCTCGCGCAGCGCCTCCAGCGCCGTGCCGACACTGCGCACGGTGTGTGCGGCGTCGGTCAGGTGCCGGATGAGCGCCGAGCGTACGAACTGGTCGTCCTCGACCACGAGAACACTTGCCATGCGCCGCACCGTACGCCATGCGGACCGCGCCCGGCGGGTGCCTGTGGACAACCCGCGACAGGTGCGTACGGCCGTCCCCCTGGGGCAGTATGGCCCGCGATGCGCAGAGGACTCGTACACGTACTGGCGTGGCTGCTCGCGACGGGAGCGGCGGTCACGCTGTCGTGGTGGGGCGTGCACACGGTGATGGCGGGGACGGCGTACGAGCCGCCGCGGGCCCTGCCGGTCGCGGCGGCCGGCGCGGCCACCCGGCGCCCGGAGTCACCGGCCCCGGAGCCGCCGGCCTCACCGACCGCCCCGCCGTCGCCGTCCGGGAGTCCGTCGTCCGGGCCGCCGGCGGCCACGCCCTCGCGGACGCCGGCCCCCGCGACCGGCTCCGCCTCCCCCACCGTCGCGGCATCCGCCACCGGCCGGGTCAGGGCCTACGACACCGACGGCGGCCGGGCGGTCTTCGACCTGGGCACCTCGAGCGCGACCCTCGTGTCGGCGACCCCGGGGACCGGCTGGTCGATGCAGGTGTGGAAGACGACGGCGTGGATCCGGGTGGAGTTCGCCCGGGGCGCGGACCGGGTGTCGGTGTTCTGCACCTGGCACGACGGCCCGCCACGGGTCGAGATCGGAACCTACTGACCGGCCGGCCGGGCTCCCGGCCGGCCCTGGGCGCGGAGTTCTACCGGAACACCGAGGGCGGCGGGGCCGGGGAGGCCACCGCGGCCTCGTCCGTCACGGGTACCGCGCCACCGGTGAAGTCGGTGAGCCGGGGCCCGTGTTCGACCCGGGCGGAGTGCGGGTCGGAGGCGGCGCGCCGGGTGAGTTCCGCGAGCGGCAGCGGCAGGTCGGAGGCGACCAGGACGGCGTTGCCGAAGCGTTTGCCGCGCAGGACGGCCGGGTCGGCGATGAGCGCGAGTTCGCCGAACCGGGCGGCCGCGGTGGCGATCTGGCCGCGCAGGTGCGCGAGCGGCGGGCCGTCGGCGAGGTTGGCGGCGTAGACGCCGGAGGGCTTCAGCGCGCGGCGGACCTCGTCCAGGAACTCGGTGGAGGTGAGGTGGGCGGGGGTGCGGGCGCCGCTGAAGACGTCGGCGACGACCAGGTCGGCCCAGCCGTCCGGCACCTTGGCGAGTCCCGCGCGGGCGTCCGTCGCCCGCACCCGGATGCGGGCCTGGGGGTCGAGGGGCAGTTCGCGCCGGACCAGCTGGACCAGGCTAGCGTCCCGTTCGACGACCTGCTGGGTGGAGCGGGGCCGGGTCGCGGCGACGTACCGGGCGAGGGTGAAGGCGCCGCCGCCGAGGTGCACGGCGTGCACGGGTCTGCCGGGCGGGGCGGCGAGGTCGATGACGTGGCCGATGCGGCGCTGGTACTCGAAGGACAGGTGGGCGGGATCGTCCAGGTCGACGTGCGACTGGGGTGCCCCGTCGATCAGCAGCGTCCACGCGCGGGCGCGGTCCGGGTCGGGTACGAGCCGCGCGAGCCCGCCGTCGACCGGTTCCTCGACGGCCCCGGCGGGGGCCGACCCGCGGCGTGTGATTCTCGACCTGCCCATCCGTCCATTTTCGCAGCTGCCGCGGGCCGCCGTGTCACCGGCGGCTGTCGGCCGCCTCGATCAGCCGGGCCGCCTCCCCGAGAGCCCGGCGCAACTGAGCCGGGTCGGTGGCCAGGTCGGCCTCGCCGGGGGGCAGCAGCCAGTCCGCGCCCGCGACGGGCGGCTCGGGGGCCAGGCGCAGTCCGCGCCCGTCCGTCTCGGTGCAGGTGCTGCCCGGCACGTCCCAGCCGGCCGCCGTACCGGCCGGCACCACGAAACCGAGGGTGCCGCAGCCGTCGTCGTGCAGGACGGGCCCCACCGCGTCGCAGGCGCCGCGGCGCAGGATGTCGACCGCCTCCAAGCCCTGCCGGGCCGGTACCGTCACGAGGTCGCACCCCTCCTCGGACGGCGGCGCCGACATCCGGGGGTCCTTGCTCTGGCTGCTCTCCATGCCGGCCTCCACCACACAGCCCACTCGCGGTCCATGGAGTCCAACGCGTGAGCGCGTCAACGGCTACGGCACAAGTGCGCCGCAAAGGATGGCACTTCATGGCAGATCGCGTGCGAGATGCCCGTTTTATAGCTAAACGCCGTACAGGCGGTCCCGCACAGCGGGTACGTTCAGGCCCGCCGGACTCAGGACGTCACACGGACATCCCGTCCCGCGGACCGCCCCCGGGGCCGGCACGGTTCGACGCTTCCACGGTTCGCACGAGAGGACCCGGTCATGACGTCGTCCACGGTGACCTCGTCACAGCCCGAACGGCCACCCCGGCCGAACCTCGCCTTCCGGCGGCTGCGCGGCCGGCGCTCACCCGCCGAGTTCGCGGCGCTGGTCCGGCGGGCGGCGCGCGAGATCGGTGAGCGGGTGAGCTGTGACGCGCGCTACGTCGGCCGGGTCGAGGCGGGCGAGATCCGCTGCCCCAACTACGCGTACGAACGGGTGTTCCTGCACATGTTCCCCGGCCGCACGCTGACCGACCTCGGTTTCGCGCCCCGTTCGGCCGTCCGCGGACGCGCGGCGCGTACGGCCGTGGAGGCGCGCGCGGTGCCGGATGAGACGCGCGGGGCCTGCGGTCCGTATGACACACAGAACCCGCACGAACAGGCCCGCCCGGACCCCCCGGACGACCCGCACGAACCGTACGAGAACGACCCCTGGAACCACGAGGAGAGCGACGTGCTGCGTCGCGCGTTCATGACCGGCACCGGCGCCTCGGTGGCCGCTGCCACACTGGCCCCGCTGGGGCTCACCACCGGTGCCGCGGCAACCGGGCGGCCGTCCCGCCGCGTCGGCATCCCCGAGGCGGCCGCCCTGGAGGAGGCCGTCCGCCGCATCCGGCTGCTCGACGACCGGCACGGCGCGGACGGCCTCTACCGGCGCGCGGCGGCTCCGCTGCGCGCGGCGTACGCGCTGCTGGACGCCGGCGCGACCCGGCAGACGACCACCGACCGGTTGCACGCGGGAGCCGGGGAACTCGCCATCTCCGTGGGCTGGCTGGCCCACGACTCCGGCCGCTTCGACGACGCCCGCTCGCACTATGCCGAGGCGCTGGCGACGGCACGCATGACCGGCGACCCGGGGCTGGAGGCGCACGCCTTCTGCAACACCGCGTTCCTGGCCCGGGACGCCGGCCGCCCCCGGGAGGCGGTCCGGGCCGCGCAGGCCGCGCAGCGCGCCGGCCGTGCCCTGGGCTCCGACCGGCTGATGTCCCTGCTCGCGCTGCGCGAGGCGGGCGGCTGGGCGGGGCTCGCCGACCGCACCGGCTGCGAGCAGGCGCTGGCCCGCGCACAGACCCTCTTCGCGCGGGGCCGCTCGGACGCCGACCCCGAGTGGATGAGCTTCTACGGCGAGGCCGAACTGGAGGGGCTGGAAGCGCAGTGCTGGTCCACCCTGGGCGACTGGCGGCGGGCGTCGCGGCACGCGCGGCGCGCGGCGCGGCTCCAGGATCCGCACTTCACCCGCAACATCGCGCTCTACACGGCGGAACTGGCCGACGACCTGGCCCACGAGGGCCGTCCCGACGAGGCCGCCGAGGCGGGGCTGCGGGTACTGGGCCTGCTGGACCAGGTCCAGTCCTCCCGCATCCAGACGATGCTGGCGGCCACGGCCCGGGCCCTGCTCCCGCACCGCCGCGCGCCGGGCGTCCCGGACTTCCTGAACCGTCACGCGTCGCTGCCGCGAACCGGCCGGGCGTAGGACCCGGCCGCCGGACCGGGGAGCACATCCGGGCGGGCGTGCCCCGAGGCGTACGTCACCGCGCGCCGCCCCGGCCGCCGGCTCCGGCGGGGGCACCCGGTGCTGAGAGCTACGTCACCCGGCCGGTCCGGTGGCGGGCGTCAGACCGCCATATGGCCCACGTCGTTCCAGGTCTCGATCGCCGGTTCGCCGTAGGCCCAGCTCAGTACGGACAGTGACGTCGGGTTCAGTCGTATCCGGGCGGCGAAGTCCAGGGGCAGGCCCAGCCACCGCGCTCCGATCGAGCGCAGGATGTGCCCGTGGGCGAAGACCAGCACGTCCCGGTCGGCCGAGCGCGCCCAGGACACCACCTCGTCCGCGCGCGCGGACACCTCGGCCGGGGTTTCGCCCTCCGGGACGCCGTCCCGCCAGATCAGCCACCCGGGCCGGACGGCCTGGATCTCGGCGGGGGTCATGCCCTCGTACGCGCCGTAGTCCCACTCCATGAGCGGGTCCCACACCGTGGCACGGTCACCGAAACCGGCCAGTTCGCACGTCTCGCGCGCGCGGGACAGCGGGCTGGTGCGCACCTCCGCGTCCGCCAGTCCGTCCAGCGGAGCGCGGTGCAGCCGCTCGCCGAGCAGCTTGGCCCCGCGCCGGCCCTCCTCCAGCAACGGCACGTCGGTCCTGCCGGTGTGCTTGCCGGACAGCGACCAGGCCGTCTGTCCGTGCCGGGCCAGCAGGATGCGCGGTGCCATGGGAGACCTTCCGGGACGGTGGCGCCGACACGGACGCCACGGAAAAAACGTGTGCATGCGGTCCCTCCATCATCGCGCACCGCGCTCCGGCGCAACCCGGCGGGCGATCTCGGCGTCTTCGAGGGCTGGAACGGCCACCGGTGCGCAAGCGGGAGCGCCCTCATGGGCGGTGATCGGACACCGTAAAGTGGCACGGTCGCCCGCCAGGGGCGCGCCGTACAGCAGAAGGGGGAGGGCGATCGGATGCCGCAGACCGAGACACCGGGCACCGAGGAGGCCCCGCGATCCCGGTTGCGCTGGTGGACGGAACTGCCGCTGATCCTGCTGGTGTACGGCTGCTACTCGGCCGGCCGGCTCCTCGCGCGCGGTGACGTCACCAGCGCCGTCGACCACGGACTGGCGATCCTGCGCATCGAGCAGGCCCTGCACCTGAACGCCGAACACCCGCTGAACCGGCTGTTCACCCGGGAGACCTGGCTCGGCGTGCCGGCCGACTTCTGGTACGCCTCGCTGCACTACCTCGTCACGCCCGCCGTCCTGATCTGGATGTTCCGCGCGCGTGCCCGGCACTACCGGGCGGCCCGCACCTGGCTGATGACGTCCACGTTCATGGGGCTGATCGGCTTCACGCTGCTGCCGACCTGCCCGCCCCGCCTGCTCTCCGCCGGCCACGGCTTCGTGGACACGATGGCGCAGTACAGCACGTACGGCTGGTGGGGCGGCCAGGCCAGCGCGCCGCGCGGCATGGGCGGCATGACCAACCAGTACGCGGCCATGCCGAGCCTGCACGTGGGCTGGGCGCTGTGGTGCGGGGTGATGCTGTGGCGGTACGGCGGCTCACGCCTGACGAAGATCCTCGGCGTGGCCTACCCGCTGCTGACCGCGCTCGTGGTCATGGGCACCGCCAACCACTACCTCCTGGACGCGGTCGCGGGCGTCGCCGTGATGGGCGCCGGTCTCCTGCTGGCGCCGCGGGTGACGCGGGCCGCTGACCTGGTCCGGTCCCGTCTGTCCCGGCCCGCCCCGGTGGTCACGGGCGCCACCGGTTCCCCGATTGTCAGTGCCGGATGCCAGACTTCCGCGGGTGAGCGAATTCCACGGCAGCGCGCGTCATCGCCCGACCTCGCGGCCGGACCGGACGTCTCCCCCACCGGCGCGGGAGAAGGGGCTCCGGCACCGGCTCGCTGAGCTGCGCGGTCCCGACGTACCGGCCAAGGCCCTGGACGCGCGCGCCCTCGCGGCGCTCGCCGCGAACCCCGGCTGCTCCCGGCGTGCGATCCTGGACGGCGCCGGGGTGGACAAGGCCCGGCTGGCGACCGCGCTGGGCGCGCCCTCCGGCTTCGGGCAGTCGCAGTTCGCCCTGACCCGGGGCAACGCCTTCGAGGCGCGGGTGAAGGCGGACGGCGGCGCGGAACTGCTGCGGCTGGCGCACGCCCGCCTCGATCCGGGTGCCGAACCGCCCGCGGAGGCGGCCCTGCCCGATCTGACCGCGCACGGTCCGCAGGGGCGTACGGCCCGTACGGCGCTGGCGCTGCGCGAGGCCACCCGGTCCGGCGGCTGGACGCTCCTCGATCATCCGATGCTGGCCCTGGACGTGGCGGGTTCGCTCGCCTTCGTGGAGCCGGACGCGGTGGTGGTGCACCCCGACGGCAGCTGGTCGGTGGTGGAGATCAAGTCGTTCCCGATGGTGGACGGCTCCGCGGACCCGTCGAAGGTGGGCGCGGCGGCCCGGCAGGCCGCGGTGTACGTGCTCGCCCTGGAGGACGTCGCCGCCCGTCTCGATCCCGCCCCGCGCGTACGTCACCGGGTGCTGCTGGTGTGCCCGAAGGACTTCTCCAACCTGCCCGCGGGCTGTGCCGTGGACGTCCGCAAGCAGCGTGCGGTCACCGCCCGCCAGCTCGCCCGGCTGACCCGGGTCGAGGAGATCGCCGGGGCGCTGCCCGAGGGCACGTGCTTCGCGCCCGACCGGCCCGCCGAGGAGCTGACGGCGGCCGTGGAGGCGGTGCCGGCGACGTACGCGCCCGAGTGCCTGTCCGCCTGCGAACTCGCCTTCCACTGCCGGGAGCGCGCCCGCGCGGCCGGCGCCGTCACCCGCCTCGGCCGGCCCCTGCGGGCCGAACTGGGCGGCCTGGCCACCGTCGAGGAGGTCCTCGCGGCGGCCCGCGGCGAGAGCGGCGACCCCGACGACCCGGCGGTGGCGGCCCTGCGCCGGGCGGCCCGGCTGCGCGCGGAGGCCCTGGCGGCCGCCCGGGAGGTGGCCACGTGTCCCTGATCGACACCCTCGCCCGGCTGGAAGCCGTCGGCAGCGGCCGGGCGCAGCCCGCCGCGACCGTCCGGCACCGGCATCTGTCCGACCGTCCGCTGGTGTTCGTGCCGCTCACCACGGCCGGTGAGACCGGCGCCCCGCTCGGCGCGCTGGTCGGCACCGACCGGGACGCGCCCCGGCTGCTGGCCGTGCCGCAGCCCCGCGACCGGGACCTGCGGTTCACGTTCCTCGCCGACCTGGCCGACGCCGTCCTGCCGTACCTGGACTCCTTCGCGGAGTCGGTGCAGCCGGCCGAGCGCACGGAGACCGATCCGGAGACCGGCAAGCGGGTCAAGGTGGAGGCCGAGCTGTGCGCGGACGCGCCCCAGCTGATCGTGCCGAGCCGCGCGGGCCTGGACTTCGTACGGCTCCTCGGCCGCTCGACGCGTTTTCGCCGCACCGCCGAGCAGGATCCGGACGCGCCCTACCCGGCGCCGCCCCGGGTGCCGCTGCTCGGCCGCTGGCTGACCCACTACGGCGAGCGGTCCCGGGTGCCCGGCTCCTCCCTGCTCCTGGCCCTGACCGACCTGCTGGCCCGGCACTGGGCGACCGGCCAGTCCGGCCTGGAGGACCAGCATCTGGGCGCGCTGCTCGCCTGGATCGACCCGCCCCTGGGCGAGAGCGGCGCGGACGCCGCGCGCCGGGCCGAACTGGCGCGGGACGCGGCCGGACAGCTGCTGTGCCCGCCGGCCGGCCCCGCGACCGATCCGGCGTTCGACAACAGGCTGCTGGCCCCGGCGATCGAGCGGTACGACCGCGCGCGTACCGCCCTGGCCGCCGCCCAGGACCCGCTGGAGGCCGACGACCGGCTGGCCGCGCTCACCGCTGCCGAACGCGACGTCCGCGCTCTCGTCGAGAGCCGTACCCGGCCCACCTGGGACGCGGTGTGGCGGGGCCTGGACCTGCTGCGGGCGCTGCCGGAGGGCGCCCATGCCGAGGAGCGCTGGACACGGGACCGCTGGTCGTTCACCGGGCACCGGGACCGGGTGCTGGCCGGGGAGCCCCCGCAGCCGCGCCGGGACGACGCGGTGACGGCCGCGAACAAGCTGGCCACGCGCGAGCGCGAGCAGGCCCGCCTGGAGGCGCAGGAGGCGCTGGACGATCCGCTGGTGATGGCGGGGCGGCGGCTGGCCGGGGAGGCGTTCGCCGGTGAGGTGACCGAGGTGGTGATGGCGTACAGCGAGAGCAGGCGGCCGAGCCCGCGCCCGCTGGTGACCGTCCGCACCGAGGACCGGCCGCATCTCGGGGAGCGGGCCCGGGTGTACCGATCGGTGGGCGGCAGGCCGCAGTCGGCGGAGTTCGCCGGCGCCGAGGGCGAGGGCGTGCTGGTGCTGCGGATCCTGGACCGGATGGGCCGGGGGAAGGAGCCCGAGCCCGGGTCGGTGCCCAAGAAGGGCGACCGGGTGTGTTTCACGCTCTTCGAGCACGAGCAGCGCGGCGGCGCGAAGCTGCCCGGCCCGGAGGAGACCCCGTGGACGCACGGCGGGCCGCCGGGCGAGCCCGTGGCGGAGACACCCGACACCGTGACCGAGGAGGACGTGCTGTGACGACCGTCGGCTCCGACCCCGCGGCCGCGGCCGCCCGCGCCACCGACGCGATCCTCCACGACACGCTGCACGGCACCGAGCGGGGCGTGGTGGTCGACTCCCCGCCCGGCGCCGGCAAGTCCACGCTGGTGGTCCGCGCGGCCCTGGAGCTGGCCGGCGCGGGCCGCCCGCTGATGGTGGTCGCCCAGACGAACGCCCAGGTGGACGACCTCGTCCTGCGCCTCGCCGCGAAGGAGCCGGAGCTGCCGGTCGGCCGCCTGCACAGCAGCGACAGCGATCCGTACGACACGGCGCTGGACGCCCTGCCGAACGTCCGTACGTCCGCGAAGGCCGCCGACCTGAACGGCCTGCCGGTGGTGCTGTCCACCGCCGCGAAGTGGGCGCACGTGACGGTGGACGAGCCGTGGCGGCACGCGATCGTCGACGAGGCGTACCAGATGCGCTCGGACTCCCTGCTCGCCGTGGCCGGCCTGTTCGAGCGGGCGCTCTTCGTGGGCGATCCCGGCCAGCTGGACCCGTTCTCCACCGTCGGCGGCGACCAGTGGGCGGGCCTGTCGTACGACCCGTCGGCGTCCGCGGTCACCACCCTGCTGGCGCACAACCCGGGCCTGCCTCAGCACCGGCTGCCGGTGTCGTGGCGGCTGCCGGCCTCGGCGGCCCCCCTGGTCTCGCGCGCCTTCTACCCGTACACCCCGTTCCGCAGCGGCACGGACCACGGCGACCGCCGCCTCACCTTCGCGGTCCGCTCCGACGGCTCCGGCCCCGACCGGGTCATCGACGAGGCGGCGGAGACCGGCTGGGGCCTGCTGGAGCTGCCCGCCCGGCACACCCCGCGCACGGACCCGGAGGCCGTGCGGGCGGTGGCGGCGGTGGTCCGGCGCCTGCTGGACCGCGGCGGTGCGGCGGTCTCGGAGCCGCCCCCGTCCCCGCGTCCGCCGGCCGGGAGCGGCGCCACGCCGCTCACCGCCGACCGGGTCGCCGTGGGCACGGCCCACCGCGACCAGGCGGCGGCGGTCCGCGCGGCCCTGGCCGACCTCGGTGTCGCGGACGTGACCGTCGACACCGCGAACCGCCTCCAGGGCCGCGAGTACGACGTCACGGTCGTCCTGCACCCGCTCTCCGGCCGCCCCGACGCCACCGCGTTCCACCTGGAGACCGGCCGCCTGTGCGTCCTGGCCTCCCGCCACCGCCACGCGTGCATCGTGGTCTGCCGCGCCGGCGTGAGCGACCTCCTGGACGACTACCCGTCCACGGAACCGGTCCAGCTGGGCACCCTGGTGAAGTTCCCGGACGGCTGGGAGGCGAACCACGCGGTACTGGCCCACCTCGCCGAACACCGAGTGGACTGGCGCCCCTGACGACAGCCTGCGGCGCCCGTTCGGCCGTTCGGTGGTCGTGAGTGTGCCGACGGGCCCTTGCGGGGGCGCGGGACAATGGACGGTGGCCCACCTGATGGCGGTGCCCAGCGAACCGTACGAGGAGGAGACACAACATGGCGGAGCCCACGCCGCGTCGTAACGAACCGCGGCTACGCCCCGCGCCCCTGCTCTTCGAGCCCGCGGAGGCGGCTGCCGATCCGGAACACTTCTTCGATCTGGAGTCGATGGAGGATCCGCGGGCCTTGCTGGCGCGGTCGACGGAGCTGGCCCAGGCGTTCCGCGCGGCGGCCGACCGGGCCGTGGAGTTCCAGGCTCTCGCGGCGGCCCAGCTCGCCGACCCGCGCCGGTTCGACCGGCTGACGACGGCGGACATCGCCGAGCGCGCGGAGTGGACCGAGGACTACGCGAAGAAGATGGTGGAGTTCGGGCGGGACCTGCTGCGGGGGAACGTCGAGGGGCGGACGCCCGTCGATCCCGGGTAGCCGCACGCCGCGCCCGGCACCCGGGTACCTCCCAGGCATATGCCAGGCGGGCAAGATACTCCTCCCCTCCGGCCCCTGTCCCAGCTTTCGGCAACTCTGGAGAACCGTCCGCTCACTGGCTGTACACCTGGGTCACATGAGCAGCGCACCGAACGTCACCCGTGTCAGTGCCGAGGGCATCGCCTGGCTGGCCTCGGCAGGAACGTACCCGCGCAGCACCCTGGCCCTGTGGGAGGAGCATCCGAACGCCCCGGTCGTCCTGCCCTGCGGTGCCGTCTTCGACGTGGTCAGCGCCCCGGTGGCCTTCGGGCGCCGGATGCTGGACCGGCTGTGGGACGAGGGCCCGGGGTCGGGGCCCGTCGCGGTGTTCCGGGGCCGGGCCCTGATGTTCACCGCCCCGGGCACGGCCCAGCGGCTGCCCTCCCTGCTGGCCTGGGAGGAGTGGGGGTCCCGGCGGACGCGGGCGGTGCCGCCGCTGCTGTGCCACGGCACCGGGGACGCGGTGACCGTGCCGGCCCCCGCCCCGGCCGGGAACGACACCCCCGGCGTCTCCCGCTGGCTGGTCGCCCCCGACGCCCGGCACCCCTGGCTGCCCGGACCCGAGACCCTGCTCTGGGCGGCCGTCCGGGCGGCCCGGGCGGCCGTGCGGATATCGATTTTTCCTCCTGCCGACCAGGATGCTAAGGTCTACGACGTCAGCAGGCGCCGCTAGCTCAGTTGGTTAGAGCAGCTGACTCTTAATCAGCGGGTCCGGGGTTCGAGTCCCTGGCGGCGCACATGACGAGGGCGGGTCACAACCGGTTTGGTGCCGGATGTGGCCCGCCTTTCCCGTTCCCGTGCCGGCCGGGGGTTCAGTCACTCATCGCCGGGGTGATCCGCACCGTCCACGCCCCCGAGGCCGTCCGGTCCTCCACCTCCACCCGCACGCCCTCCCCGGGCACGGTGAAGCTCTCCCCGAGGGAGACCGGCGCGTCGGCCAGCGGCGGATAGACCGAGTTCTCCCAGCAGGCCTCGGTGCGCGGGTGGGCGTCCACGACCTCCACCGGGCCGCCGCCGGACTCGGCGCCGCCGCGAACCCGGTAGACCAGGATGCCCTGCCGGCAGGAGGCGCGGTCGTTGCCGGCCGCGCCCCGTGCCTCGAAGGCCAGGGCGCTGTCCGGGCCGGTGCGCACGACCGCCAGTTTGGCGCCGTGCCCGAGGCCGAAGGCGGGGGCGCCGCCCGCGGCCTGCACCGCGACGCCCGGCCCGGCCGCGAGGGGCTCCAGGGTGAGGCGGGTCGGCGCGGTGCCGTGCACGCACACCACCTGCCGCGGATCGAGCCAGCCGAGTTTCCACTTGTGCCAGGCGAAGAGGTCCGGGGCGAGTCCGAACTGGCTGCCCATCAGGTCCCAGTCGCCGACGTAGGTGTCCCAGTCGCCCTTGCCGTCGACGGGGCGGTGGTAGAGGTCGGGCAGGTCGAAGACATGGCCGGTCTCGTGGGCGAGGACGAGACGGTCCGGCGGGTGTTTCTCGAACACCGTGACGACCCGGCGGATGTCGGTGCCGTCCACGTGCAGGGGCGTGTCGAGGTTCACGACCTTCGTGGCGTCGGAGTCGACGCCGGGCGCGTCCGGGTCGGCGACGAAATAGACGACCCGGTAGCGGGAGAAGTCGACCTGCTCGTCGGCCACGGCGAACGCGTCCCGCAGATAGGCGGCCCGGTCCTCGGCGCTCCAGTCCCGCCGCATGGCGTACGCCGTCGACGAGCGCGGCATGCGCAGCCAGCGCGGGAGCGGATGGGGACGCAGGGCGAACCGGCCGTAGGACGCCTGGGCGAAGAAGCGGCTGGTGACGGGGAAGTGGTCGGCGGTCAGCTGGGCGGGGCTGGTGCGCGGGGTGGCGTCCGGGAAGGAGAGGAAGACCAGGACGGCGTCGACGGTGCCGGTGGGGCGGGCGTAGGCGGTGTTCCAGGTGTCCAGGCCCTCCGAGTGGTGAGCCTCGGTCCGGTGCAGGGCACAGGGCGCCGTCGAGAAGGGCTCGGCGACCGACGGGCCGGTGAGGATCGAGGTCGCGGCGAGCGCCGACATCGTGGTGAACACGGCGGCGGTGCTGCGCAGCTTGGGCACGGACATGACCTCCGGACACGGTTCGGGGACCCGCACCCAGATTGCTGCTGTTTGTCATGTTTTGCCGCGTTTGCCTGCACCAGAAGGGTGAGCGTCCCGCCGTCGGCCGCCGACGCATTTCGGCGCCCGACACCCCGAAACACTCACGGAACGTCACAACCGGTCGGAGGCCTGAAGAACCCGTCCAGGTGCGGGCAGAAACGATCTGTCAGAACCTGTGTCCCGTCCGGGACACTGGACAGTGGCTGGAAGGGCGGGGGGCCAGCCTCTATGATCGGCACACTTTCCGGCACGGACAGAGATCGAGTGCACTGCGGGAGCGAGCGGTGAGCGGAACGTCCGAAGGGCCGACGCCCGCGGCAGACCTCGACCGGTCAGCCGTCACAGTCAGTGACCATATCTCCTACCATCGTGTCTTCGCGGCGGCCCCGCTCGCCATGGCCGTCGTGGACCCCGAGGGACTCGTCGTCAGCGCCAACGCCGCCTTCGGCGAGCTGATCGGCGCCGATCCGGCGACGCTCACCGGGCGGCCCGCCGCCGGCCTGGTCGGCCTGGCCTCGGACGCCCGCAGCCGGCACGCCTACGGCGAGGTGCTGCGCGACGGACAGGGCCGCCTGCGCTGCACCCGCCGGCTCAAGCACCCCCAGGGGCACTCGGTGTGGGTACAGGTCACCGTCGCCCCGCTGGCCGGCGGCGAGCCCGGCGTGCTGATGTCGGCCACCGACATCAGCGCCCGGCGCGAACTCCAGGCCCGGCTGCGGCACTTGGAGATGCACGACCCGGTGACCCGGCTGCCCAACCGCGCGTTGTTCTTCGAGCGGCTGACGGCCGCGCTGGAGGCGGAGTCGTACGAGCGCAGCGGCACCGGCCGGATCGGCCTGTGCTATCTCGACCTCGACGGATTCAAGGCCGTCAACGACACTCTCGGCCATCGTTTCGGCGACCGGCTCCTCGCGGCCGTCGCCGAGCGCCTGACCCGGGTCGCCGACGAGGCCGGGCGCGCACGGGCCGCCACTCCCCTGGTCGCCCGGCTCGGCGGTGACGAGTTCGCCCTGCTGGTGGAGGACTCCACCGGCACCGAACAACTCGCCGATCTCGCCGAGTCGGCGCTGAGGGCGCTGGAGGAGCCCTTCGACCTGGGCGGGCAGCGGCTGTCGTCGACCGCGTCCATCGGTGTCGTCGAACGGCATGCGGCGGGGACCTCCGCGACCGGTCTGATGCAGGCGGCGGACACGACCCTGTACTGGGCGAAGGCCGACGGCAAGGGCCGCTGGACGCTGTTCGACCCCGAGCGCAACGCCCACCGCATGACCCGTCAGGCCCTGTCGTCCACGCTCCGCCCCGCCGTCGAACGCGGCGAGTTCGCCCTGGAGTACCAGCCGTTGGTCGGCATGGAGGACGGACGGCTCAGCGGCGTGGAGGCGCTGGTGCGCTGGAACCACCCGCAGTTCGGCACGCTGACGCCCAATCGGTTCATCGGACTGGCCGAGGAGGACGGTTCGATCGTGCAGCTCGGCCGCTGGGCGCTGGCCACCGCCTGCCGGCAGGCCCGCCGCTGGCAGACGGACAACCCCGGGGAGCCGCCCATCTTCGTCAGCGTGAACGTGGCCGTACGCCAGGTGTGGGACTCCGACCTGGTCGCCGACGTGGCGCAGACCCTCGCCGAGACCGGGCTCGCCCCGCAACTGCTCCAGCTGGAGCTGACCGAGTCGGCGGTGATGGGTTCGGCGGGCCGCCCGCTCCAGGCGCTCCAGGCCCTCAGCGACATGGGCGTGCGCATCGCCATCGACGACTTCGGCACCGGCTACTCCAACCTCGCCTATCTCAGCCGGCTGCCGGTCTCGGTCCTGAAGCTGGACGGCTCCTTCGTGCGCGGCTTCCAGTACGAGGGCGACAAGAAGGCGCTGGCCCCCAACCCCGCCGACGAGGTCATCGTGGAGGCGATGATCCAGCTGGCCCACCGCCTCGGCCTGACGGTCACCGCCGAGTGCGTGGAGACCTCCGCCCAGGCCACCCGGCTGCGCCGGATCGGCTGCGACACCGGACAGGGCTGGCTGTACTCCCGTCCGGTGCCGCCCGACCGTATCTCCGAGCTGCTGGAGGCGCAGACCTACGCGGTCGGCAACCCGTAGGCGTCGGCGATCAGTTCGTAGGAGCGCAGGCGGAGTTCGCCGCGGTGGGCGTGGGAGGTGAGCATCAGCTCGTCCGCGCCGGTGCGCTTGTGCAGGTCGTCCAGGCCGGCGCGGACCTCGTCGGCCGTGCCGTGCACGACGTTGGTCGTCCAGGAGGCGGCGAACTCCTCCTCCATCGGGCTGAACTCGTGCCGTGCGGCCTCCTCCGGGTCGGGGAACAGACCGGGGCGGCCGGTGCGCAGCCGGATCATGTTCAGCGCCATCGCCCGGGTCTGGCGGCGGGCCTCCCGCTCGTCGTCGGTGGCGAGCGCGGAGACACCGATGACGGCGTACGGCTCGGTGAGGACCGCGGAGGGGCGGAACGTCTGCCGGTACAAGTCCAGGGCCGGGAGGGTGTTCTGCGCGGAGAAGTGGTGCGCGAAGGCGAACGGCAGGCCCAGCGTCCCGGCCAGGCGGGCACTGAAGCCGGAGGAGCCGAGCAGCCAGACCGGCGGGCGGTGCGGGGACTGCACACCGCTGGGCGTGCTCCCCTGGACCGGGCCGGGGATCGCGTGGATGCGGCGGAAGGGGTGGCCGTCGGGGAAGTCGTCGTCCAGGAAGCGGGTCAGCTCGGCCAGTTGCTGCGGGAAGTCGTCGGCGCCCTCGTCGAGGGTGGCGGTACGGCGCAGGGCCGCGGCCGTGGCGCCGTCCGTGCCCGGCGCCCGGCCGAGGCCGAGGTCGATGCGGCCCGGCGCCATCGCCTCCAGCGTGCCGAACTGCTCGGCGATCACCAGCGGGGCGTGGTTGGGGAGCATGACGCCGCCCGAGCCGAGCCGGATGCGGTCGGTGTGGGCGGCGAGGTGGGCGAGGATCACGGCGGGCGAGGAGGAGGCCACACCGGGCATCGAGTGGTGCTCGGCGACCCAGTACCGGTGGAAGCCGCGGGACTCCGTGAACCGGGCGAGCGCGACGCTGGTGCGCAGCGCGTCGGTGGCGGTGCTGCCCGCGCCGACGGTCACCAGGTCCAGTACGGACAGGGGGGCGGGCGCGGTGCCGTGCGTCGTGCCCCGGATCTCGTCTGCCTCGGCTGCGGACACGGTGGGGGCCTCCTGTGATCGGGCGGTGCTGTCAGGCGTGGGACGGCAGGCGTGTGCCGTCCCGCCGTGGCTAACAGGAGGCGGTCTCCGGTTATTCCGCGGGCGTCCCCCGGCCGTACGCGGTCGCTACGCCTGGACCCGGGGCTCCCGGGTGAAGAGGGTCCCCAGCGACGGCGCGTTCACCCGCCGGTCCGCCAGCCTGAGCCCCTCCCACACCGTCACCTGGCTGGCCGTGAGCACCGGCTTGGACAGCGCCTTCTCCAGCAGCGGGAGGTGGGCGGCCGTGTGCAGGGCCGTGTCCGGCAGCAGCACTGCCTCCGCGTCGGCGGTGTCGGCCGCGCGGGCCAGCGTCAGCAGGTCCTCCTCCTCCCAGGTGGCGGCCTCCGCGGCCGTGCGGGCCCCCGAGGACCGCACCCCGGTCACCTCCAGACCCCCGGCCCGCAGGAACCGGGCGAACAGCTCGGCCACGTCCGCCGGGTAGGTGGCGCCGACGGCGACCCGCCGGACGCCGATCTCCTGGGCCGCGTGCACGAAGGCGAACGACGTCGACGACGCCGGCATCCCGGCCAGCCGGGCCAGGGTCCGCACCTGTTCCTGGGCGCCCTCCCAGCCGTGCCCGAAGCTGCCGCTGGTGGACGCCCACACCACCGCCTCCACCCCGGCCAGCCGCAGCGCCGCCACTCCTTCGGCGAGCCGCTCGGCGGAGTCCGTCCCGCCCGGCGTGTCCCCGCGGCGCGTGTCGTCGCCGATGCCGGTGTGCGCCAGGTCCACGCGGATGTCGCTGCCCAGGAGCTGCTCGATGCGTGGATAGTCGTCCTCTGCCGAGTGGCCCGGGGTGAGGAGTCCGAGTGCGGTCATGTCCAGCCTTCCTGCTGCGCGTCGGGCGGTACGGGCCATGGCCGGGCAGCCGCGTGCGGCGGCGCCCGGTAAAGCCTCATGGTGCGGATACCCCTTCGGCGCGGTGCTGCCCACATCGCCGTCGCGGACGCGCCGGGAGCGGTGGGCGACGGATGGCGCCATCGGCCGTGTTGACGACCGTGGGCCCGGGTGCGAGCGTGGGCCGTCCGCGCAGGCCAGACGCCGGGAGCCGCCCCGCATGACGCCGACCGTCCTCGTCCTCGACGCCGATCCGCCGCCCCGGCTGGGCCGTCTCACCGGCCGCGCCCGCATCGTGCACACGGACGCCGCGCACCTGGCCGAACGGCTGCCGGCCGCGGACGTGCTGCTGGTCTGGGACTTCACCTCGCACGCGGTGCGCGAGGCCTGGCCCGGTGACGGGCCCCGGCCCCGCTGGGTGCACACCGCGAGTGCGGGTGTCGACCATCTGATGTGCCCGGAACTGGCCGCGTCCGACACGGTCGTCACCAACGCGCGCGGCATCTTCGACCAGCCGGTCGCCGAGTACGTGGCGGCCCTCGTCCTGGCGGTCGCCAAGGATCTGCCGCGCACCCTGGAACTGCAACGGGAGCGGACCTGGCGGCACCGGGAGGGCCGGCGGGTGGCGGGCACGCGCGCGTGCGTGGTCGGCTCCGGCCCGATCGGCCGGGCCACCGCCCGCACGCTGAAGGCCCTGGGGGTGACGCCTGCGCTGGTCGGGCGGGTGCCGCGGACCGGCGTGCACGGCCCTGCCGACCTCGACCGGCTGATCGCCCGCGCGGACTGGGTGATCGCGGCGGCCCCGCTGACCGGTCAGACGTACCGCATGTTCGACGCGCACCGGTTCGGCGTGATGCAGCCCTCGGCGTTCTTCGTGAACGTCGGCCGGGGCGGGCTGGTCGACGAGGAGGCCCTCGCCCGGGCGCTGGCCCGGCGCTGGATCGCGGGCGCGGCCCTGGACGTGTTCGCCGCCGAACCACTGCCCGCGGACAGCCCGTTGTGGGAGCTGCCGGGGTTGATCGTGTCCCCGCACATGAGCGGGGACACGGCCGGCTGGCGCGACGAGCTGGGCGCGCAGTTCGTGGAGTCGTACGAGCGGTGGGCGGCGGGCCGGCCGCTGCCGAACGTGGTCGACAAGACGCGCGGCTACGTGCCCGGTCACTGACCCCGGGAGGGGTGCACGTGACGGAGACCGCCGGGAACCGGGGTGGCCGTCGCAAGCGCGACGCCAGGCCCACCCGGCTCTCCGGCGGCCGGCAGCAGCGGGTGGCGATCGCCCGGCACGGACATCACCATGCTGTGCGTGACCCAGGAGATGCGTCCCGGGAGTTCCTCGGCGCGGTCCTCTGCGACACGGCGCGCGGGGAGGAGGAGCCGGGTTCCGGCCGGGCGGTCGAACGCACGGACGTGATCTCACCAAGCCCCTCTTCCCGGAGGGTGTCCGACGGCTATCGTGGTGAGGATCCGCCGACCCGGATCGCGGCCGAGGGGGAGCGCCATGAGGATCGAGCCGACCACCCCGTACCACTCCGTCCAGGACGCGCTGCGCGTCCTGGAGACCGTGGCCCGGCACCCCGCCGGCGTCACCGACACCGAGCTGGCCCGCCGCACCGCGCTCGGCCCCGGGCGGCTCACCGCGCTGCTGCGCATGCTGCGCCGCGAGGGCTACGTCGAGCAGATCACCGGCGGGGCGTACGTCACCGGCGACACCCTGCGCCGGCTCACCTCGGCGCACGGCCGGGAGCCGGCTCTGCGCGACAAGCTCCAGCACACCCTGGACCGGCTGCGGGACGCGGTCGGCGCGGCCGTCTACCTCAGCCGGTACGTCGACGGCGAGGTCCGGGTGACCCAGTACGCCGCCGGGCCCGCCACCCCGGCGGTCAACGAATGGGTGGACTTCCGCTGCTCGGCGCACGCCACGGCGGTCGGCAAGAGCCTGCTGACCCAGCTGGACCACAACGGCCGCCGCGACCACCTCTCCCGGCACCGGATGGCCCGTCTGACCTCGCACACCATCACCAGCGACAAGCTGCTGCTGTCCCGTCTGGAGTCCCAGCCGCCGACGGTGCCGGTGCTCGACCTCCAGGAGTACGCGGTCGGCACGGTCTGCGCGGCCGTCCCGATCACGGCGGGTTCCTCGGTGGGCTGTCTGGCGCTGTCGCTGCCGGTGCGGGACGCGCACCGGCTGAGGCAGGCGGCGCGGACCCTGAACCGCAGCGTGGCCCCGGTCCTGCTCTCGATGGCGCTCTGAGCGCCTCTCCCGGGCGGCCCCGGGGTGGTCACCGGCACCCGACCGGACCAGGTATTATTTTCTTCGTCGCCGGCCGCGTGCAGCGGACGGCGGGAGTCACGCGCCGCTAGCTCAGTTGGTTAGAGCAGCTGACTCTTAATCAGCGGGTCCGGGGTTCGAGTCCCTGGCGGCGCACACGGATGAAGGGCCTCTCGCGCGAGCAAGGGGCCCTTCGCCGTTTCCGGCGGCCCCCTGAGGGCTACGGCATCAGGCCGTCCGACATCGTGAAGATCGAATGGGCGAGGAAGATGAAGCCGACGCAGATGGTGGCGGCCACGCCCAGGAAGACCAGCAGGCAGCCGGTGCCGGCCGCGAGCCTGCCGGGCGCGGGCGGCAGCGCGGTGGCCCGCTCGGGGGCCTCCGGCAGGTAGCGGACGGTCGTGAAGTCGCCCTCCAGGACGGTCGCGGGGCCGTCCTCCTCCGCGAAGCGGACCGTGCGTCCCTCGCGGGTGGTGAACTCGTAGACGTGGTGCAGGGTGGTGCGCACCGAGGTGTCCCCGCCACCGCCGCCGGTCGTCGTGTACATCCGCAGGCAGCGCGCCTCGGCCGTCAGGCCGTTCGCCCAGGTTCTGTTGATCCGCCGGGCGCGGCGCACCAGGCGGAACGCGGCGAACGCGAATGCGGCGAGCATCAGGCTCGGCACGGCGTAGAAGAACAGTTGCATGAGATTCCCCCGAGGTCGGTACGCCGTTACGGTCGGTCGGCGTGGCCGGAACCTATCCGGTCGGCCGGTCCGCCGACCTCAGGGGAAGCTCAGTTTCCGGATCGTGCCCGGACGTGGATCAGAAGGTGACGTCCGAGCAGGCGTAGAACGCGTTGCCCGTGTCGGCGACCGTCCACACCGCGAGGATGACGTGGTGACCGCTCAGCCCGGACGGCAGGGTGCCGCTGTGGCTGAGGGTGGACGGCGGGCGCTGGCCGTTGTACGGCACCGTCAGGAACGGCGTGAGGTTGAGGTCCGAGCGGGTGAGCGCGTGGTTCTGGTTCCAGCCCGGCTTGGTGACGTAGTACTTGAAGTCGGTCGTGGCGTGCATGGCCGTGAACTGCCAGCGGAAGGTGTACGACTGACCGCCCGTCACCCTGGTGGTCGGCCACGCCGCGCCGGACGGTGTGGTGGGCGCGCTGAGCTGGGAGAACTGGCCCTGTCCCGCGTTGCAGAGCTGGCCGTCGGCGGGTCCAGCGGCCGGGAAGCCCTTGGGGCCCTCGACGCTCTGCGGCTCCCACTGGATCTGGCCGCAGTTCGCCACGGTGCCGTTCTGACAGAGCTTCTGCCTGCTGATGGGGAGATCGGTGTAGCCGTGCCCGCTGGCGCCGCCGGTGGAGAGCGCGAAGGCTCCCGCGGTCACCGCGCCCAGCACGACTGCGGACAACTTGGTCTTGGTGCGCATGCTGCCGCTCCTGGAGAACGTGGGGGAGTTCGATGAGCTGGTGCAGGGTAGGTCTAGACCAAGACCCAGGATATTGCCGTTAGTTGAACATGTCCATACCAATCGGCGATTGCCCTAGACCGGTTCGCCGCGTCCCGAGCAGAACGCCACCGTCAGGTCACGGACCAGCACCTTGCGCTCGTAGTCGTCGAGTTCGACCAGCCCGCGCACGGTCAGCCGGGTGACCGTGTCCTCCACCGAGTCGACCACCGAGTTGAGCATGCTGGCCCGCTGCCGGGCGTCCAGCGCGGCCATCCGGCGCCGGTGGATCGCGGGGGCGACCTCGGGGGCGTACTCCACCCGTACCGGCCGCACCGAGAACACCTCCATGCCCACCGGCGCCGTCTCCGTCGCCACCAGCCGGGTCAGCGCGTCCCCGGCTGCCGTCACCCCGCCCCGCGTCCCGCCCGCCGGCTCCACCGGCACCCGGGCCAGCGCCGCCTCCACGCACTCGCGCAGATAGCCCTCGTGGTCCTCGACCCCGAGCAGGGCCCGCGCCGTGTCCCGCACCCGCCACACCACCAGCAGGACCACCCGCAGGGCCATCCCGTCGGGATCCGCCGCCGTCATCGCCTCACTGCGCCAGTGCCGCAGCCGCACGTCCATCAGGCGGCGCCGCACCAGCGGATTCACCCAGAGCAGCCCGGTGCGCCGGACCGTCCCCCGGTAGCGGCCGAACAGGCCGAGCACCCAGGCCCGCCCGGTCCGGCACCGGGTCAGCCCGCTGAAGCCGAACGCGCCGAGCGCCCCGGCCCCGGCGTACGCCGCCCACTGCGCCGGGCCGAGGCCCACGCCCGCGTACGCCGGCAGCCGCAGCGCCTGGGACACATACGGCGGCAGCATGCCTGCCCACCAGGTGGCGGCCAGGCAGCCGGTGAGCCCGCACACCCCGGCCAGCACCCCGGCCGCCCCGGGCAGCACCCGCGCCGGGCGCTCCACCAGGCCGGGGTCGACCTCCGGCCGGGGCCGCCCGCGCACCGGGGCCGGGTGGCGCTGGCGGGGCTGTTCGCCGGTGCCCTGCCGGCGGGCCACGACGGCCGGCCTCAGCGGCACCTGCACCGGGTCGGGATCGTCCCGGAACAGCAGATGGACGGGGATCTCGGTGGTCGCCTCGTTCTGGATGAGGCGGGCGGGCCGGGCGACGGGACCTGCGGCGCCGCCGTCCGGATGCCCCTCGGATTCGGGCGGTGTGTGCGATGTGGTGGTACTCATGCGAGCCTCCAGCCTCCGCGCCAGATGCGTCATGAACAGGGGAACGGGTCGTACGCGTGCGTCATACGTGGGGGTGCCGGGGGATGCTGGGGGTCAGGCGAACAGGCGGTGCCAGGTGTCCGGGCCCGGGTAGCCGTCCGCCGCGCCGCCGCGCCGGCCCTGGGCGCGCTGGAAGGCGGCCACGGCCCGCCGGTCCGCGTCGCCCCAGTGCGGACCCGGACCGAGCGGGTAGAACCGGCCGAATCCCTTCCGCACCAGCTGCGCGCCCAGCCGGGTGACGTGGTCGTTGGCCGCGCCCGGCCGGAACCAGCGCCGGCCCGGGTAGCCGGGCACCTGCCGCGGGGGCCCGGCCGCCCCGGCCGTGATGTCCTCGCCCCCGCCGGTGACGAGCAGCTCCCAGGTGCCCGGACCGGGCAGCCCGTCGGCGTCGGCGCCCGTCCAGCCCTGGGCCTGCTGGAACGCCTGGGTGGCCTGCCGGTCCGGATCGCCCCAGACCGGCCCCGGGCCCCTGGGGTAGTAGGCGCCGGCGCCCCGGGCGGTCAGCATCCGGCCGAGCAGGGTGACGTACCCGTTGTCGGCGCCCGGCCCGAAGGAGACCGCGCCCGGATAGGCCATCGGTGCGGTCGCGCCGGCCGTCGCCGGCGTGACGCCCTGGTAGCGGTAGGGGACGTACTTGTCGGTGTTGCTCCAGTAGGGGTAGGGCGTGGCCTGGCGGCGGGTACCCGGGGGCGTCTGCTCGTAGACCGTGTAATAGGTGTGCGTGTAGTCGGTCCAGCCGCCGAAGATCACGACGTGGGAGCCGCGCTCGGGGTCGTCGGGGTTGTGGTGGAGCAGGATGTCGCCGGGCCGGAGCTCCTCCCTGGTGATCCGCACCCCGTACTGGTCGAGGCTCCCCGTCCACTCGTTGTCCGGCAGGCCCCAGGCCATCGAGACGTAGCCCGAACAGTCCTGCCGGTAACCGTCGGGCCAGTAGTCGTCCATGCTGTACGGCACCTGGGCGGCCACCCAGGTCCTGGCCCGGTTGATGATCTCGGTCCGGGTGGTGGCCGGGACGGGAGCGGCGGCGGGCCCCGAGGGGGGCTTCGCCGCCGGCCCGTGCAGCGGGGCCTTGGTGCCCTGAGGGGTGCTGGGCCCGCCGTCGCCGGGCAGGGCCTGCCGGTGCGGGAAGTGGCCGGGGGTGAGGGCGGCTGCCGGGGGGACCGCGCCGAGGGAGGCGGACGCGGCGGCCACGACCACGACCCCACGGGCCGCCGGGTGACCGCCGAGGCGGGCGGGCCGCGTACGGGAGTCCGTCCGCCGCCGGAGGCCGCAGCCGGGACAGTCGCAGTCGCCCGCCGGGTCCATGTCCTCGAACACCGGAGCGGTCATGCGATCCGCCTCACATTCAGGGGTGATATGTCCGCGGGTGTGCACGTTGATCAGTTTTCCAACTGTCGGCGGGACGCGCATGTTGACGGTCCGAATGATGTACGCCGTCCCGGGGCCGGTTGCTGCGCCTCCAGGGGTGGTCGGAGCACGTCGGCGGGTCGGGTAGAGTTCTCTTCGTCAGCAGGCGCCGCTAGCTCAGTTGGTTAGAGCAGCTGACTCTTAATCAGCGGGTCCGGGGTTCGAGTCCCTGGCGGCGCACCGACCGGAAAGGCCCCTCGCGCGAGCGGGGGGCCTTCCGCATGCCCCACAATGGCCGGATACCCTCTCGCCATGGCAGCCCGGGACCTTCAGGAACAGATCAAGAAACTGATCGTGGACCAGCGGCTGCCCTCGGGTGCCCCGCTGCCCACCGAGCCCGAGCTGATGCGGCTCCTCGGGGTCAGCCGGAACTCGGTGCGGGAGGCCCTGAAGGCGCTCCAGGCGGTCGGCATCGTGGAGATCCGGCACGGGTTCGGGACGTACGTCGGCGCGATGTCGTTCGCGCCGATGATCGAGGGGCTGGCCTTCCGGACCGTCGCCGGCCACCGCCGCGGCGAGGACTCCCTGCTCCAGCTGCTCGAACTGCGCGAGGCCGTCGAGACGGGACTGGTGTCGCGGCTGGCCGGGCGGCTACCGGAGGCGGACCTGGCGGCACTGGAGGCGCTCGTGGACCGCATGGAACGGGAGGCAGCCGAGGGGGCGGGCCTCGCCGACACCGACCGCGCCTTTCACGCCACCCTGTACCGGGGGCTGGACAATGTGCTGCTGGGCGAGGTGCTGGAGGCGTTCTGGGACGCCTTCCACCGGGTGCAGCGGGACCTCGTGGACCTGCCGCAGGACCCGCGGGTCACCTGCCGCCAGCACCGGGAGATTCTCGACGCGGTGCGCTCCGGCGACTCCCTGCGGGCCGAACGGGCCATACGGGACCACTTCGGCAACATCCGCACCCGCCTGTCCCTGGTGGCCGCCGCCAGCGGGTAGGCGCCTCCTCAGTCGCCGGTGCCGGTGAGATACGCGGAGACCACCACGTTCGCCGTGTAGCTGCCGGTGGCCCGGTCGAAGGAGCCGCCGCAGGTGATCAGGCGCAGTTCGGCGCGGCCCGGCTCGCGGGGGCCGTAGGCCTGCCGGGCGTCGAAGTCCTCACGGGGCAGGACCCGGATGTCGTCGATGGTGAACTCGGCGACCCTGCCGTCCGCGCGGACCACCCGGACCGTCCCGCCCGCCCTCAGGGTGCTGAGCCGGTAGAAGACGGCGGGGCGGGTCCGGGTGTCGACGTGGCCGACCAGCACGGCCACGCCCCGGGCTCCGGGCGTGGCACCGGCGCCGTACCAGCCGACCACGCCCGGCTGGGCGTAGGGCGGCGGGTCCACGGCGCCACGGGCGTCCAGGCCCCGGGCCACCACCGGTGCCTGGACGCCGATCCGGGGGATGTCGATGCGCTGCGGCAGCGCGGCGCGCAGGGGGGACGCCGGGGGCGGCAGCCGGGCCGGGTCGGCGGGACGGCCGGCGCCGAAGACATCGCCCGTGGCGGGGCCGTCCGCGCCGTGCGGTACACCCGTCACCCCCCGCCCCCACAGCCACAGCCCGCACAGCAGCACCGCCCAGGCCAGGCCGGTGACGAGCCGCCCGGCGTTGGTGGTGCGTCCGTGGTCGTCGCCCATGGCGGGTCTCAGCGCGTACCCCGGCTCCGGCGGGCCCGGAGCCCGACGGCGACCGCGGCGATGCCGGCGAGCGCCAGCCCGGTGGCCGCCTGGGCGGTGCCGGGCCCGGAGCCGGTGCTGGCCACCGTGGCGAAGTGCGCGGTGCCGCCGCCGCCCGCGGGGACCGGGGCGACGGGGGAGGCGGCCGCGCCGGGCAGCCGGACGGTCTCCTCCCGCCGGCCGGCTCCCGCCCGCGTCACCGTGATCCTGCCGGTGACCGCGTAGTCGGCGCAGGTGATGCGCACCTCGTACGCACCGGGCTCGATGGAGGTGCGGACCCGGGTCTCACCGGACAGGCTCCCCTGGGCACCGGCCAGCCGGGCGTCGGCGACGAAGGCGGCCGAGGCGGCGGTGCCCTGCCGGCCCGAGCAACCGGTGACCCGCAGGGTGACATCGGCGCCCGGCGCCGGGGCGGCGGGGGTCACGGAGACGGAGCCGCCGTCCGCCGCGACGGCGTGGGCCGCCGGGACGAGCGCGGCCACGGCCACGAATCCGGTACAGAGAGTGAGGCGAAGTGAGCCCATCGTGAACCTCCAGTCACCAAGGAGGCTCCCCCGCGCGGGGCCCCCGCGCATCCCAGGAACACGCTGTGCTGCTCCGAACGGGTGACACCGGGTTTCGGCCGGCCGGGGCGGAGCGGGACGGACCGGGGCTGCGGGACTCCTCAGACCAGGTCGACGAGGTCCGCGATGGAGTCCACGACCTGGGAGGGACGGAAGGGGTAGCGGTCCACGTCGGCCGGCCGGGTCACACCGCTGAGCACCAGGAACGTCCGCATCCCGGCCTCCAGCCCGGCGAGCACGTCGGTGTCCATACGGTCGCCGATCATCGCGGACGTCTCCGAGTGCGCGCCGATCGCGTTCAGACCGGCCCGCATCATCAGCGGATTCGGCTTGCCCACGAAGTACGGCTTCTTGCCCGTCGCGGCGGTGATCAGCGCGGCGACCGAGCCGGTGGCGGGCAGGTCACCCTCGACGGAGGGGCCGACGTTGTCGGGGTTGGTCGCGATGAACCGGGCGCCGTTGTTGATGAGGCGGACGGCCTTCGTGAGGGCCTCGAACGAATAGGTGCGGGTCTCGCCGAGGATCACGAAGTCGGGTTCGTGGTCGGTGAGGATGTAACCGATGTCGTGCAGGGCCGTGGTCAGACCGGCCTCGCCGATGACATAGGCACTGCCGGCGGGCCGCTGGTCGTTCAGGAACTGGGCGGTCGCCAGCGCCGAGGTCCAGATGTTCTCCACCGGCACGTCCAGACCCATGCGGCGCAGCCGCGCGTGCAGGTCACGGGCGGTGTAGATGGAGTTGTTGGTGAGCACCAGGAAGGGCCGGCCGGACTCGCGCAGCCGCTTCAGAAAGGCCTCGGCACCGGGGATCGGCACCCCCTCGTGGATCAGGACGCCGTCCATGTCGGTGAGCCATGACTCGATGGGCTTGCGGTCTGCCATGTTGAGCGTCTCCAGGCGTACGTACGGGCGAGAAGCGGGGGCGCCGGAACCACGGCGTACCGACGGCCCCAGCCTAGTCAGCATGGCGTGATCCGTACCCTGCCGATCACCGGGTGGTGGGCGCCCCCTCCGGGCGACGGGGGGCTGCATCGCCGGGTGACGGGGAGCGGAGTGGTCCCAAGTGCGTGTACGTCACCGTCGGGGACCGGGGTCCGGCTCCGGCAGGCGGCCCGCCGCGCCTGTCGACAGCGGGCCGGTGACGGTCTTCCTTCTCGTGGCTCCGGCATCTCGCGGGGCCGCCGCACGGTCTCGCGGGCGCCGCTCGGCGGGACACGGGGTCCCGCCGAGCGGCGCCCGCGAGTCCGTTCCTCAGCGGTGGCGGCCTCGGACCAGCAGGAAGGCGGCGGCGCCTGCGCCGAACAGCGCCACGACGGCCACGAGGAGCCCCCGGGCCAGTCCCGGTCCCGTACGCGCCAGCTCGCGCGCCCGTTCCCCGGCTTCCTGGGCCTCCTCGGCCGCGTGCGCCACTTGGGCCTCTCCGGCATCCTCGGCTTCTTGGGCCGCGTCTGCCGCGTCCGCCGCCCCGGTCTCCTGCGCTTCCTGCGTTTCCTGCTGTGGCTCCTGGGTTTTCTGGGCCTCCTGGGTCTGCTGAGCTTCCTGGGTCTGCTGAGCTTCCTGGGTCTGCTGAGCTTCTTGGGTCTGCTGAGGCTCCTGGGTCTGCTGAGCCTCCTGGGCGGAGGGCGGGGAGGAAGGCGGGGTGGCGGTGCTTGTGGGGCTGGCCGGGGCGCTGCCGGACGCGGTGGCCGTCGGCTCCCCGGTGTCCTGTGTGTCCTCCCCGTCCGCGTCGATCGAGAAGCGGTACGGGTTGGACTCCCCGACCCAGTCCCCGTCCTGGCCCCGGCGCTGCACGGCGGCGGCGTTGGCGGTGACCTTCCCGGCGTGCGCGTCGGAGGTGAGCGCGAGGCGGACCCGGACGCTCACCGTGCCTCCGGGCGGCACGGTGAACCCGTCGAACCCGGCGCCGTCCAGCACGCCGACCAGTTCGTGCGCGTCGGTGCTCTCGAAGGTGACCGGCCGGACGCGGGAGCCCTCGTAGAAGTCCAGCTGGGGCTGCTCCGGCCGCAGGGCGCGCCGGTCGTCGGTCAGGACGACGACCGGGTGGATACGGGCGCAGGCCCGGGGGGTGGTGTTGGTCAGATCGATGTACCAGGTGCCGTATCCGCCGCCCGCCTCGTAGGAGTCGGGGCCGCCGCGGATCCGGGTGGCCAGCGGAAAGGTCCGCGCGTCGGCGCCGGCGCAGGAGGGGGCCGGGTCGGCGAAGGCGGCATCCGGCGACACGGGCACGACGACGGTGGCGGTGGCGGCGCCGGTGGCGAGGCAGAGAGAGAGGGACGTGCGCAGTCGCATGAACACATGACCATGCCGGGTGGGGCGGGAGGTACGGTGCCGACGCTCCGGGGCGGGGGTCAAATCCGCTCGATCAGCGCAGCCGGGGTTTGTGCCGCTGTTTCGGGCCGCGGGTGCGTGGTGGTTGCGCGCGCCGTTCCCCGCGCCCCTGCGGGGCTGGGAGTGGCGCACGCCGTATGGGCGCCGGAGGCGGGGTGGGCCGGGGCGTCGGCGGGCGGGGGGGTGATGGGCCTTTCGGGCCGCGGGTGCGTGGTGGCTGGTCGCGCAGTTTCCCGCGCCCCTGGGGGCTGGGGCCAGGCGCCCTGCATGCGCGCCGGAGGCCGGGGGGACCGGGAGGTGTGGGGCTGTCTGCCGACCCGGCCTCCGGCGCGTAGGGACGACGGACGGGGTGGGCGGAGTTCGTATCCGGGCCTTGAGCCGGTGGGGGTGGGGTTGGAGGGGGTTCCTGATGTCGGTCAGGTTTCTCCGCGGCCGAACAGGGGGGCCAGCAGCAGTTGGGCCGCTCCCTCGGCCACCGCCCGCTCCCCGCGCGGAGCGACCCGTACCGGTACGCCCCCGGTGCGCGCTCCCTCCCGGCGGGCCCGTGTCGCCAGCACCTCGCCCACGCCCCGCACGTACACCTCGGGCGCGCCCGCGACCGTACGGCCTCCGAGCAGCACCACGTCGATGTCCAGGAGTCCCACCAGGTTCCCGGCCGCCACCCCCAGCACGCGTGCCGCCTCGGCCACCTCCCCCCGCGCCGCGGCCCGCAGGCACAGCACCTCGACGCACCCGCGGTTGCCGCACTCGCACAGCGGGCCGTCCAGCTGGATCACCTGGTGGCCGAACTCACCGGCCCCGGTCCGCGCCCCCCGGTGCACGCTCCCGCCGATCACCAGACCGGCGCCGAGTCCCGTGCCGAGGTGCAGATACGCGAAGGAGCCGGCCGTGGCTCCGTCCTCGTTGCCGACCGCCAGTCCGAGCGCGGCGGCGTTGGTGTCCTTGTCCACCACCACCGGCACCCCCAGCCGCTCCGCGAGCGCGTCCCGCAGGGGGAAGCCGTCCCACTCGGGAAACCCGGTGACCCGGTGCAGTACCCCGCGGACATGGTCCAGCGGCCCGGGCAGCGCGACCCCCACCCCCAGCAATGATCCGACCCCGGGGAGCCCTCCCTCACCGGCCGCCGGCCCGCCCGGCGGCCTCTCCGTCACCAGTTCCTCGACCGCGCCGCACACCGCGTCCAGTACCGCCCGCGCGCCCGCCCCCAGGTCCAGCGCGGTGCGGCGTTCCCCCACCACCGCCCCGTCCAGGTCGGCCAGTACCACCCGCAGCTCGTCGCGGTCGAGGTGGACGCCCACCGCGTGCCCGGCCTCCGGTACCAGCCGCAGCACGGTCCGCGGCTTGCCACCGGTCGACGCGCGCCGTCCGGCCTCCGCGGCGAGGCCCTCCTCCCGCAGCCGCGCGGTGATCTTGCTGACGGCCTGCGGGGTGAGCCCGGTGCGCTCGGCCAGCTCCAGGCGGCTGATGCCCTCCGCCCCGGCGTCCCGCAGCAGCCCCAGCACCAGCGCGCCGTTGTGACTGCGCACCGCGCCCAGGTTCGCTCCCGCCGGTCCGCCGTTCCTCGTCCTGTTCACACGACCCATTGTCCCCGCCGCTTGCACTTTGGCAACAGCGTTGCCAAAGTGGGTGTCATGACTACTGCCCCCCTCCGCGTCGGCCTGATCGGCTACGGCCTCGCCGGCTCCGTCTTCCACGCCCCGCTGATCGCCGCCACCGAGGGCCTCGCCCTGGACACGGTGGTCACCTCCCAGCCGGAACGGCAGCAGCAGGCCCGCGCCGAGTTCCCGGACGTCCGGTTCGCCACCACCCCCGACGAACTGTTCGACCGCGCCGACGAGCTGGACCTGATCGTCGTAGCCTCCCCGAACAAGACGCACGTACCGCTGGCCACGGCCGCGCTCGAAGCGGGCCTGCCGGTGGTCGTGGACAAGCCGGTCGCCGGCACGGCGGCGGAGGCGCGCGGCCTCGCCGCCCTCGCCGACGAGCGCGGTCTGCTGCTGTCGGTCTTCCAGAACCGCCGCTGGGACAACGACTTCCTGACCCTGCGCGGGCTCCTGGCCGACGGCGAACTCGGCGACGCCTGGCGCTTCGAGTCCCGTTTCGAGCGCTGGCGCCCGCAGCCCAAGGGCGGCTGGCGCGAGTCCGGCGACCCGGCGGAGATCGGGGGCCTGCTCTACGATCTCGGCAGCCACGTCGTCGACCAGGCCCTGGTCCTCTTCGGCCCGGTCACCGAGGTCTACGCCGAGACGGACGTCCGCCGCCCCGGCGCCGAGACCGACGACGACACCTTCCTCGCGCTCACCCACGCGAACGGCGTCCGCTCCCACCTCTACGTCTCCGCGACGACCGCCCAGCTCGGCCCCCGTTTCCGGGTGCTCGGCTCCCGCGCGGGATACGTCAAGTACGGCCTGGACCCGCAGGAGGCGGCCCTGCGCGAGGGCAGCCGTCCCGGCACCGTGCCCGACTGGGGCGCGGAGGACGAGGCCCTGTGGGGCCGCCTCGGTTCCGGGGAGTCCCCGCTGACCGGCGGCGGCACCCCCGTGCCGACGCTCCCCGGCGACTACCCCGCCTACTACGCGGCCGTCGCCGCCGCCCTGACCGGCGCCGGCCCCAACCCGGTGACGGCCCTGGAAGCCGCCGCCGCGCTCGACGTGCTGGAAGCGGCCCGCAGGTCCGCCCGCGACAAGGTGACGGTGACCCTCTGATGACCCACCCGCAGACCACCCCCGACCTCACCCCGGGCCCCGAGGAGCTGGAGGCACAGGAACGCCGCCTGGTCTTCCGGCGGTTCACCCACGACGACGCCTGGGCTCTCGGCTCACTCCTGGTGCGGCTGGCGCGGGAGCGCCGGGCGCCGGTCGCCATCGACATCCACCGCGCCGGCCAGCAGCTCTTCCACGCGGCGCTGCCGGGCTCCACGCCCGACAACGACGCCTGGATCGCCCGCAAACGCCGGGTCGTGGAGCGCTACGGCGCCTCCTCCTACCTGGTCGGGACCCGCTTCCGCGCCAAGGGAACGACGTTCGAGGATTCCTCCCGCCTGGACCCCGACACGTACGCGGCGCACGGCGGTTCCTTCCCGGTCCGGGTCGAGGACGTGGGTGTCGTCGGCGCGGTCACGGTCTCGGGCCTGCCCCAACTCCAGGACCACCAGCTGGTGGTGGAGGCCCTGGAGAAGTTCCTGTCCGTCTGACGGTGGGGGCTCAGGCGTCCTTGAGTTCCTGCCGCTGCCGCCCGAGCCCCTCGATCTCCAGCTCCACCACGTCCCCGGCCCGCAGGTACGGCTTGGGCTCGGGCCGGCCCATGGCCACCCCCGCCGGCGTCCCCGTGCTGACGACGTCTCCGGGATACAGCGTCATGAACCGGCTGAGGTAGCGCACGACCTCGCCCACGGGGAAGATCTGTTCGGCGGTCGTACCGTCCTGCTCGACCTCCCCGTTCACCCACAGCTTCAGGGACAGCCGCTGCGGGTCCGGCACCTCGTCGGCCGTCACCAGCCACGGGCCCAGGGGGTTGAACGTCTCGCAGTTCTTGCCCTTGTCCCAGGTCCCGCCCCGCTCGATCTGGTACTCCCGCTCGGAGACGTCGTGCGCCACCGCGTACCCGGCGACGTGCGCGAGGCCCTCCTCCGCCGACTCCAGATAACGGGCCGTACGGCCGATGACGACGGCGAGTTCGACCTCCCAGTCGGTCTTGACCGAGCCGCGCGGCACCAGCACGGTGTCGTACGGCCCGACGACCGTGTCCGGCGCCTTGAGGAACACCACCGGCTCGGGCGGCGGTTCGGCGCCGATCTCGCGGGCGTGGTCGTGGTAGTTGAGCCCGATGCAGACGACCTTGCCGATGCGGCCGACCGGTGGCCCGATCCGCAGTCCGGCCGCGTCGAGCACGGGCAGCTCACCGGCCTCGGCCGCCGCCCGCACCCGGTCGAGCGCGGTGTCGTCGGCGAGGAGCGCGCCGTCGATGTCGTCCACGAGGCCCGACAGGTCCCGCAGGGTCCCCCGGGCGTCGAGCAGCGCGGGGCGCTCGGCCCCTGCCGTACCGACTCGCAGCAGCTTCATGGTCACAATCTCCCTCGATCGCGGGCGCCCGGCCGGCGGGTGCAGCCGCCGGAAGGGCTGGACGATCCTCCAATTCCGCCGTCCAGTCCGCAAGACCCTGTTCACGGACTGGACCGGGACCGCGGCCCGGACCGGCCCGTGGCCAGGGCCTGCTCAGCGGGACAAGGGGGCCTGGTCAGCGGGACAACAGGGCCTGTTCCGCGGCGCTCCACGCCGTACTGGTCACCACGTACAGGGCGGCGGCGAGCGGGACGACGGCCACGGTGATGAGCGTGAAGAAGGACAGGAACGGCAGCACGCGGGTGGCCGCGTCGAGCCCCGGCACCGCGTCACCCGCGCCCGCCGGTACCGGCTGCTCGGCCATCGTCCGCCGGGCGCGCCGGTAGTTGACGGCGGCGACGGCCGCGACGAGGACGAAGAGGCCGGCGTAGACCAGCCCGGCCGGGCCGAACACCCCGCCGTCGGCCAGCGCGTCGGACCAGCGTCCGCCGAGCGGTGCCGCGAGGAGGCGGTGGCTGAGCAGGCCGTTGCTCTCGCCGCCGATCGTGGAGCTGGAGAAGAGGTGGTAGAGGACGAAGAAGGCGGGGAGCTGGAGCAGGCCGGGCAGCAGGCCGGAGAGCGGCGAGACCTTCTCCTCGGCGTGCAGGTCCAGCACCGCCTGCTTCAGGCGCCGCGGATCGCCGGCGTGCTGCGCGCGCAGCGCGGCGACTCTCGGCTGGAGCGCGGTGCGGGCGCGCCGGCCGCGGGCGGCGGCCCGGGACAGCGGGTGGACGAGGAGCCGTACGAGCGCGGTGAACAGGACGATCGCGGCGGCTGCCGCGGAGGCGTGGAAGAGCGGGGTGAGCAGATGGGCGAGCTGCTCGACCAGGTGACTGACAACGGACATGGCTGAGCCCTCCGGGGGTCTCGTCGTGCCGGAAGTGAAGGGAGATCGGCAGGACGACCCGCGCGGGGTCACGCGCTGGCGTGCGGGTGAACGTGCCCTACGCGGCGGTCGCCGGACGGGCGGGTCCCGGTGCTCTGGGCCGCCGCCGGCCGGGCGCGTCGGGGTCACGCTGGGACAGGAAGGCCGTACGGCGGGCCCGGTCGCGTATCGCCTCGCGGACGCGGGTGGGCGGTAGGGCGGGGACACGGCGGGCGGCGAGCAGGGCGCTCGCGGCGAGGCCGGCGGCGACGGTGGCGGTCGCGGCGAGGGCGACGGCGGTGGACAGGCCACCGGTACCGAGCAACGCGGCCTGGAGCAGCAGCAGGTGCACGAGGAGCAGCGCGAGGACGAGGGGACGCGTGACGGCAGCCCGGCCGCGCATCGGCACTCCCCCCTTCGACCTTCTCTTCGGACCTTCGTCAGTGTGCCTGGTGCACCGGATCCGGCACCAGGGGTTCCAGCAGCCGCTTCGGCCGCAGCAGCGCCCTGCTCACCGGATCCGCCGGCGCGGGATCGAGTCCCGGCCCCGGCATCATGACAACGTCCGGGACCGGCACGAGAGTTCCGCACCCCGCGCACATTCCGTACGGCCCGACGTCCCCGCCGCAGTCCGCGTGCCGGAACGAGCGCTGCCGGGTCTCCTCGACGTACTCGCGCCCCCACTGCCCCAGCGCGCGCAGCGCGGGCCACAGGGCGATGCCGCGCTCGGTGACGACGTACTCGTCCCGGGGCGGCGTCTCCTGGTAGCGGCGCCTCTCGAGGACGCCCTCCTCGGTGAGCGTCCTGAGCCGGGCGGAGAGGACGGCGCGCGGGATGCCGAGGTGCACGAGGAAGTCGTTGTAGCGCCGGACGCCGTAGATCGCGTCGCGGACGACGAGCAGCGTCCACCGTTCACCGACGACCTCCAGCGCGCGGGCGACGGCGCACTCCTGCGTCACGTAATCCTTGCCCAGTGCCATGCCGTCCACTGTATCCATCCGGCCGAAGTGGGTTCAATGAACGAACTCGCGGTGCTACGGTGGCGGAGACAGGTCGGTTCAATGACCGAACCGAAAGCCGCGGGTCCCGGTGAACAGGACAGGGGCCCGGTGCAGGCGCTGCCGCCGGGCACCACGCCGGGCGGCGCGAAGACAGGACAGGACGGGCCATGACCGGTCTCGACGCCGCGGCGACCCCCGCGGCCGTACGCGGCACCACCACCCCCGACGCCCCCGCACGCCCCCGCACGCCCCCGGGCCACCCTCGCCCTGACCAGCGCCGCCACCGCCGTCGCCCTGATGACGTACACCGCCCCGATGGTCACCCTCCCGGACACCGCGGCCGCGCTGCACACCCCGCTCTCCGCCCAGGCCTGGCTGCTGAACGGCACCCCGCTCGGCCTCGCCGCGCTCCTGCTGGTGGCCGGCAGCCTCGCCGACGACCACGGCCGCCGCCGGGTCTTCCTCGCCGGCACCCTCGCCCTCGGCCTCACCACCGCCCTCGGCGCCCTCGCCACGTCGACCTGGATGTTCACCCTCGCCCGCGTCGCCCAGGGCGCGGCCAGCGCGGCCCTGCTGGCCAGCAGCCTCGGGCTGCTCGTGCACGCCTTCCCGAGCCCGCGCGGCCGGCTGCACGCCACCGGCGTCTGGGGCGCCTTCGTCAGCGGCGGCATCGCCCTCGGCCCGCTCCTCGGGGGCGCCCTGCCGAACTGGCGGACGGTCTACGGCGTCCTGGGCGCCGCCGCCCTCCTCGTGGCCGCGCTCGGCCGCCGGGCGCTGACCGAGTCACGCGCCCCGCGCGGCGGCCGGCCGGACGTACTCGGCGCCCTGACCTTCGGGCTGGCCCTGGTGGCCCTGGTCGCGGCCCTGACGCTGGGCCGGGACGGCTGGCTGCGCGCCCCGGTGGGTCTGCTCCTCGCGGCGGCCGTCCTGCTGGTCGCCGTGTTCGTCGCGGTGGAACGCCGCACCGGCACCCCGATGATCGACCTCGGCCTGCTGCGCCGCCCCCGCTTCCTCGCCTCCTCCGCGGGCGCCCTGTTCACCGGTCTCGCGGTGATCGGCCTGTTCAGCTTCCTGCCGGCCCTGCTCCAGCAGGCACTGCACATGTCCCCGCTCGGCACCGCCTGGCTGTTCCTGCTCTGGTCCGGCCTGAGCTTCGCGGTCGCCCTCCAGGTCAAGCACCTGGCCGGCCGCGTCTCCCCGCGCGTCCAACTCGCCCTCGGCTTCGTCCTGCACGCGATCGCCGTCGGGACGATGCTCGGCGCCGTCGGCTCCGGCTCCTGGACCCGCCTGCTGCCCGGCCTGATCACCGGTGGCATCGGCAGCGGCCTGCTGAACGGGGCCCTGCCCCTGCTCGCCGTCGAGTCCGTGCCCCGCGAGCGGGCCGCGATGGGCTCCGGCGCCCAGCAGACCTTCCGCTACATCGGCTCCAGCGCCGGCGTGGCCCTGACCATCGCCCTCGCCACGACGTCCGGCAGCCCGGCCCACGGCGCGGATCTCGCCCTGCTGGTGTCGGCGGGGCTGGCGCTGGCGGGCGCGGCGAGCGTACTGGGGCTGCGCGAACGGGGGGCGTAATTACGGGGGTTCACTCCTCCGGTACCTGGGCGAGGTGGACGGCGCCACCGTACGACCGGGTCCGCACACCGGCCGGAAGTCCACTCCCGGGGCAGCCGCCGTCCCCCTCCACGGCCCCACCACACCTCACCTTCGTCACCGGCCGGCAGTACGGTGTCCCCCATGCGCCCCGACACGCCTGCCGAGAACGTCGACCACACCGCCGAAGCGGCACGCCTGGAGCGGACCGCCGGCCTGTACCCCGAGGACGCCGAGGTCCTCCTCCTCCGGGCGGCGGCCCACCTGGAACTGTCCGGCGACCGCCCCGCGGCGACCACCCTCTACGACCGCCTCCTGTCGTCCGGCGAAGGCCTGGACAACCCCGCCCTCGTCCGCGCCCTGAAGGCGTCGAACCTGTGGGAGTACGGCCACGAGGCGGAGGCACGGGCGATCATCGAGGGCCTGCGCACGTCCGCCCCGCGCGACCCGGCGCCCTGGGTGATCATCGCGGAGGCGCTGGAGGCCCATGACGAGCTGGAGGCGGCGGAGGAGACGTTCAGCGAGGCGGCCCGCCTCCTGCTGACGGACTCGGCCGAGCCCGCTCCCTCGACCCACCCCCTCCTCTACGGCCGCCACCGCGTCCGCCGCATGCGGGGCCTGCCGCACGACGACTGGGACGCCCTCGCCGACACCCTCCACACGTCCCCGGTCAGCCTGGACGAACTCCACGACCCGAAACGCGTGTGGTCCCTCGGCTCGGACAACCCGGCCGAACTGGCAGCGGAGATCTCCCGCCTCCGGGCGGAGCTGGGCGCCTACCGCGAGGCCCTCTCCCGCCCCTTCCCGGTGGCCGTCCTGCACTGGCCGGCCCCGGAGCTGACCGAACTGGTGTCGGCGTACCCGGCGCTGTCCACGGAGTACCCGTCCCACTCAGAGCACCTGGCGACCATAGAGTCCGCCCTCCGGGAACTCGGCGCCTCCGGCACCCCCAACCTCGGCATCGTCACCGGCACGGTTCCGTCCTACGAGGCCTTCGCCGCCTCGGAAGCCACCCCCCCGACGGACACCACCCTGCTACCGCAGTACGCGACGACCCTGGCAGCCCGCGGCCGGGCCATCGCCTGGCCGCCGCAGCGGGGGGCGGAGTGCTGGTGCGGGGCCGGGCAAACCTACGCAGAGTGTCATGGCGTCTGAAGTCAGCGGGCTAGGCTTGTCAACGTGTCCGAAGAGCTTCCGTGGAAACCGCCGCCAGGCTCCTGGGCCTCATCGGCGGCACGTCGTCGCAATATGCAGGCGATCCGTAGCCGGGACACCAAGCCGGAAACGCTAATCCGGCGGCTGGTGCACGCCCGGGGGCTGCGCTATCGCGTTGCCGCACGCCCTTTGCCGGACCTCCGCCGGACGGCGGACATGGTTTTCGGTCCGGCAAAGGTGGCGGTGTTTGTCGATGGCTGCTACTGGCATGGCTGCCCCGAACATTACGTCCCGCCGAAAACCAACTCGGGCTACTGGTCCGAAAAGGTAGTCCGCAACGTCAAGCGGGACCGGGACACCGACCAGCGTCTGGAGAATGCCGGATGGCTCGTGCTCCGCTTCTGGGAGCACGAGCCGTCAGACACCTGCGCGGATAAGATCGCCGCGGCTGTGCACCGGCGCCGAAGGGCTGCTGGTTCCGGGGGCAGCTGACACAGGCAGGATCATCTGCTCCGACTGTGGCAGGTCCAGACCGGCGCTGTAAGCGTCGAGTTCGTACTCACGGAGCAGCTCATCGCGGTGCTCAGGCCGCAGCACAGCAGCAATTGCACGGCCGACCGCCTCCGCGACGGGAGGCGGGAAGGCATTGCCCACTTGCCGGTACTGAGCTGTCTTCCGGCCCTGGAATTTCCATTCCGTCGGGAATCCCTGGATGATCGCGGCCTGCTCCACCGTCAGCATGGGGCCGGACGGACGGAAAAGGTCGCGCTCCGGATCGCACTTCTCGGGCTCGTTGGCTACGCCCATCCCGTCCACGCCCAGCTGTGCCCAGGACCGCTTAGCCCTGGTTGGCCCAAGATCAGCGCCGCCGTGCTTCCTCGAGCCTCCCACGAGCGTCGGAGCGACGCCCCGGCCCAGCTCCGCGGCCTCGGTGGCCTTGCGCAGCCACTCCAGGTACACCTGTTCCCCGGTGCGCTCTCCCGGCTTCGCCTGCTCTCCGTGCTGGTTCTTATTCCAGTACTTCCGGCAGCGCGCCTCCATGCTGGCGGCGAGCTCGGCGACTACCGTCGCCTGCTTGCCTTTGAGTCTGGATGGCCACATAAATTCCACACCGGACTCATTCAGCGCACTTTCGTGGATTGCGACGAGAATAGCCCGTGGACGGAGCTGCGGCACGCCGAAATTGCTTGCATCGATCCGGCGCCACACCTTACGCATGACGCGATCCTGCTCTACAGCGGACCAGTTTGCCTTGATTTCGGGAACTACATAACCCAGATCTCGCAGTGTGCCGAGAATGTCCCGACGATAGTCAATGAAAACCTCCGGAGGTTCAAGAATTCCCCGGACGTTTTCAATCATGACCGCCCTCGGGCGCAGTTCGTCAATAATCCTCAGCGCATCCGGGAACAAGTCACGCTCGTCATCTTTCCCCAAGCGCTTCCCGGCCAGCGAGAACGGCGGACAGGGCACGCCGCCGGCCAGGAGGTCCAAGTTGGCGTCCTGAATCCCGGAGGCAGCGTTCCCCCCGGATTTGAGGAATTCCTTCACATCCATGGGCTTAAGCTCACCGGCTCGCCCCTCGCCCCACCCCGGCCAGTCACTCACATTCGCCCGGAGGGTGGCCACCGCATACTGGTCCCACTCCACGAGATCTAGGTGGTCAAACCCCGCATTATGCAGCCCAACGGCTTGCCCGCCCGCACCGGCACAGATCTCCACCGAGGTCAGTGGCCGGGCGAACCGCGGACGCTCACGACCGCTGGCACTCATAGTGTTCCTTCCAGGATTGACTCAAAGCGGAGGTCAAGTGTCCCAGAGAGCATGCTGGCTTGCTGGCCCTTGAACACTTGACGCCCATGAGTCTCCCACTGTCTCAGCCCTGGCAACCGAGGGGCCAGGGCTGAGGCCTGGAACACTTCGCGCGTCTGTGATTTCGCTCACCAAGCGGATGCCGTGCCGGTGAACCCACCGGCACGGCGCGGCTCGAGGCCGGGATCCGCCTCACACACCACCGATGTGCCGGAGCAGCGCCTCGATGTCGCCGGGCGCCAGTCCAGCCGCTACAGATGGCTCTTCCTCCAGGTCGGCCAGTTGCTGGACCGTAGGGTCATCAAGGATCTTCCCCATGAATTCGAGCTTCTGGTCCAGCCGCACCTCAACGACCTCGTCGATCGTCCCGCGTGCCGCGATCACGGTGACCCTTGTTTCCGTGCCGGGCGCGAGGCCGAGGCGGTGGATCCGGTCCAGGCTCTGCAGGTAGCGGCCGCCCATGAAGTCCCGGTCCACGTACACCGCGTCGTGGCACACGTGGTGGAGACTGATCCCCTCTCCCAGGGTCGCCGGGTTGGAGATCAGCACCATGCAGCTGGGATCCTCACGGAAGCGGCGCAGCTGCTCCTCGCGGTCGGGCGTACCCCCGTACACCACAGCCGGGCTGTACTTCTCGAGCATCTGGGCCAGAGTGGTCAAGCTGCGCACGAAGGTCGTCCACACCAGAGTTTTGCGGCCCTGCGCGGCATTCTCCGCGATGATTGCCAGCGCTTCCTTGTACTTGGGGGACAGCTCGTAGTCCGGCAGGTTCTGCATCAGCGAATACAGGGAACTGCCGGCCGGGATCTCCAGCGGAGGCAGCTGATAGGCGAGCGGCTCGTGCTTGGTGGCGCCTTCCAGCAACAGGGCCGGGCTGGTTGCCGCCATCAGCAGTCGCAGCGCTGTCTTGCCGAGCGCGCTGAGGTCATCGCGTGCGGTGCCGTTGGACATGCCGCCCACCAGAGAGCTGTAGATCTCGGCGTGCAGGGCCGGCATGTCGACGTAGCGCATTCGCAAGGTCATCGGCGGGAGGCCGAGCTCCTGCTTGGTCGTCCGGGTGAACAGCGGCCGCAGGACCGTGCTCGCGTAGGCCAGGTCTCCGCCCGCTACCGCCCTGGTGACCGCTCGCTGGCCGTGCCCCGGCCAGACGAAGCCCATGAGGTTCTCCAGGTCCTTGGCCCCGTTCGGAGCGGGCGTTCCGGTCAGGATGAGCCGACGCTCGGCGAGCGGACCCAGCGCCATGCACGCGGCGCCGTACGTGCCGCGCGCACCGAGCTTCATCCGGTGGGCCTCGTCGAGGATGATCATCGAGGGGGCGGCCTTCAGCCAGTTCGCCAGGAGCGGGAGCGAGCGGTCCAGGCGCTCATAGTTGACGATGAGCACCTCGGCCCACTCATCCAGCGAGCCGTCGAGCACATGGGTGCGCAGCGGGTAGTTGAAGCAGACAGCGGTCTCGTAACGCCAGGACTCATAGGCCGACTTGGGGCAGACGACCAACAGCCTGCTGGCGGCGCCCCGGGCCCGCTGAGCGGCGTAGACCGCGAGTGCCACACGGGTCTTGCCGGCGCCGGGCACGCTGAAGTTCGCGCCGTGCCCGAGCGAGAGCAGCTTGGCGACATCCCGGCGCTGGAAGGCGTTGAGGTCTTCCTTCCACGTGTCTCCGAGCATGCTCAGCACGTCATCGGCAGCCACCTCCGGAGGCGCCGCGGAGCCGACCAGCCGCTCTTCGACCAGCTTGGAGTCCTTGACCACTCCAGAGACGAGGTTCCGGAGTTCCGGGGCCCACTCGACACCGGCCCGGTCGGGCCAGTTGCTGAGGACGGGCAGGTTCACCAGGAGTTCGTCCAGCGCCACCGAAGCGGAGAGCGGGCCCAACTGGCCGCCGGTACGGAACCGGCCGGCCAGCTGGACGAGATCCTGCCGGTACTGCTCTGTGGTCCGCAGGACCACACGGGTACGCGAATCGTCGAACCCGAGGTGCAGAGACGTTTCCGTCACTGGGTGCCCTCCGCGGTGGCGGCTGCGAGGAGCCAGGAGACACCGTCGCCGGGGTTCGGGATGCCGCGCCCGGCCTGCTGGGCCAGCTTGCGCAGGCTGCCCCGGAGCTTGAGTACGGCCTCGTCGAAGGCCTCCTCGTCCAGGCTGTTCGAGGTGCGGGCCTGAACCAGCTCGATGACGCACTGGTCGATGTTGACGCAGGCGTCCGCGAGCCGGGCCGGCGCGAGCTGCTTGCGCTTGCGGAGCCGGGCGTCACGGCCAGCGTTCTCAATCGCCAGGTCAAAAGCTTCCTTGGCCTGGTCGAGCAGGGTCTGAGCCGTCGCCTTTTCGCTGTCGGGCAGCCCCGCGGCCGTATCGCGGACCGTAGCTGCCGCCCGGAGGATACGGTCGTTAAGCGCACGGGCCCCCGATACGGCCGATGTGGCCGCCGGCACCTCCAGGTCCAGTCCGGGGATGGACACCGACTCGGGCTGGGCGGCGGTCCCGCTCTCGGCCAGCTCCGGTGGCAGCACCTTCTCCAGGTACCCCTCCTTCAGGAACGCCTCGTCGATGTGACGCAGGTCCGTCTTCGAGAAGTTCAGCAGGATGGCGGCCAAACGCCGCTCCTTCACGATTTCGGCCTGGTCCCGGTCCAGGGTCTCCCACTTCGCGTACAAACGCTGGAGTTCCTTGAGACGCTCCTGTGCCCCCTCCCAGTCAACGAGCCGGAGCGCGACTCCCCCGCCGCTCGCGCTGCGGTCGTTCAACTCCTTGATCGTGCTGAGGATCCACCGCTCCTGGTGGTACGTCGCCGTCCGGATCCGGAACTCCTTGGCGATCTGCTCGGGCGTCCGGCCCATCGCCGCCTGCTCTTCCATGGCGATCAGACGGTTGATGTACGAATAGTCGCGCCGCTGGTCCTGGCGGAGCTGGAGCGCCAGCTCCACGGCGTCAATGTCGGCCTGCGTGAACGACGACGGGAGCACGCCCACCCTCATCGACTGCTTGCCCAGCTCCCGCAGGGCGACCGCACGCGTGTTGCCGTTCACCAGGACGCCGTGGTGGGTGACCAGCCCCGGCTCGTTCTGGCCGAACTTGTCCAGATCCTCCTTGAGCTTGTCGAAGTCGGGATCTCGCAGATCAGGGTCAGAAGGCTTGGCCTGGAGCAGGCTGCGCAGGTAGTCCTGGCCAGCCTCGCCGAAGGGGTCCTCGTCCAGATTCCGGTCCTGGTCCGGCCGGTGGCTGCGCTGGGCACGGATCCGGTGCGTGCCCGGGTTGAGGTAGAGGTCGTTCAGCGGCAGGTCGATTACATCGACATGGATCTGCTGTCCATTCCAGTCGACCGTGACGGTTTCCCGGGTGCCTCCGGAGGCCCTCACCTCCTCCAGCCTCTTACTGATCAGCCCACTGACCATCTGCGCGCGCGGTGGCGGCGGGAACTCCCGCACCATGTCCTTCCCCGTCCCTTCTGTTGCCGGTCCTGTCAGCTTGGGTTGCCGGACCTGGATCAGTCGGCCAGGTCGCCGATGGCCTGCGCCACTGCGGTGCGCGACTGCTGGGGCAGCGTCCGGTAGATGCCCCAGACCTTCTCGATCGGGCTGAACGACCGCTGATCGGCGTCGATCCACTTCCCGAAGAGGCGCCGCTCGACCGACGAGAGGTTCTCCACAAGCTCCAGCAGAGCCCCGAGGTCGACCTCGCGGTCGGCCCCGCCCCCGGTCCCGCACTTCTTGCACTCGGTCACGAGCTGGTATTCAGCGGTGCCGTCAGACTGGAGCACCTTACGCCGGGAGACATTGAGCTTCGCGAGATCGATCCCGCCGTCCTCGTACGCTTCGCCGGCACCGATGCCACACGAGCGGCACAGGTGGTTGTCGTCCTGGAGTACCTTCGCACGCTGGGCAGGGGTCAGGCTGGCCTTGTGCTTCGGCGCCTTGGACTTGCCGGGGATCCAGACGTCGGCACCCCTGGTCACGAACCGCTGCTCCTGCTGGAGCAGGGAGGGGTCGTCGCGGTTCGTGTCGATCCGCCAGCCGTGGTCACGCAGGTCCCGCAGCCTGCGGTCGATCTGCGCGACGTCCGGGAAGGCCTCACGCAGCTGGGCCTTGGTGAAGATCTGGCCCTCCCCCACGACACCGACCAGCCAGAGTGCCGCCCGCACCATGCTTCCGAACTTCTTGTCCTCGTAGGACGGGATTTCTTCCACTAACGCCTCCGTGAACTCGTGACGATAAACAGGGCTTTTATTCCGCAGAGTGCTCCGGAGAGTGCTATAGCCGCAACTGACAGTGCACAGCGCAAAGCCCCGCGCTCCCCCCGCCTCTCAGCGGCTAATCCAGCTGACACCACATCAGCGCGGAAGTCCAGCCCCTTCCTGACTTGCGCGGGCCAAGCATCTTTCCGTGGGCTGGACTTGCTCGCTGTGAGCAAGTCCAGCCCACGGAAAGATGACAGAAAAGGCTGGCGCAGAAAGGCCAGGATGAGGGCACAATTGCCCAGTCACAGACAGGGCTTGGGGCGGCAGCACTGGCCGCACCCGAGCGATCCAGGGAGGGGTACCTGCATGTCATCAGCTGGACGCAGCCCGGTCACAGGCGGCTGGCTGGACCCCGGCAAGAAGTTCAAGGAGGGCGTACGCCCCGGAAAACGCCGTCTCGGCTTGGCGCTCCGGTCCTTGTGCCGCCTCCTGCGGTCGGACGATCCGGGGGAAACGGGAAGGCAGCCTCTTAAGCAGGCAGAGGCGGCAAAACGGCTAGGCTGCAACGCTGGTGATCTGTCGCGCTATCTGAACGACCACAGGATTCCCCCCCAGGACTTCCTTGAGTGCCTGTACAAGGAGGCTTGCGCTGACGCCGTCGTCAGCGGTCAGGACGCCGGTATCAGCCTCCAAGCACTGCTGGGTCTCCGTGCCAGCGCCCTAGGGGAACAGCGGGACTGCGAGTACTGCCTGGAGACGGGAGGACGGGTCGATGCACTCATCCAGCAGCTGAACGCTCCCTGCCCGGCGTGCGAGGCCCACCAGCGGCAGCAGGAAGCCCGTCGGCGGCAGCGCAAACAGCTCGCCGCCCGGCTGCGGTCCGCCAGGACAGAAGGGGCGAGACTGCGGATGACAGTGGCCGAGCTGAAGGTGACCGTGGCTGATTTGAAGACCGAGCTGGCTGAAAAATCAGCGAGTGAGGCCGGCCTGCGGGAACGTCTGGCGGCGGCACAGGGTGCCAGGGCTCAGCTGCCGGTCCCCCGTCGGCCGGGGGACCGGCAGCTGAGCCCGAAGGACGTGTCGGCGGCACGGCAGCTGGTGGCACAGGCCGAAGAGCTGGACAAATCCGGCCGGGAAGACCTCGCCTTCACCCTGCTCCGGCAGAGCACGACAGAGTTGTTCAGCCCGCCTGAGACCGCGCTAGTGGTGGCCGAGCTGAGATACCGCGAGCGGGACCGGCTGGCCGACGACCTGATCCACGTCTACGGCCGGGACCAGGAAACTCAGGACGTCATGGCGGTAGCCCTGGAGCTGCACGAGAAAGGTGCGCCAGATGATGCCGGCGCCATGTTGCGAGCCGCGCTTGGCTGACGCGCCGGCGTTCGGGAGCCACCGGTCAGGCCGGGTTCACTTCGGCCTCGTAGTGCATCTGGGCGCGGTCGAGAATGCAGACGCGGCACGGCAAGGCGTACGTCCCCGGCATGATGTGGGCCACACTCCAGACCGACGCCTACGCGAGTGTGATCCTCCGCAGGGTCGTCACCTTCCTTGGAGTGCCGGACGACGTGGCGGCCGGGGTGGCCAAACGCATGGAGCGTCAGCAAGTTCACTACGACGGAGAGCATCACTACGACGTGATCCTCGACGAGCAGGCCCTCTATACGAACGTCGGAGGACCGGAGGTCATGCGTGGGCAGATGGAGCGCCTGCTCAGCGACTTGGACCTGTCCTCGCTCCATCTCGGCATCCTGCCGACCACCACCGAGGTGGGCGTCGTCCCCATGCCCGGCTTCAACATGTACGACGGCCAGCGAGTCCACTACGAGCTCGTCTCGTCCGGCGTGGACGTGACCGACCCTGATGAGGTCGCCCTGCACGACCGGGCCTTCGCCGCCCTGAGCAGTGCGGCCAGTTACGGAGATGCCGCCGGTGACCTGATCAGTAAAGCCCTGGCATTCTGGAGCAAGGGCTGACGTCTCGGAACATTGCCTTGGGCGCCGCCCATGGATATCGCGGCGCCCAGCATCCTCGTACTACCTACGCCGTCGCTGCCAGGTCCGCTCGGCCGAAGAGGAGGGCGTAGCCCGGGGGGAGTTGGGTCAGGACGCGGGTGGTGAGGGGTTCGCCGATGTGGTCCGAGAGGACGCTCAGGACGGTGCTGACGTCCCAGCGGGCCGTCGCGGGGGTCGAGCCCTCGATGCGGGTCGCCACCGAGTCGACGAACTCACGGGCCGTCAGGGGGTCGGTCTCGGGGACCTGGGAGGCGATCAGCCGGCCCGCCTCCAGGGGGAGGGCCTGGGCCAGGGCCACGCGCTCCTCGCCGGTGACGTGGCCGCCCAGGGCCGACAGGACGGTACGGGTGACGTGTTCCGCCTCCGTCCTCGTCGGGTACTGGCCCGCCTCACGCACCGCGTCGGTCAGTTCCCGCCAGCCGGCGTCCTCGGTCACGTCCTTGACGCAGACGCGCAGGGACGGAGAGGGGGACGGGGTGGGGATGGTGGTTCTCGGCTGCGGGGTTGTCACGGTCATCGTGCTGGCTCCTCCTCCGGAACGCTTCGGGGCACCGCAAGCCCGGTACCCCGTAATGCGGCGGGCATGAGCGGGAGTTCGGCCATGATGAGGCATGTGGCGTGATGTGTGCCATGGGGTGACTCGGTTTGCGGGCCGTGGTGGCTTGCGGGCCGTGTTGGTGTGTGGGTGGTACGGCGTACGGGGCGCCTGGCGTGGGGGCCGGCGCCGGCGGTGGCACGCCGTGGCGGCTCACTCGTGCCGCGCGGCGCACTCGTGCCGCGTGGGCAGGCGCGCGTCCCGGGCCCTGCTCGGGCCGCGGGACGCGTGGGTGTGGCCGGTGCCGGTCGCCCGGACGGGGGTTCGTCGGCCGACGTCAGCCGCTGAGCTGCTTGCGGTCGCCGCCCCCGCCGCTGATCTGGATGCGGCGCGGCTTGGCCTGTTCGGCCACCGGGATGCGCAGGGTGAGGACCCCGGCTTCGTACGAGGCGTCGATGCGCTCGGTGTCGAGGGTCTCGCCGAGGAACAGCTGGCGGGTGAACGTGCCCGTGGGCCGTTCGGCGACCAGCATCTCGGCGCCCTCGGGTGCGGCGCCACGGCGTTCGGCGCGGACGCTGAGGACGTTGCGCTCGACGTCGAGTTCGATCGACGCGGGGTCGATGCCGGGCAGGTCGAAGTGGACGAGGAAGTCGTCGCCGGACCGGTAGGCGTCCATCGGCATCGCGGCCGGACGGGCGTTCGCCCCGAGGACCTGCTGCGCGAGCCGGTCGAATTCGCGGAACGGGTCGGTACGCATGAGCATCACGGGTCACTCCTCTCTTCGGGAACCGGGGTGCGATGCCCTACGCGTTCTTATATAACTCTCCGCCGGAAACTTGACAAGCCTCGACTCAGGTCCGGGTCTCGTGGCGTGCCGCGCGTTAGCCTCGGAGCAGACCTCGGGGCAGCAGCAGGGACACAGGAGGAGGCACTCATGGCCAGGGTTCCCAGTGCGGTCGTCGCCGCGACCGGGCTCGTCGGCGGCTACGGCGTCGCCCGCTGGACGAAGAAGCGGCAGCTGGGCGGAGTGGTCCTGGCCGTGGCGGGTGCCGCCGCGGCGCGGCAGTGGCGGCGGCAGGCGGGCGGGACGGCCGCGGGTGCGCTGACCGCCGCGTACGTCGCCGCGTTCGCCGGCTCGCATCCGCTCGCCAAGAAGGTCGGCGCCTGGCCGTCCGTCCTCGGCGTCGCCGGTGCCGTCGCCCTCACCTCCTGGGCCGTCGCCGACCGCAAGGCCTAGACGGCCGCCGGCGGCTCGGGCATCGCACGCGGCGGCCGGCTGCGGGTGCGGGCCGCCTACGGCCTCACCGTGTCCCCTCCTCCGTCCGGAACGCCCGCCGGTATCCCTGGGGGCTGGTTCCCGTCACGCGGCGGAAGCGTTCGCGGAAGGTGGTGGGGGAGCCGAAGCCCGTCCGGCCGGCGATGCGTTCCACCGGGTGGTCCGTGGTCTCCAGCAGGTACTGGGCGCGCCGTACCCGTGCCCGGTGCAGCCAGCGCAGCGGTGTCGTACCCGTCTGGTCACGGAAGCGGCGGTTGAGGGTGCGGGCGCTCATGCCCGCCCGCGCCGCGATCTCCCCCAGGGTGAGATCGCGGTCGCAGTGGGCCTCCAGCCAGGTCAGCAGGGGCTCCAGGGTCGCGCCGGCAGGGGCCGGGGGCAGGTCGTGGACGATGAACTGGGCCTGGCCGCCCTCCCGTTCCAGCGGCATCACCGACATGCGGGCGGCGTGCGCGGCGACCGCCGAGCCGAAGTCCCGGCGGATCATGTGCAGGCACATGTCGAGGGCCGCGGCGGCGCCCGCGGAGGTGAGGAACTGGCCGTTGTCGACGTAGAGGACGTCCGGGTCGACGGTCACCTCGGGGTACCGCTCGGCCAGGTGTCCGGCCGCCGACCAGTGGGTCGTCGCGCGCAGGCCGTCCAGCAGGCCCGTCGCCGCGAGCAGGAACGCGCCCACGCAGATCGACGCGATGCGGGTGCCGTGCGCCGCCGCCGCGCGCAGGGTCTCCGCGACGGCCGGCGGCAGTGCCTCCGGGGGCTCCGCGACACCCGGCAGGATGATCGTGTCGGCCTCCGCGAGCGCGTCCAGGCCGTACGGCGCCCGCATCGTGAAGGCGCCGGTGCTCACCTCCTCCCGCACCGAGCAGACCCGCACCCGGTACGGCGTCCGGCCGTCGGGCAGCCGTGAGCGGCCGAAGGTGTCGATGGGGGCGGACAGGTCGAACGGGATGACGCCGTCCAGCGCCAGTACGGCCACGGTGTGCATGGCAGGAATCTAGCCGTACGACGGGTTGCCGCCGACCGTGCGGCAGCGGTGCTGCCCGGTGCGGGCGCTGGTGGCACCGCTTGGCGGGAATCCGTCGGCAGTCGGCATTTCCGCCACTCCTGCGAGATCGGCGCCGCGCCTACGGTCACCCCGTGACCAAGTTCCTCCTCGCCGTCCACGTCCTCGCCGCGATCCTCGCCGTCGGGCCCGTCGCCGTCGCCGCCAGCATGTTCCCGCCGGCCGCGCGCCGCGTCCTGGCCGTCCCCGGCACCACCCGCGACCCCGGCGTCCCGAGCCCCGCCAGCGCCGCCAGCACCGCGAGCAGCGCCACCGCTGCGAGCACCACCGGCGACCCCGGCGCCACCACCGGCACCGACGCCGGCACCACCGTTCTCCTCCTGCTGCACCGGATCTGCCGCGTGTACGCCCTCGTCGGCGTCGTCGTCCCGGTCTTCGGGTTCGCCACCGCCCGTGAGCTGGGCGTGCTCGGCAGTGCCTGGCTGGTCGTGTCGATCGGGCTGACCGTCCTGGCCGCGGTCGTGCTGGCCGTGTTCGTGCTGCCGGCCCAGTCCGCGCTCCTGGAGGGGAGCGCGGACCGGGCCGGGCTGACCGTGCGGCTCGCCATGTGCACGGGGTTGTTCAACCTGCTGTGGGCGGCCGTGACGGTCCTGATGATCGTCCGGCCGGGCTCCACGACGGGCGCCTAGCGGGTCAGGGCGTCCGACGCCGCCCGGGCACCCACCGGGCGCTCTACGCCGTCGTCTTCGCCCGGCCGGCGACCGCGCTCAGCGGGCGGGCGACGTCCTCCAGGGAGCGGCGTTCGGCCCGTACCGCCAGGGCCGCCGCGACCAGGCCGGCCGCGCACATCAGCCCCGCGCCGATCGAGAAGGCGAGGACCGTGTCGCCGACCCGGCCGGTGCTGGTGAGGTCGGCGAAGATCAGCGGGCCGCTGATGCCGCCGGCCGCGGTGCCGAGGGCGTAGAAGAAGGCGATCGACATCGCCCGCGTCTCCATCGGGAAGATCTCCGACACCGTCAGATAGGCGCTGGAGGCGCCCGCGGAGGCGAAGAACAGCACCGCGCACCAGCAGGCGGTCAGGGTGGCCGCGCTCAGCGAGCCCCGGTCGAACAGCCATGCCGTGCCGAACAGCAGCAGACCGGACAGGATGTACGTCGAGGAGATCATCACCCGGCGGCCGACCGTGTCGAAGAACCTGCCGAGCAGCAGCGGGCCGCAGAAGTTGCCGATGGCGATGACCGCGAAGTAGTAGCCGGTGCGGTCGGCGGGCACGTCGAAGAACTTCGTCAGGATCGCGCCGAAGCCGAAGGTGATCGCGTTGTACAGGAACGCCTGGCCGATGAAGAGGGAGAACCCGAGGACGGCCCGCTTGCGGTACTGGCCGAAGACGGTGCGGGCGATCTCCAGGAAGGTCACGTTCTCGCGCTGGTGGATCTCCAGCTCGCCCTCGGGCCTGGGGAGCCGCTCGCCCTTGTCGGCCTCCACCCGGCGTTCGATGTCGGTGACGATCTCCTCCGCCTCCCGGTCCCGGCCGTGGATCAGCAGCCAGCGCGGGCTCTCCGGGACGTGCCGTCGTACGAGCAGGATGACCAGGGCGAGGACGGTGCCCAGTGCGAAGGTCAGCCGCCAGCCGACGTCGGCGGCCAGCAGGTCGGTGTCGAGCGCGACGATCGACAGCAGGGAGCCGCCGACCGCGCCCAGCCAGAAGCTGCCGTTGATGATCAGGTCGACCCGGCCGCGGTAGTTCGCCGGGATCAGCTCGTCGATCGCGGAGTTGATCGCCGCGTACTCACCGCCGATGCCGAAGCCGGTGAGGAAGCGGAAGAGGAAGAACCACCAGGCCTCCCAGGAGACGGCCGTCAGGGCCGTCGCGGCGAGGTACACCGCCAGGGTGATCATGAAGAGGTTCTTCCGGCCGAACCGGTCGGTCAGCCTGCCCCAGAACAGCGCTCCCACGCAGGCGCCCGCCACGTACAGCGCGGCCGCGGTGCCGGTGACCTGTCCGGAGCTGATCGACAGGCCGCTGCCGGGCTCGGACAGGCGGCTGGCGATGTTGCCGACGACCGTGACCTCCAGACCGTCCAGGATCCATACGGTTCCCAGGCCGATCACGATGGTCCAGTGCCAGCGGGACCAGGGCAGACGGTCCAGCCGGGCGGGTATGTCGGTGGTGATGGTCCGGCCTCTCGCGGCCTGCGCTGTGCTCATGGGCTCCCTCCTCGCCGAGGACGGGATACCGGGTGCCCTGAGCCCGCCGGAACAGTCCGGTCCGGCGTTCGCCCAGGCCGGAAGGGACCCGGCCCACCCGACTGGAAGGGCCCCGCCCGGCCGCGGGGTCCCGGTCCACCCGGCCGCAGGGCCCCCGGTCCACCCGGCCGCAGAACCCCGGTCCACGCGGCCGCAGAACCCCGGCCCGCCCGGACGACAGAGCCCCGCTCCACCCGGCCGCAGGGCCCCGGCCCGCCCGGACGACAGAGCCCCGGCCCGCCCGGACGGAGGGGGCCGCCCCCGGTCGGTCGGGCCCGTCAGACCCCCAGCCCGCGTGACACCGTGTAGATCAGCAGCCCGGCCAGGGAGCCCACGACCGTGCCGTTGATCCGGATGAACTGGAGGTCGCGGCCGATGTGCGCCTCGATCTTGCGGGTGGTGTGCTCGGCGTCCCAGCCCGCCACGGTGTCCGTGATCAGCGAGGTGATCTCCTTGCGGTACGTCGTCACGACGTGCACCGCCGCGCCCTCCACCCAGCTGTCGACCTTCCCCTGCACCTTCGCCTCGGTCGCCATCCGGGTGCCCAGTGACAGCAGGGCGGCCCGGACCCGCAGCCGCAGCTCACTGCGCTCGTCGTCCGCCGCCGCCACGATCATCGACCGTACGGCCGTCCACGTGGAAGCGATCAGCTCCTGCACCTCGCCACGGGCCAGCACCTCGGTCTTGAGCCGTTCCACCCGTGCGCGCGTGTCCGTGTCGGATTGCAGGTCGGCGGCGAAGTCGGTGAGAAAACGGTCGAGGGCGCCGCGCGCCGGATGGGAGGGCATGTCCCGCGTCTCGGTGACGAAGCGCAGCAGTTCCTTGTAGACCCGCTCGCCGACCTTGCGGTCCACGAACCGCGGGGTCCAGCCGGGGGCGCCGCCCTCCACGGCCACCATCACGTCGTCGCGGTGCAGGACCAGCCAGTCGTGGGCACGGCTCACCACCAGGTCGACCACGCGCCGGTGCCCGCCGTCGGCGACGACCTTCTCCAGCATCTTGCCGAGTCCCGGCGCGATCTCCCGGGCGTCCGCCCGCCGGGTGATCGCCTCGCCGACCACCGCCTGCACGTCCGAGTCCCGCAGCACCGTCAGCGCGCCGCGCAGCGCGGTGGCCAGCTCCGCCGTCACCCGGTCGGCGTGCTCCGGCTCGGCCAGCCAGGTGCCGAGCCGGCTGCCGATCCCGACGGCGTGCAGCCGCTGCCGTACGACGTCCTCGGAGAGGAAGTTCTCCCCGACGAACTCGCCCAGCGAGACGCCCAGCTGGTCCTTCTTGTTGGGGATGATCGCGGTGTGCGGGATGGGCAGGCCCAGCGGATGCCGGAAGAGGGCCGTGACCGCGAACCAGTCGGCGAGCGCGCCCACCATGCCCGCCTCGGCCGCCGCCGCCACATACCCCGTCCACGTCCCGGCTCCCGCCTGGCCGGCCACCTTCGCCAGCACGTACACCACGGCCACGAGCAGCAGCAGCCCCGCCGCCGTGAGCTTCATCCGCCGCACCCCGCGCCGGCGCTCCTCGTCGGCCGGGGTGAAGGCGGTCATGGTCCGGTACGACGTGCCCCGTCCCGGCGTTCCCGTATCGGTAGGTTTCATTTGCTCCACCCGTTCGGTGATCCCGCACACAATTGTCCCCGTCCGGCCGATTCCCGGAACGAAACCGGAGTTCCCGGCGTCTGTCTGGACGGGAGTAGTGGCAGGGTCCTGTCAGATCTCCCCGGCCCATGACGGATCATGGGCTCAGCAAGATCGGAGCCTCGGGCTCCCATCTCCCGAGGAGAACAACACAAGCATGACCAAGCGTCATGGTTATGCCGTCCTGTGCGCACTCGTAGCCCTGGTCGCGGCCCTGTCCGCCGCCATCTACGTCACCGTGGCGGCCGATGACGGCGCCCCCGGCGCCGTCCGCGGCACCCTCGCCGACAGCCGCCCGCACCGCGACAGCGCCGCCGCCCCCGCCTCCACCGGCACCTGGGTGGGCGCCTGGGCCACCGCCCCGGTCGGCGGCGAACCCGGCACCGAGGCGGCCGGCATGGCGGGCCGCTCCGTCCGCAACGTCGTCCACACGGCCACCGGTGGTACGAGTGCCCGCATCACGCTCTCCAATCTGTACGGCCAGTCACCGCTGACCCTCACCCACGCCACGATCGCGCTCTCGGCGGGGGACGGCACCGCGGCGGCCGACGCGTCGACGATGCGGCGCCTCACGTTCGACGGCGCCACCGGCGTCGTCATCCCCGCGGGCGGACAGATCGTCAGCGACGCCGTGCGGCTCCTCATCCCGCGCGGCAGCGACGTCCTCGTCACCACCTACTCCCCCACCCCCTCCGGGCCGGTCACCTACCACCCCCACGCCCGCCAGACGTCCTTCGTCGCCGACGGCGAGCGCGCCGAGGACGTGACCGGAGCCCCGTACACCGAACAGACCCCCTACTGGCGGTATCTGACGGCGCTCGACGTCCTCAGCAACGAGGCCGACGGCACCGTCGTCGTCTTCGGTGACTCCATCACGGACGGCATCACCTCCACCACCGGCGCCAACCACCGCTGGCCCGACATCCTCGCCGGCCGGCTGCGCGGCGCCCTGGAGAGCGGGCGTCAACTGCCGCGCTACAGCGTCGTCAACGAGGGCATCAGCGGCAACCAGGTCCTCGCCGACGGACTCGGGCGGCCCGCCGAGAACCAGAGCGGCCTCGGCCGGTTCGGCCGCGACACGCTCTCCCGCACCAACGCCAGGGCCGTCGTCATCGACCTCGGTGTCAACGACATCCTCCGCAACCGCGAGCTTGCCGACCCCGACCGCGTCGTCACCGGCCTGCGCACCCTGGTCCGCCAGGCCCACGCCCGCGGCCTGAAGGCCGTGGGCTCCACCCTGATGCCGTTCCGCGGCCACCGCGGCTACACCCCGGCCCGCGAGGCCGTACGCCAGCAGATCAACGCCCGGATCCGGGCCGGCGGGGTGTACGACGCCGTCGTCGACTTCGACCGGGCCCTGCGGGATCCCTACGACCCCCGCCGGCTGCGCGCCGAGTACGACTCCGGCGACCATCTGCACCCCAGCGACCTGGGCTTCGCCAGGATGGCCGAGGTCTTCGACCTGCGCACGCTGCGCGGGGCGGGGCAGACGGAGCTGTGACCGGGGGGCGAGGAATACTGGCGGGCATGACCCGCTTGATCCTCGCCACCCGCAACGCCGGAAAGATCACCGAGCTGAGGGCGATCCTCGCCGAGGCAGGCCTGCCGCACGAACTGACCGGCGCGGACGCCTACCCCGACATCCCCGACGTCAAGGAGACCGGCGTCACCTTCGCCGAGAACGCCCTGCTGAAGGCGCACGCCCTCGCCCGCGCCACCGGCCTGCCGGCCGTCGCCGACGACTCCGGCCTGTGCGTCGACGTCCTGGGCGGCGCGCCCGGCATCCTCTCCGCCCGCTGGGCCGGCCGGCACGGCGACGACCGCGCCAACCTGGAGCTGCTCCTGGCCCAGTTGTCCGACATCGCCGACGAACACCGCGGCGCCCACTTCGCGTGCGCCGCCGCCCTCGCCCTGCCGGACGGCACGGAACGGGTGGTGGAGGGCCGGCTGCGGGGGGTCCTGCGGCACGCCCCCGCCGGTACGAACGGCTTCGGCTACGACCCGATCCTCCAGCCGGAGAACGAGACCCGTACGTGCGCCGAGCTGAGCCCGCGGGAGAAGAACGCGATCAGCCACCGGGGCAAGGCGTTCCGGGCGCTGGTGCCGGTGGTCCGGGAGCTGGTGGGCTGACCCGGGAGCGCGAAGGCCCGCCCAGGGGTCCTGGGCGGGCCTTCGCCTCACACGTGTGCGGCCGGAGGGACTCGAACCCTCAAGGGATTTCTCCCACAACATCCTAAGTGTTGCGCGTAGGCCAATTCCGCCACGGCCGCGTGCACGCACATGCTACCGGTCACGGATACCGCGCCACGGGGGATTCCCGGCGAACGAAAGAGCGGCCCGCACCGCGTCGCGGCGGTACGGGCCGTGGGGGCGCGGAGCGGGGCGGTCAGATGGCCAGGTCCTTGATGATCTTCGCTACGTGACCCGTCGCGCGGACGTTGTACAGGGCCCGTTCGACCTTGCCCCGCTCGTCGACGACCACCGTGGAGCGGATGACCCCCAGGTACGTCTTGCCGTAGTTCTTCTTCTCGCCGTAGGCGCCGTAGGCCTCGGTGACCCGCTTGTCGGGGTCGGCCAGCAGGGTGATCCGCAGGGATTCCTTCTCGCGGAACTTCGCGAGCTTCTCCGGCTCGTCGGGGGAGATGCCGATGACGTCGTAGCCGGCGGCGGCCAGGACCTCCAGGTTGTCGGTGAAGTCGCAGGCCTGCTTGGTGCAGCCGGGGGTCAGGGCGGCCGGGTAGAAGTAGACGATGACCTTGCGGCCCTCGTGGTCCGACAGGGAGACGTCGTTGCCGTCGGCGTCGGGGAGGGTGAAGGCGGGGGCAACGTCCCCGGGCTGGAGTCGCTCGCTCATCGGACCAGCGTAACCGGGGGGCCTTGCGGTGCGGCGCGGGCAGGAGCTGACAGACTGTCCGGAACAGCATCAGCAGACTTCGGAGGCCGTACGGTGGCGGACACGTCGGACACCAGAACCCCGGCGCAGATCGAGGCGGACATCAGGCGCCGCCGTGAAGTGCTGGCCGAGACGCTCGACGAGATCGGGGTGCGGGTACACCCGAAGACGATCGTCGGGGACGCGAAGGCCAAGGTCGTCGCGAACGTCGATCACACGGTCGGACGCGCATACGTGCAGGTGAACCGGTTGGTGAGCGAGGTACGGGCGCAGTTCGTGGACGAGGAGGGCGCCCCCCGGCTGGAGCGGGTCGTGCCGGCCGCGCTCGTCGCCGTGGGGGTCGTGGGCCTGCTGGCCCTCACGTCCCGGCGGCGCCGGGGCTGAGGGGAGCGGTGACCCGGGCACGTACGGGCGGGGCGAGGACAGGTAGGTTCACAGCGTGAGCGCCAACAGAAACCAGCACAGCACCCCCCATCACGACAAGCTGCCCATCCGGATGCTGCACGACCGGGTTCTCGTGCGGCAGGAGACCGGTGAGGGCGAGCGGCGGTCGGGGGGCGGCATCCTGATCCCCGCCACCGCGGCGGTCGGACGGCGGCTGGCCTGGGCCGAGGTCGTCGCGATCGGCCAGAACGTGCGGACGGTGGAGCCCGGGGACCGGGTCCTGTTCGACCCGGAGGACCGGGCGGAGGTCGAGGTGCGGGGCGTGGCGTACGTGCTCATGCGCGAGCGTGATCTGCACGCCGTCGCCGCGGACCGGTTCGAGGGGTCGGAGGACTCCACGGGCCTCTACCTCTGACTCCGCGGAGCAGCGCGAAGAGGGCCGGTGACCATCGTCACCGGCCCTCTTCGCCGTGTTTTGCTATGTTCGACAAGGAACCCGACGAGACGCGCCGTACCGGGCCGAAGGCAAAGACGACGCACCCGCGCAATTCGAACGCCGCGTCTCGGAGGTGCCTGTCATGGCCTGGGTTCTGCTCGTCGTCGCCGGTCTGCTGGAGGTCGGCTGGTCGGTCGGGATGAAGTACAGCGAGGGGTTCACCCGGCTGGTCCCGAGTCTGTTCACCGGGGCCGGCATCGTCGCCAGCATGGTCCTGCTGTCGTACGCCGCGAGGTCCCTGCCCATCGGCACGGCCTACGGCGTGTGGGTCGGCATCGGCGCGGCCGGTGCGGCGGTGCTCGGCATGATGGTGCTCGGTGAGCCGGTCACCGCCGCCCGGGTGTTCTTCGTGTGTCTGCTGCTGGTCGCCGTGGTGGGACTGAAGGCGACCGGCGGCCACTGACGTCAGGTGCCGGGGAAGCCGCCGTCGCCCGTGTCGGTACCGGTGGCGTTGCCGCCCTGGGGGCCGCCACCGCCCGTCGTGCCACCGTCACCGCCCCCGGTGGCCGTACCACCGCCGCCGGTCGTGCCGCCACCGGTGGGGGTGCCCCCGCCCGTGGCCGTACCACCGCCGCCGGTCGGGTCACCGCCGGTGGTGGTGGTCCCTCCGCCCGTGGTCGTGCCGCCGTCGGTGGGGGTGCCCCCGCCGGTGGTCGTGCCGCCGTCGGTGGGGGTGCTGCCGGTGGTGCCGCCGTCGGTCGGGGTGGCGGTCGTGCCGCCGCCGTCCGTGCCGCCGTCCGTGGCGGTGCCGCCGGTGCCCTGGCCGGCGTCCGTGCCGGGCGGGGTCGGGGCGGTGGAGCCGGGCGGCTGCGGCTGGTCGGCGCCGCTCTGGAGCCGGAGGTCGAAGTCGCCGGCCGGCTTGCCCTTCAGCGCGTCGCGCGTGTACTGCGCCCAGATCTGGGTGGGCGGGCCGCCGCCGTTCATACGGGCCACGCCGAGGGCGCCGTACAGCGGTACGTGCTTGGCCGTCACCGGGTCCTGGCCCATGACGGACACCACGGTGGCCAGGTCGGGGGTGTAGCCGGCGAACCAGGCGGCGGTGTCGCTCTCGGCGGTACCGGTCTTGCCGGCCGCCGCCCGGCCCGCGCCCTGCGCGGCGGTGGCGGTGCCGCTCCGGACCACGCTGCGCAGCACGGAGGTGGTGGTGTCGGCGGCCTCCCGGCTGACGGCCTGCCTGACCCGGCGTCCGGGCAGCTCGATCGCCGCGGTGCCCTCCTTGGTGATCTTCTGGACCAGGGTGTACGTGCCGTGCTTGCCGTGGTTGGCGAGCGTGGCGTAGGCCTCCGCCATGTCCAGGACGCTGGCGTTGGCGGTGCCGAGGGCCATGGACGGGGACGGGTAGAGGTCCGGGGTGCCGGCGGGGATGCCGAGGTCGACCGCGGTCTGCTTGACCTTGGCGGGACCCACGTCGGCGGCCATCTGCGCGTAGACCGAGTTCACCGACAGGTCGGTGGCCTTGCCGACGGTGATCGGACCGTACGACTTCTGGTCCTCGTTCTCCGGGTTGTACGGCGCGCCGCTCCAGCCCTGGACGGTGCGCTTGTTGGTGCCGTCGTAGATCGTGTTCGGGGTGATCGTGCGGCCGTCCTGGGTGGTCGAGCCGTTCTCCACCGCCGCGGTGAACACGAACGGCTTGAACGTCGAGCCGACCTGGAAGTCACCGCGGGTCGCGCCGTTGGTGTACTGCTTCACGTAGTCGACACCGCCGTACATGGCGACGACCTCACCGGTCCTGGGGTCGACGGAGGCGCCGCCCGCCCGGACGTAGGTGTCGGCCTTGCGGTTCTTCTTGTCCAGCTTCTTCATCAGCTGGTCGTCGACGGCCTTGACGAAGGCGTCCTGCTTGTTCTTCTGGATGGTGGTGGTGATGCGGTAGCCGCCGGCCTGCAACTGGTCGGCCGTCACGATCTTGTTCGTGATCAGGTAGTGCCGGACCGCCTCGACGAGATAACCGCGCTGACCGGACAGGCCCGTGGAGAGTATCTGCTCCTTGGGCATGGGGAACTTCACGCCGGCGCGCTCGGACGCGCTGAGCCAGCCCTTCTTCACCATGCCGTCCAGGACGTAGTTCCAGCGGGCGACGGCCGCCTTCTTGTTCTCCGGGTGCGCCACGACGTCGTACTCGCTCGGCGCGTTGACGAGCGCGGCGAGATAGGCGGCGCGGGCCGGGTCGAGGTCGGCGGCGTCACGGTTGTAGTAGGCCTGGGCGGCGGCCTGGATGCCGTAGGCGCTGCGGCCGAAGTAGCTGGTGTTGAGGTAGCCCTCGAGGATCTCGTTCTTGGACTTCTCACGGTCCAGCTTGACCGAGATGAAGAACTCCTTGGCCTTGCGGGTGAGCGTCTGCTCCTGGCCCAGGTAGTAGTTCTTGACGTACTGCTGGGTGATCGTGGAGCCGGACTGCTTGCCCTTGCCGGTCGCGGTGTTCCAGCCCGCGCGGAGCATCGCCTTGGGGTCGACGGCGGACTCGGTGTAGAAGTCGCGGTCCTCGGCGGCCAGTACGGCGTGCTGGGCGTCCTTGGAGATCCCGGCGAGACCGACGTTCTCGCGGTTGACCTGGCTGTCGCGTGTGTCGCGGGCGATCTGGGAGCCGTCGGCGTAGAGGTAGACGTTGGCCTGTTTGGTGGCGAAGGCGTTGGCCGACGGGATCTTGACCAGGGAGTAGCCGACGAAGAAGAGACCGATGACGAGGAGTACGCCGACGACGAAGGTGCCGAGCACCATGCGCCACGTCGGCAGAAGCCGCCGCCACCCGGTCCGCCTGGGCCGCTTGCCCTTCTTGGCCTTGCCACCGCCGTTGCCGTCACCGCTGCCGCCGCCGCTGCCTGCGGCGGTCGGGCCGTCGGTGGCGGCGAGCGCGGTGGTCCCGGCCTCGGAAGAGCCGGGACGGGGGGCGGCGGCACCGGCCGGGGACGCCTGAGCGGCGGCCGAGGCGGCCGCACCGGCTGCCCCGACGGCACCGGCCGCTCGTGCGGCGCGGGCGGCCCGTGCGGCGGCCGGGGAGGACGCGGCGGCGGAACCGGCGGCGGCGCCGGTGCTCTTGGCGCCGGTGCCGGTGCCGGAGTTCTGGCCGGCCGGGCGGGGCACGGAGGGACGGGGAGCGCGTCCGGCGGGGTCCTGCTTCGCCGCCGAGGAGGCGCCGGCCTCGCCGGGCTCCCCCGAGCGAGGAGCACCGACCCGCCGCAGCACCTGCGTGGTCTCGGCCACCGGCGCCCCACCGGCACCAGGCGTCTTGCCGGAACCCTGGGCAGCACCGGGCGTCTTGCCGGAAGCGGCAGCCGTTCCGGCACCCGCGGCGGCACCGGCCGCCTTGCCGGATGCCTCGGCGGCACCGGGCGCCTGACCGGACTGCGGCTGCCCGCGGTCCTTCCCGGACCGCGCCGAGGACGCGGACCCGGCCGCGGACGCCTCGGACTCCCTGGACGGGGTGATGCGCCGGAGCACCTGGGTGCTTTCGGCCGACTGAGCCTGCTCCGGCACGGAGGCACCCCCGGAGGCGCCCGCCTCACCGGCGCCGAACCGCTTGCCGGCAGCCCCGCCGGAATCCTCGGCGCCACCGGAGCCCACGGCCCCACCGGAGCCCGCGCCACCCGAACCGGCAGCCCCTCCAGAGCCCTTGGCGCCACCGGAGCCCGCAGGGGCACCCGTGCTTCTGGGCCTGCCGGTGTCCCCGGCTTCGGACTGTTCCGTCCGGGCCCGGGCCGCCTGACGGGCACGGGCCATGGACGCCGTACGGTCCTGGGCTCCCGAGCCCGAGCCGGAACCGGACCGGGACGACGAGCCCCCCGGACCGGAACCGGGGCCGGGTGCTCCCGGGGTGCCGGGGTCGGCGTCGGGTCCGGGGGTGCCCGCCCGGGTGCCCTCGGCACCGCGGGGCCCGGGACCGGCACCGCTGCCGGAGCTCGTGGGGCCGGCCGGGCCGGTCGTGGTGTGCGGGCGGCGGGCGGCGGACTCGCGGGGCGGCCGCCCCGCGGTGTCGTCGGACCCGCTCGTCCCCCCGCCCGGCTCGCGGCGCCCCGGATTCCCGGACCCTTCAGCCGGCAGCGGCTTTTTCGGTGCCGCGCCCTCGTTCGGCTGCTGCGGCTGCGGCTCGTCGCTCATGTCGTGCACGGACTCCTGTTTCGCGTCGTACGTTCCCGTACGCCTCGTACGCCTTACGCCTTCTGCGCCCCCTGTTTGAAGACTCTCGCACCTGGCGTTCCGTTCCCGGATTCCGGCACGCTTCCGGCCGGATAATGCGTGGCCGACCGCCGGGGCTCCGGACTAGGCTCCTGCGCTTCGGTGTCGAGCAGTCCGGGGAGGTCGACTGGCGTGGGTGCGGGACGGTTGTATGCGGCCGTCGCGGCAGGGGGCTTCAGACGGTACGCGACCTATCGGGCCGCCACTGCGGCAGGGGTGTTCACGAACACGGCCTTCGGGCTGATCCTCGTCTACACCTACCGCGCGCTGTGGGACCAGAAGCCGCACCTCGGCGGGTACGACCAGGCGCAGGTCGTCACCTATGTCTGGCTCGGCCAGGCGTTCTTGTCGACGCTCGCGATCGGGGGCGGCGGCGTCGAGGAGGAGTTGATCGAGCGCATCCGTACGGGGGACGTGGTGATCGACCTGTACCGGCCGGCCGACCTCCAGTTGTGGTGGCTGGCGGCCGACCTGGGCCGGGCGTTGTTCCAGCTGCTCGGCCGGGGGCTCGTGCCGTTCCTGTTCGGCGCGCTGTGCTTCCCGGTGTACCTGCCGTCCGACGCCGGCACCTGGGTGGCCTTCCTGGTCGCCGTGCTGCTGGCGATGCTGGTGGGTTTCGGCATCCGGTACCTGGTGGCGCTGAGCGCGTTCTGGCTGCTGGACGGCACCGGCGTGGGGCAGATGGCGTGGCTGCTGGGGTACTTCTGCTCCGGGATGCTGCTGCCGCTGAACGTGTTCCCGGGCGCGTTCGGCGAGGTCGTACGGGCGCTGCCGTGGTCCTCGCTGCTCCAGGCGCCGGCGGACATCCTGCTGGGGCACGGGGACCCGCTGCCCACCTATCTGTTCCAGGCGGCGTGGGCAGCGGTGCTGCTGGGCGCGGGGCGGCTGGTGCAGTCGGCGGCGACGCGCCGGGTGGTGGTGCAGGGTGGCTGAGGGGAGTCCGGCGGTGCCGGGGGCGCTGGAGCGCCTGGCCGCGTGGGTGCGGGCGTACCGGCTGGTGGCGGGGATGTGGGTGCGGTCGACGATGGCCTACCGCGCGTCGTTCGCCATGACCACCTTCGGGAACTTCGCGGCGACCTTCTTCGACTTCGTCACGATCATGCTGATGTTCTCCCGGGTGGACACGCTGGGCGGTTACTCGCTGCCCGAGGTGGCGTTCCTGTACGGGCTGTCCGGGACCTCGTTCGGGCTGGCGGATCTGGTGATCGGCTCGATGGACCGGCTGGGGCGGCGGGTGCGGGACGGCACGCTGGACACGCTGCTGGTGCGGCCGGCGCCGGTGCTGGCGCAGGTGGCGGCCGACCGGTTCGCGCTGCGCCGGCTGGGCCGGGTGACGCAGGGGGCGCTGGTGCTGGGCTGGTCGCTGACCCGCCTGGACATCGCGTGGACGGTGCCGAAGGTGCTGCTGATGCCGGTGATCGTGGTGAGCGGCTTCGGGATCTTCGCCGCGGTGTTCGTGGCGGGGGCGGCGTTCCAGTTCCTGGCGCAGGACGCCTCGGAGGTGCAGAACGCCTTCACCTACGGCGGTACGACGCTGTTGCAGTATCCGCCGTCGGTGTTCGCGAAGGAGCTGGTGCGCGGGGTGACGTTCGTGCTGCCGCTGGCCTTCGTCAACTGGCTGCCCGCGTGCTACGTGCTGGGGCGGCCGTATCCGCTGGACCTGCCGACGTGGACCGCGTTCACCTCGCCGCTGGTGGCGGTGGGGTGCTGTGCGCTGGCGGGGCTGGCCTGGCGGGCGGGACTGAGTTCGTATCGCGGCACAGGGAGTTAGCGTGAGTGAGTTCATCGCACTGGAGAAGGTCGAGAAGGTCTTCGAGGTGCGCCGCAAGGCCGGGTTCCTCAAGCGGGAGCGGCACGAGGTGCGGGCGGTGGACTCGATCTCGTTCACCGTGGGGCGCGGGGAGATGGTCGGGTACATCGGGCCGAACGGCGCGGGCAAGTCGACCACGATCAAGATGCTGACCGGCATCCTGACGCCGAGCGCGGGGCGGCTGCGGGTGGCCGGCATCGACCCGGCGCGGGAGCGGGCGCGGCTGGCGCACCGGATCGGGGTGGTGTTCGGGCAGCGGACCACGCTGTGGTGGGACCTGCCGCTGGCCGACTCCTACCGGCTGGCGCACCGCATGTACCGCATCCCGGACGCCCGTTACCGCCAGAACCTGGACCGGCTGGTGGAACTGCTGGATCTGGGAGCCCTGTTGGACGTGCCGGTGCGGCAGCTGTCGCTGGGGCAGCGGATGCGCGGGGACATCGCGGCGGCGCTGCTGCACGATCCGGAGGTGTTGTACCTGGACGAGCCGACGATCGGTCTGGACGTCGTGTCGAAGGCCAGGGTGCGGGAGTTCCTGCGGGAGGTGAACGCCGAGCGCGGTACGACGGTGCTGCTGACCACGCACGACCTCCAGGACATCGAGCAGTTGTGTTCGCGGGTGATGGTGATCGACCACGGGCGGCTGGTGTACGACGGCTCGCTCGACGGGCTGCACGAGGCCGGGGAGAGCGAGCGGACGCTGGTGGTGGACCTGGAGCGGGAACTGCCGCCGGTCGAGGTGGCGTCGGCGCGGGTGGTGCGGGTGGAGGGGCCGCGGCAGTGGCTGGCGTTCCCGGCGGGGCAGTCGGCGGCGCCCCTGGTGGCGGATCTGGCGGCCCGGTACCCGCTGGTGGATCTGTCGGTGCGGGAACCGGACATCGAGGCCGTCATCGCCAGGATGTACGCGGAGAGGGCCGTCTCGTAGGGTGTCGCCATGAGCGACGACGCAGCCCCGGACCTCCGCGCGTCCGACGCCGACCGTGAGCGAGTCGCCGAGATCCTGCGGGACGCCCTGGCCGAGGGACGGCTCGTCATGGAGGAGTTCGAGGAGCGGCTGGAGGCGGCCTACACCGCGCGGACGTACGGGGAGCTGGCACCGCTGACCCGCGATCTGCCCGGGGCCGGCACCGTGGCGCCGGCCCCGGTCTCCTTCACCAAGGCGCCGGTGGGAGACGGTCGTTGGGCGCAGCGGATCACCGGGGGGCCGGCGTCCTCGACGGCGGTCGCGATCCTGTCGGGGTTCGAGCGCAAGGGCCGCTGGACGATGCCGAAACGGTTCAGCTGCTTCGCGTTCATGGGCGGCGGCGTCATCGATCTCAGGGACGCGGACTTCGCGGACCGTGAGGTCGAGATCGTGTGCGTGGCGGTCATGGGCGGCCTCCAGATCGTCGTGCCGCCGGAGGTCGAGGTCGTCGTGCGCGGGATCGGTGTGATGGGCGCCTTCGAGCATCCGGCGGACGGCGGTCCGCCCGCGCCGGACGCCCCGCGGGTGGTCGTCGGCGGTTTCGCGTTCTGGGGCGGGGTCGGTGTGGAACGCAAGCTTTCGCGCGCGGAGCGGCAGCTGCTGAGGGAGCGGCGGCGCCGGGAGAAACTGGAGCGCAGGGAGTCCCGGCACGAGCTGCGGCACGCGCGCCGCGCCGAGCGGCACGAGCTGGGCCGGGCGCGCCGGGCCGGGCGCCGGGACGCACGGCCGGAGCGGGAGCGGTACCGCGGCGGGGAGCACTGAGGCGCCCCGCACCGACGCGGGCGCCCACGGCCCCCCTTACGCCGCTACGACGTGCAGACCTTGGTCAGTTCGCCGGCCGCGTCGGTGACGGGGCCGACGTCGGGGGTGTGGTCGCCGTCGCGGATGGCGGCGCGGACGTTGCCGATGGCCTGGTTCAGGTCGTCCACGGCCTTGTTCACGTCGGTGTCGTCCGTCTTGTCGCCGATCTTGCGCAGGCTCTTCTCGATGGAGTCGAGCGAGGCGTCGGTCCGGGAGGGGTCGTCGGCGGCGTTCTCCACGGCCTGCTGGAGGTCGGTGACGCTGTCGGCGATGGCGTCGGCGGACTGCACGCAGTCCAGGGCCTTGTTCACGGCGTCGCAGCCGGTGGTGAGGCCGGCGGTGAGCGCGGCGGCGGCCACGGCGGCGGCGATGGCGGTCACGCGGCGCCGGCGTGCGCGTCGGCTGGCGGCCATGATGGGGTCCCCTCCCTGGTACGGCTGGCCGGGCGCACGCCGATGGCACGCGCGCCCGTACTCACAGGGACGCCGCGGAGCCCCGCCGGGTTGCCACCGGCGTCCGGGGGTTCGAGGTCCCGCGCGGTGGACGGGCCGCACCCCCGACCGCGCCCTGACCGTCTCCCCGGGCGTGCCGGGCACCGACGGCCGCTGGAACGTCACCCGGTGACGGCGGCCCTCCATGCCCCCGGCGCCGGGGCCGAGCGGCTGGGAATGGATACCGTCCGGCCCCGGCGCCCGCCGGTGGCACCGCCCGTCCGGCGGCGTCCGCGCCCGCCGCCGGACGGAACCGCTCAGCTCTCCTGGGTCCGTGCCAGGGCGGCCTGCTGGAGTGTGGTCAGGTCGGCGCAGCCGGCGACGGCGAGGTCGAGCAGGGCGTCGAGTTCCGCGCGGGCGAAGGGCTGGGCCTCGGCGGTGCCCTGGACCTCGACGAAGCGGCCGTCGCCGGTGCAGACGACGTTCATGTCGGTCTCGGCGCGCACGTCCTCCTCGTAGCAGAGGTCGAGCAGCGGGACGCCGCCGACGATGCCGACGGAGACGGCGCTCACGGTGCCGGTGAGCGGCTGGCGGCCGGCCTTGACGAGCTTCCTGCCCTGGGCCCAGGCGACGGCGTCGGCCAGGGCGACGTAGGCGCCGGTGATGGCCGCCGTGCGCGTGCCGCCGTCGGCCTGGAGGACGTCGCAGTCGAGGACGACGGTGTTCTCGCCGAGCGCCTTGTAGTCGATGACGGCGCGCAGGGAGCGGCCGATGAGCCGGGAGATCTCGTGGGTGCGGCCGCCGATCCTGCCCTTGACGGACTCGCGGTCGCCGCGGGTGTTGGTGGCGCGGGGCAGCATGGCGTACTCCGCGGTGACCCAGCCCTCGCCGCTGCCCTTGCGCCAGCGCGGGACGCCTTCGGTGACGGAGGCGGTGCAGAGGACCCGGGTGTCACCGAAGGAGACGAGGACGGAGCCCTCGGCGTGCTTGCTCCATCCTCGCTGGATGGTCACCGGGCGGAGCTGTTCGGGGGTACGGCCGTCGATGCGAGACATGCCGACGAGCCTATCGGCACAGGCGGAAGGGGCTCCTCCCGTATCGGGAAGAGCCCCTCGGGGGTGAACCGGGTTCACCGGTGAGCCGGGGTGCTCACATCATGTCCTCGATCTCCGCGGCGAGCGGGTCGGCGTCGGTGCCGATGACGACCTGGATGGCGGTGCCCATCCGGACGACGCCGTGCGCACCGGCGGCCTTCAGGGCGGCCTCGTTGACGAGTTCGGGGTCGGACACCTCGGTGCGCAGCCGGGTGATGCAGCCCTCGATCTCCTCGATGTTGTCGATGCCGCCGAGCCCGGCAACGATCTTCTCAGCCTTGCTGGCCATGTTCCTTCTCCCTGATCCGAACCGCTTTGTCGCAGTAACCCACAGTTGGCCCATCTTCGCGAGCGGTCATGCCGTCCGTGCCGAATGATGGCGTTCACGACAGCGGAACCGTCCGCCGACTGGTCTACACCACCCTGGGGAAGGTCGCCAAACCGCCTCCCGGTCGGGCGCCCCGGAAAGGACGCCATGAGTGCCGAGAGCGCGGTGAGCCCCGCCCGGGTCCACGTCAACCGGCTGTTCCAGGGCCTCCAGAAGATGGGCCGCAGCCTTCAGCTGCCCATCGCGGTGCTGCCGGCCGCGGGCATCCTGAACCGGCTGGGCCAGCCCGACGTGTTCGGCGCCCAGGGCCTGGGCTGGACCGACGTCTCGAAGGTCATGAAGGGGGCGGGCGGCGCGCTGCTCGACGGCTCCCTCGGCCTGCCGCTGCTGTTCTGCGTGGGCGTCGCGATCGGCATGGCGAGGAAGTCGGACGGCTCCACGGCGCTGGCGGCGGTGGCCGGGTTCCTCGTCTACTACAACGTCCTGCACCAGTTCCCCCAGCGGTGCCCGGGCGGCTCCACGACGGTCCCGGACGTCGGCTGCCAGGTGAGCGTGGGGGCGGGCGTCGGCGCGGTGACGCCGTTCGCCTTCCAGAACCCCGGGGTGTTCGGCGGCATCGTGATGGGTCTGCTGACGGCCTTCTTCTGGGCCCGTTACCACCGCACGCGGCTGGTGGACTGGCTCGGCTTCTTCAACGGCCGCCGGCTCGTCCCCATCATCATGGCGTTCGCCGCGATCGTCTTCGCGGCCCTGTGCCTGTGGGTCTGGCCGCCGGTCGGCGACGCCCTGGAGAGCTTCGCGCACTGGCTGCGGGACCTGGGCGCGTGGGGCGCCGGCCTGTTCGGCCTGGCCAACCGGGCGCTGCTCGTCATCGGCCTGCACCAGTTCCTGAACGTGCCCGTCTGGTTCCAGTTCGGCACCTACACGCCACCGGGCGGCAAACCCGTGCACGGGGACATCAACATGTTCCTGGCGGGCGATCCGCACGCCGGCCAGTTCACCACGGGCTTCTTCCCGATCATGATGTTCGCGCTGCCGGCCGCCGCGCTGGCGATCACGCACTGCGCCCGGCCGGAGCGCCGCAAGGAGGTCGGCGGCCTGATGCTCTCGGTCGCGCTGACGTCGTTCGTGACGGGCATCACCGAACCCCTGGAGTACTCCTTCCTGTTCGTCGCGCCCGCGCTGTACGCCGTCCACGCGGTGCTCACCGGCGTCTCCCTGGGGGCGAGCTGGGCGCTCGGGGTGCACGACGGCTTCAGTTTCTCCGCGGGCCTGATCGACTACGTCATCAACTGGAACCTCGCGACGAAGCCGTGGGCGATCATCCCGATCGGCCTGGCCTTCGCGGCCGTGTACTACGCCGTCTTCCGGTTGGCGATCACGCGGTTCGACCTGCGGACGCCGGGACGGGAACCGGCCGAGGTGGCGGAGGAGATGGACCGCGACAACGTGCGGTGAGCGGGGCCGGGCGGCCGGTCGGACGAGTACGCGGTGTAGCGCCGCGACCGCGAAATCGTGGGTTCCTTATCCCGCGTTCATCGTGCTACAACAGGTCTACACCACTGAGTGGTGTAGACCAGAGACGCTGCCGTCCCCCTCCTCGGTTCCCGGGCGGCGCCCTGCCTACCGGAGGAAGTTGTGACCACGGCCAGCGCCGCTCCCGCGGCCGACCAGAAGAAAAAGGGCGCCGGTGTGATGGCCGTCCTCCAGCGTATCGGGCGCAGCCTGATGCTGCCGGTCGCCGTGCTGCCGGCCGCCGCCCTGCTGGTGCGCCTCGGCAACACCGACATGCTGGGACGACCGTCCTTCCCGGCCTTCCTGACCAAGATCGCGTCCTTCATGGCCGCCGGCGGCAACGCCATCCTCGACAACATGGCGCTGCTGTTCGCGGTGGGCATCGCCATCGGCTTCGCGAAGAAGTCGGACGGCTCGACCGCCCTCGCCGCGGTCACCGGTTACCTGGTCTTCAAGAACGTGCTCGGCACGTTCACCGACAAGAACCTGCCGAAGGTGGCCACCGTCGTCGACGGCAAGGTCGCCATGGTGGACGCCCCGGTGGACGCCAAGGTGCTCGGCGGCGTGGTGATGGGCATAGTCGTGGCCCTGCTGTACCAGCGCTTCTACCGCACCAAGCTGCCCGACTGGGCGGGCTTCTTCGGCGGCCGTCGTCTCGTCCCGATCCTGTCGGCCTTCGCCGGTCTCCTCCTCGGCATCGTCTTCGGCTACATCTGGCCGGTCCTCGGCACGGGCCTGCACAACTTCGGCGAGTGGCTGGTCGGCTCGGGCGCGGTGGGCGCGGGCATCTTCGGTGTCGCCAACCGTGCGCTGATCCCGATCGGCATGCACCACCTGCTGAACTCGTTCCCGTGGTTCCAGGCGGGCGAGTACCACGGCAAGAGCGGTGACATCGCGCGCTTCCTGGCCGGCGACCCGCACGCGGGCCAGTTCATGACCGGCTTCTTCCCGATCATGATGTTCGCCCTGCCGGCCGCCTGCCTGGCCATCGTCCACTGCGCCCGGCCCGAGCGCCGCAAGGTCGTCGGCGGCATGATGCTCTCGCTGGCGCTGACGTCCTTCGTCACCGGCGTCACCGAGCCCATCGAGTTCACCTTCATGTTCATCGCGCCGGTGCTGTACGCCATCCACGCGGTCCTCACCGGCCTCTCGCTGGGGCTGACCTGGGCGCTGGGCATGAAGGACGGCTTCGGCTTCTCGGCGGGCGTGGTCGACTTCGGCCTGAACCTGGGCATCGCCAGCAACCCGTGGGGCCTGGTCGTGGTCGGTCTGTGCTTCGCGGTCGTCTACTACGTGGTCTTCCGCTTCGCGATCACCCGGTTCGATCTGCCCACGCCGGGCCGCGAGTCGGACGAGGAACTGGCCGAACTCCAGAAGGCCGAGGGCAAGTAGCCCGGCCGGCCCGGACAGCGCGCGGGGCCCCGGAACCGGGACGGTTCCGGGGCCCCGCGCATGCCGGCTTCAGATGTCGTACGTCTGTCCCGGCGCCGCCAGCGCCACCGGCCCGGCGAACACCTCGCGGGCGTCCCGCAGGTTGACCAGGGGGTCGGTCCACGGCGGGATGTGGGTGAGCACCAGGCGGCGGGCGCCCGCGCGGGCCGCCGTCTCACCCGCCTCGCGGCCGTTGAGGTGCAGGTCGGGAATGCTCTCCTTGCCGTGCGTGAACGCGGCCTCGCACAGGAACAGGTCGGTGTCCCGGGCCAGCTCGTCCAGCGTCGCGGTGACGCCCGTGTCGCCGGAGTACGTCAGCGACGTACCGCCGTGCTCGACCCGGATGCCGTAGGCCTCCACGGGGTGGCGGACCCGCTCCGTGTGCACGGTGAACGGGCCGATGTCGAACGTGGACGGCTTGACCGTGTGGAAGTCGAAGACCTCGCTCATGGAGGAGGCGGAAGGGGTGTCCGCGTAGGCCGTGGTCAGCCGGTGCTCGGTGCCCTCGGGGCCGTAGACCGGGACGGGCCCGCACCGGCCGCCGTCATGGCGGTAGTAGCGCGCCACGAAGTAGGCGCACATGTCGATGCAGTGGTCGGCGTGCAGATGACTGAGGAAGATCGCGTCGAGGTCGTAGAGACCGCAGTGGCGCTGGAGCTCGCCGAGGGCGCCGTTGCCCATGTCGAGAAGCAGCCGGAAGCCGTCGGCCTCGAGGAGGTAGCTCGAACAGGCCGATTCCGCGGACGGGAACGACCCCGAGCTGCCGACGACGGTGAGCTTCATGAAGCAGAAACCTCCGCTGGCGGGAAACCGGTGGGCGGGACGGGAAGGCCGGTCAGGATGGGGGCTGACGGGGGTCGTGCGGTGCGTCGAGCGTAAGGCGCGCGAGCACGGGTCGCTCCTTCGCCAGGGGCCGTTGTGGGCGAACTCACCTGTGCTGTCACCGGTTCGGCTGGACCGGGGGCGGGGGATTCACCGGAGGGCGCGCAATGTGCGGCGCGCGCCGGTAACGTCGTCGTATGGACACGTCCTGGTGGCTGGCGCTCGCGGCGGTGGTACTGCTGGCGCTGGTCGCCACGCTCGTCGACGGCTGGGGCCGGGGCCGCCGGCCGGGCGGGCGCCGGCTGCGGCCCCCGGGCCGGGCGGGCACGCGGACGGCGCACGCGGCACGGCCCTCCCCCGGCGACATCTGGTGGGCGGACGTGCCCTACGAGGACCGGGCCGCGGTGAAGGACCGGCCCTGCCTGGTGCTGGCCGTGCGCGGCGACCGGGCCACGGTCGCGAAGATCACCAGCAAGTACCACGACGAGCGCAGCGGGGTGATCCCGCTGCCGCCGGGCGCGGTCGGCGACGCCCGGGGCCGGCCCAGCTTCCTGGAGACCGACGAGCTGCGCGAGGTCCCGGTGGGCCACTTCCGGCGCCGGGTGGGCGTGGTCGACCCGGTCCTGTGGGACCAGGTACGCCACCTCGCGGGCTGATCCGGCGGGCTAACCCACCCGCACGGTCACCGTCCACTCCTCGATGCCCTTGCAGGAGACCTGGTGCGGGGCGGTGGGTTCGGCGCACAGCGGGCGGGACGAGGTGAGCCGCACCGTGCCGGCGGCCACCGCCCGGTACGCGGCCGTCGCGTCACCCGGCCGCAGGACGAAGCCCGCGTCGATGCCCCGCAGTGCGGTACCGCTCGCGCTGACCGGCTTCCACGGGCGGGCCCGGGTGCCGTCCAGGGTGAGGCGGAGCTCACCGCCCCGGGCCACGCAGACGGTACGGCCGTGGTCGGCGGCCGTCAGCTCCGCGTGGCCGGTGCAGTTCCCCGCGGACCGGGTGGGAGACGGCGGCGCCGACGCCTTGCCGCCGCTCCCGGTGTCCGCCTGCCCGGAGCCGCAGCCCGCGAGGAGCAGCGCTGCCGCCGTGAGGGCGAGGGGCGTCGTACGGCGCATGGGGTCCGCCTTTCTGCCGGTGTCCGGTCCCTGGTACGGATGTGACGTACCACCGGCGCGGTCGGATCCCCTACGCCCAGAGCTGGCCCTGGAGCGTCTCGATGGCCTCCTGGGTGGTGGCCGCCGTGTAGACGCCGGTGGAGAGGTACTTCCAGCCGCCGTCGGCCACGACGAAGACGATGTCGGCGCTCTCGCCCGCCTGGACGGCCTTCCTGCCGACGCCGATCGCCGCGTGCAGGGCCGCGCCGGTGGAGACGCCCGCGAAGATGCCTTCCTGCTGGAGGAGTTCGCGGGTGCGGGTGACCGCGTCGGCGGAGCCGACCGAGAAGCGGGTGGTGAGCACGGAGGCGTCGTACAGCTCCGGGACGAAGCCCTCGTCGAGGTTCCGCAGCCCGTACACCAGGTCGTCGTAGCGGGGTTCGGCGGCGACGACCTTGACGTCCGGCTTGTGCTCGCGCAGGTAGCGGCCGACGCCCATGAGGGTGCCGGTGGTGCCGAGCCCGGCCACGAAGTGGGTGATCGAGGGGAGGTCGGCGAGGATCTCCGGGCCGGTCGTGGCGTAGTGGGCGCCCGCGTTGTCCGGGTTGCCGTACTGGTAGAGCATCACCCAGTCCGGGTGCTCGGCGGCCAGCTCCTTGGCCACGCGTACGGCGGTGTTGGAGCCACCGGCGGCCGGTGAGGGGATGATCTCGGCGCCCCACATACCGAGCAGCTCGCGGCGCTCCTGCGAGGTGTTCTCCGGCATCACGCACACCATGCGGTAGCCCTTGAGCTTGGCCGCCATGGCGAGGGAGATGCCGGTGTTGCCGGAGGTGGGCTCCAGGACGGTGCAGCCCGGGGTCAGCCGGCCGTCCTTCTCCGCCTGCTCGATCATGTGCAGGGCGGGACGGTCCTTGACCGAGCCGGTGGGGTTGCGGTCCTCCAGCTTGGCCCAGAGGCGGACCTCGGAGGACGGCGACAGCCGCGGCAGGCGCACCAGGGGGGTGTTGCCCACCGCGGCCAGCGGGGAGTCGTAACGCATCGCTGGTCAGCGGCCGATCAGCGCATGCCGCCGGCCACGGCCGGCAGGATCGTGACGTTGTCGCCGTCGGACAGCTTGGTGTTGATGCCGTCCAGGAAGCGGACGTCCTCGTCGTTGAGGTACACGTTGACGAAGCGGCGCAGCTGGTCGCCGTCCACGATGCGGGCCTGGATGCCCGCGTGCCGGGCCTCGAGGTCGGCGAACAGCTCGGCGAGAGTGTTCCCGCTGCCCTCCACCGCCTTCTGGCCGTCGGTGTACGTGCGGAGGATGGTGGGGATGCGGACCTCGATGGCCATGGCTCAGGGCTCCTGTCGGAAGGTGTCGGGTCGGTGGGCGCGCGGCGGCGCGGGGCGCACGGGTGGCGTACGCGGGTCTGGACGCCGCGGCTCACGGCCGTACGGCGGCAGGGCCGGCGTCAACAGATGGCGCTGGCGAGCCTGCACAGGTCGACGTGCAGCCGCGCCACGAGCAGCGTGCCCGGCGTCTTCTCGCTCACGTCGTGGAAAACCATGGGCTCATCGTATCGATTCCCGCGACGTTTCCCGGAGGGTGTTCCCATATCCCGGACGTGATTCGTTCACTTCGTGAGACGAGGCGCTTCCGGGGTCACGGGGAGGGGTACGCCTCGACCACCTTGACCTCCTCCTCGGTGACCTCACCGGCGAGGATGCGGAACGAGCGGAACTGGAACTCGCCGGCGCCGTCGGTGTCGGCCGTGGAGACCAGGACGTAGTGGGCGCCGGGCTCGTTGGCGTAGGAGATGTCCGTGCGGGAGGGGTAGGCCTCGGTCGCGGTGTGGGAGTGGTAGATGATCACCGGCTCCTCGTCGCGGTCGTCCAGTTGGCGGTAGAGCTTGAGCAGGTCCTGGGAGTCGAACTCGTAGAAGGTGGGCGAGCGGGCCGCGTTGAGCATCGGGACGAACCGCTCGGGGCGGCCGGAGCCCGCCGGGCCGGCGACCACGCCGCACGCCTCGTCGGGGTGGTCCTCGCGCGCGTGGGCGACGATGCGGTCGTACAGGGCCTGGGTGATGGTCAGCATGGGGGTCAGGATAAGCAGAGGGGCCGTCCCGTACCGGGGGTCGGTACGGGACGGCCCACATGCCGGACGTCCTGAGCGGCGGCCGCCGGGGGCGCCACGAGTGCTCCCGGCGGCCGGACGTCCCGGGGAGGTGTGCTCCGGGGTGCCTCGGGTCCTCAGCGCTTGCGGAAGGCCGCGGCCTCCGGGTTGCGGCGCTTGAGCACCAGGTAGGCGACGCCGAGGATCAGGGCCCACAGCGGCGCGCAGTACAGCGAGACCCGGGCGTCCTTGTCGATGCCCATCATGACGATCACCATGCCGATGAAGGCGAGCGCGAACCAGCTGGTGAACGGGGCGCCCGGCGCACGGAACTCCGAGCGGGGCAGTTCACCGCGGTCGGACTTGGCGCGGTAGCGGATCTGGCAGAACAGGATGACGATCCACGCCCACATGCCGGAGATGGTGGCGAAGGACACCACGTAGTCGAACGCCTTGCCCGGCCACTGGTAGTTGATCCACACGCCGACCAGCATCAGCGCGGCGGAGACCGACGTGCCGACGAGCGGGGTGCCGCTGGACGTCAGCCGGGTGAAGACCTTCGGGCCCTGGCTGTTGAGCGCGAGGTCGCGCAGCATGCGGCCGGTGGAGTACATGCCGGAGTTGCAGGAGGACAGCGCCGCGGTGAGCACGACGAAGTTCACGATGCCGGCGCCGGCGGCCAGGCCCATCTTCTGGAACGCGGCCACGAACGGGCTGACACCCGGGTGGAAGGCGGTCCACGGCACGACCGACAGGATCATGATCAGCGCGCCGACGTAGAAGACGGCGATGCGCCACGGCACGGTGTTGATCGCCTTGGGCAGCACGGTCTTGGGGTCCTTGGACTCGCCCGCGGTCACACCGACCAGCTCGACGGCGAGGAAGGCGAACATGACCATCTGGAGGGTCATCAGGGTGCTGCCGACGCCGTGCGGGAAGAAGCCGCCCTCGTTCCACAGGTGGCTGACGGAGGCGGTGTCACCGGCGTCGGAGAAGCCGATCGTGAGGATGCCGGCGCAGATCAGGATCATGCCGATGATGGCGGTGACCTTGACCATGGAGAACCAGAACTCCAGCTCACCGAAGAGCTTCACGGAGATCAGGTTGGCGCCGTACAGGACGACGGTGAAGATCAGCGCCGAGATCCACTGCGGGATGTTCCACCAGTACGTCATGTAGGCGGCGGCCGCGGTGACCTCGGTGATGCCCGTGACCACCCAGAACAGCCAGTACGTCCAGCCGGTGACGAAGCCGGCGAACGGACCGATGAACTCGCGCGCGTACTCCGAGAACGAACCCGACACCGGGCGGTACATCAGCAGCTCGCCGAGCGCCCGCATGATGAAGAAGATGACGAGGCCCGCGATGGCGTACGCCAGGATGAGGCTGGGGCCCGCCTTGGAGATGCCCTTGCCCGCGCCGAGGAACAGGCCGGTGCCGATGGCACCGCCGATGGCGATCATCTGGATCTGGCGGGAACCGAGCCCGCGCTGATACCCCTCGCCGCCCTCGTGATCCTCGGCCCGCACGGCCTCATTGCCGTCGCGATGCTGGTCGACCTGCGCTGAGGTCATGTGTGGTGCGCCTTTCTCCATGCCGATCCGGGCCTTTCGTCGGCCTCGGACCGGGTCTCGATCCCCCTGGATTTCTGGAGCTGTTGCCTGGCCGACGGTCGTCGGCTCGGTGGCGCACCCGGCCGAGACATGGGTGGTCTTCGCCGGGCGGTCGTGAAGATTTATCACGGCCGCAACACTGATCACAGGGGTGCGGTGTGGTGCATCACACAAGAAGAAGCGGACAAAAAGAGCCCGAACGCGTCAAAACCGGCCGCAACGGTGACGGGATCGTTATCCGGATTTGAGCGTCCTCTGAGCGAACGGTAACGGAGAGAAATGACCGGATTACGGCATAAGGGTCGTGACCAGGGTTTCCTGGAGACCGCCCAGCCACAGGTAGGCCAGCACCATCGGCTTGCGTGGGTCCTCCTCCGGGAGCCGGTAGAGCAGGTCGGTGTCGTCCTCGTCGGTGATCTCCAGGCGGGCGCCGATCGCCAGCCGGAGGTCGTTGAGGGCGCCGAGCCACTGCCGGGACTCCTGCGGGGACAGCTCGAGCACCGCCCCGCCCTCGTCCACCGGGGCGAGCGCGTCCAGGGTCCGGATCACCGTCAGCGCGCTCTCCCGCTTGCCGGCGCGCAGGTCGTTCTCGGTGAAGCGGCGGAACTCGGCGGAGTGCGCCTGCCGTTCCTCGGCGTCGGCCGGTGAGGCGGGGGCCTGTTCGGGATCGGTGTAGGCGTCCGGGAAGAGCCGGCGCAGCACCGGGTCCGCGGGCGGCTCGCTCGGCCCCTCGGCGAACAGCTCGGCGAGCGGGTCGTCGGGGGTGTCGGCACCGGGGCCGGGGCCGATCAGCTCAAGGAGCTGAACGGCCAGGGACCGGATGATGGAGATCTCGACGTCGTCGAGCGCGACGGCCGCGCCGCCGCCGGGGAGCGGTTCGAAGTGTCCGGACATATGTGGTCGGTCGCTACTTCCGGTCCTGCTGAAGGGTGGCCCACAGACCGTAACCGTGCATCGCCTGCACGTCGCGTTCCATCTCCTCGCGGCTCCCGCTGGAGACGACCGCCCGGCCCTTGTGGTGGACATCGAGCATGAGCTTGGTGGCCTTGTCCTTGGAGTAGCCGAAGTACGTCTGGAAGACGTACGTCACGTAGCTCATGAGGTTGACCGGGTCGTTGTGGACGATCGTGACCCAGGGGACGTCGGGCTCGGGTACGGCGAAGACCTCCTCCGCCGACTCGGTGCGTTCGGTCTCTACGGGCGCGGGTGACGTCACAGGGCCCATGCTGCCACGCGCGCGATAAATCGTCACACTGACGAGATGGGGGTACTATCTTGCCATGAACACAGCGGACCTTGGGCTGCCGGTGGATGTTCCCTCGACGGCACTCTTCACGGACCAGTACGAGTTGACCATGCTGCGGGCCGCGCTGAGGGCTGGCACCGCCGAACGGCGGAGCGTGTTCGAGGTCTTCACCCGGCGGCTGCCGGACGGGCGGCGCTACGGCGTGGTGGCCGGCACCGGGCGTGTCCTGGACGCGGTCGAGAACTTCCGCTTCGACGCCGGCGTGCTCGGCTTCCTGCGCGAGCAGGGGATCGTCGACGAAGAGACCCTGGAATGGCTGGCCGGCTACCGCTTCCGCGGCGACGTCTGGGGCTACCCCGAGGGCGAGGTCTACTTCCCGGGCTCGCCGATCATGCGCGTCGAGGGCAGCTTCGCCGAGTGCGTCCTGCTGGAGACCGTGATCCTCTCCATCCTCAACCACGACTCGGCGATCGCCGCGGCGGCCTCCCGCATGGCCTCCGCCGCCGGTGACCGCCCGCTGATCGAGATGGGCGCCCGGCGCACCCACGAGCTGGCCGCCGTGGCCGCCGCGCGGGCCGCGTACATCGGCGGCTTCACGACCACCTCCGATCTGGCCGCGGGCTTCCGCTACGGCATCCCGACCGTGGGCACCTCGGCCCACGCCTTCACTCTCCTGCACGACCGCGAACGCGACGCCTTCCAGGCGCAGGTCGACACCCTCGGCCGTGGCACGACCCTGCTGGTGGACACCTACGACGTCACCGAGGCCGTCCGTGCGGCGGTGGAGGTGGCCGGACCCGAGCTGGGCGCCGTCCGCATCGACTCCGGCGACCTGCTGCTGGTGGCCCACCGGGTGCGCCAGCAGCTGGACGAGCTGGGTGCGACCGGTACCAAGATCGTCGTGACCTCCGACCTGGACGAGTACGCCATCGCCTCGCTGGCCGCCGCGCCCGTGGACGCGTACGGCGTCGGCACCCAGCTGGTCACCGGCTCCGGGCACCCGACCGCGTCCATGGTCTACAAGCTGGTCGCCCGCGCCGAGACCGCCGACCCGAAGGCGCCGCTGGTGCCGGTCGCGAAGAAGTCCAGCGGCGGCAAGACCTCCATCGGCGGACGCAAGTGGGCCGCGCGCCGCACCGACGCGGAGGGCGTCCCGGAGGCCGAGGTCGTCGGCACCGGGCCGGTCCCGCCCGGACTGGCCGGCCGCGAGCTCCAGGTCCAGCTGGTCAAGGGCGGCGAGGTGATCGCCCGCGAGCCGCTGGACGTGCCGCGCGACCGCCACATCGCGGTCCGCGCGAAGCTGCCGCTGTCCGCCACCCAGCTGTCCCGGGGGGAACCCGTCCTTCCGACGGAGTACGTCCACGGGGGCTCGGGTAGCTAGGACGACACGGCCGGGAGCGGGAGCGCCGTCCGCCCCCTCCCGCACCGGCCGGTAAGTCCCTAGTCTCAGTCACCTGCCTCCTCACTCGAAGGACACCCGCCATGCGCCGCGCCCTGATCGTCGTAGACGTCCAGAACGACTTCTGCGAGGGAGGCAGCCTCGCGGTGTCCGGCGGTGCGGACGTGGCCGCCGCCGTCACCGAGCTGATCGGCCAGGCGGCGGGCACCGGATACCGCCATGTGATCGCCACCCGGGACCATCACATCGCGCCCGGCGGCCACTTCGCGGACGACCCCGACTACGTCCGCTCCTGGCCCGCGCACTGCGTCGCGGGCACGGAGGGTGTCGGCTTCCACCCGAACTTCGCCCCCGCCGTCGCCTCCGGCGCGGTGGACGCCGTGTTCGACAAGGGGGCGTACGCGGCGGCGTACAGCGGGTTCGAGGGGACCGACGAGAACGGGGTCGGGCTCGCCGACTGGCTGCGTTCCCGGGAGATCGACGAGGTGGACGTCGTCGGCATCGCCACGGACCACTGCGTGCGCGCCACCGCGCTGGACGCCGTGCGGGAGGGCTTCCGTACGCACGTGCTGCTGGACCTGACCGCGGGCGTCGCCGAGGAGACCACGGCGCGCGCCCTGCGGGAGCTGCGCGAGGCGGGCGTGGAGCTGACCGGCAAGCCCGCCGTCTGACCGGGCGGCGGGCTCAGGCGCGCGCGGCGGGCCGGCGCAGCAGGGCCCTGATCGGCTGCCACAGCTCCGTCACGGTGACACCGTTGTCCGCGGCCGTGCGCCATATCAGGCCGTCGGGATGGTGCAGCACCGCCGTGACCTCGTCCGGTGTGGGAGGCAGCGCGTTGCCCCGCAGGTACACCGCCCGCAGCCCCAGGTTGCGCAGCCGGGTCAGGGCCCGGGCCCGGTTCCGGGCGTGCACCAGGACCCGCACCCCGGCCGGCACTCCGGCAGGGCTCGGCAGGTTCAGTGCCACCACCACCGTGGCGTCCGGCAGCTTGCAGAAGCCTCCAGCGGCCATGCGGTCACATCCCCGTCCGGGTCGGTGTCAATAAGCGGTCCACAGGACGCACCTAAACACGACCGGCGGCAACCCGCCAGGGGGTTGCCGCCGATACGCCTGTGACCTGCGGTGATGTGGACTACTTCACCGCGGGGCCGACTTTGAGCTGGATCGTGGAGCCGTCCTTGGCCTCCTTGACGATCGCGATCTTGGTGTTGGTGTCAGTGATCTTGACGCCACCGGTGGGGTTCGAGGCGTCGTAGTAGGTGCCGGTGTGGTCGTTGAAGACCGGGACACCCTTCGACGCCTTGATCTTCAGGGCGACGTCGGCCTTGTGCAGGGTGATGCCGTCCGTGCCGTAGAGGCTGAACGGGGAGTCGTACGCCTGGACGCGGTTGCGCAGCAGCGTGCCGTCGGCCCACTTCAGCGCCTTCGGGTGCGAGTCGACCGGCAGGATCAGACCGGTGCCCGGGTGACCGTTGGTCTCGTTCGTGTTGTTGTCCGCCTGGGAGGTGTCCCACTTCCAGACCAGCAGGCCGTTCTGGTAGGGGTAGTGCTCCACCCAGTCGGGGCGCGACGCGAAGCCGAAGTTGTACGGGCCGCTCTTGAGCGTCTTGTCGTACGACACGTACTGGCGGTTCTCGGCGATGTAGTACTGGGCGTAGTTCTTGGTGAACGACGCGCCGACCCGGGAGAAGCCGGCCGCGGTCCAGCCGGCGTCCGCGGTCTCGGCGTTGTCCGAGAAGACCGGGGCGCCGTCGGCGGTCACGGTGATCTCGTCGGCCGTGAAGCCGTTCTCCGCGACACCGCCGTCGGTGGCGTAGCGGAAGCGCACGTCGATCTTCTTGCCCGCGTAGGCATCGAGCGGGAACGACAGCTTCTTGTGCGTCTGGGAGAAGCCGGTCAGCGCCGGCTTGCCGCTGGCGTCACGCGGGAGGGCCTGGCCGTCCGCCGTGCCGTCCAGGGCCGTCCAGTTGGCGCCGCCGTCCGTCGACACCTCGGTGTAGACGTAGTCGTAGCCCTCCTCGGTGGCCCACCAGCCGTCCAGGCTGAGGTTCGCCGACGACTTGCCGGTGAGGTCCACGGTCCGGGTCAGCGTGTTCTTCAGGTCGTTGCCGCTGCCGCTCCACCACTGGGTCGAGCCCTCGGCGGGCTGGGTGATCGTGGTGGTGACGGCCTTGTCCGGCAGGGACACCACGAGGGCCTGCTTGTCCCACGTGTTGTACTCGGCGGGGCCGAGCTTGTGTGTGGACTGCTTGCCCGCCTTGGCGCTGTCGTAGTTCAGCCAGCCCAGCTGGAGCTTGTCCCAGGCGTTCATGTCGCCGGGCAGGTCGCCGATGGACTCCTTGCCGGTGCCCAGCCAGGAGCCGGACGACATCAGGGTCCAGAAACCGGTGGAGTTGTCGCCGCCGGCGGTGTCGTACTCGTCCGGCAGACCGAGGTCGTGGCCGTACTCGTGGGCGTAGACGCCGAGGCCGCCGTTCTCCGGCTGGATGGTGTAGTCGCCGACCCAGATGCCGGTGTCGCCGACCTGCGTGCCGCCGAGCTTGTTGCTGGTGGGGCCGGTGGCGCCGGCGTCGGTGCCGAAGGCGTACCAGCGGTGCGCCCAGATGGCGTCCTTGCCCTGCGCGCCACCGCCCGCGGACTCGTCCTCACCGGCGTGCACGATCTGGAAGTGGTCGACGTAGCCGTCGGGCTCGTTGAAGTTGCCGTCGCCGTCGTAGTCGTAGCGGTCCCACTGGTCGTACTTGGCCAGGTCCGCCTTGATGTCGGCGTCGGACTTGCCCGCCTTCTTCTGCTGGGCGACCCAGGCCTTCAGACCGTCGCTGACGACGTTCCACACGCTCGGGCAGTTGGTCTGGCCGCACGCGTTGTTGCCGTAACGGGCCTCGTTGTAGGGGACCTTGACCCAGTCGGTGACCTCACCGGAGACCGAGTAGCGGCCCGAGGACTGCTTCTCGTAGTACTTCTTCAGCGACTCGGTCTTCTTGCCGGTGCCGAAGTAGAGGTCCCGGTAGTGCTTCTGGTCGTAGTCCTTCTGCCAGGCCGTGGAGTTGTCCTTCTTGCGGTCCGGCGCGGCTATCGTGTTGTGCAGCGGGCCCGCGGTGCCCCCGTACTTGGGGTCCGTCTGGTTCCCGAACTCCACGAGGATCGTGAAGATCTTGTCGGTCTTCTCGCGGCTCAGTTCGACGTACTTGCTCCGGCTCTTGCTGCTCTTGAGCTTGACGACCTTGGAGCCGTTACGGTCCTGCGCGGTGGCCTTGCCCGATATGAGCTGCTTCAAGGCCTCCTGGCGCTGGGCGTCCTGGGTCTTGCTCAGGGGGCCGTCCAGGTCGTGCTTCTGCTGCTTCACCGGAGCCGGGTCGTGCCGGTTGGCGGCCGCGGCCGGGCGCTGCGTGCCCGCCTCCGCGACGGCGAAGGTGGCGAACGTGGCGGAGGCCGCCGCGAGCGTCACGCCGATGGCGGCCGCTCTGAACGTCCAGGATCTGCTGGTCACTTGAGTTCCTCCCCCGCGCCGCGCGCACGGACAGGGGTTTCCAGGGCATGGAGGAATCCGTGCGCGCTCGATCAACGCGTGTATCAAGTGACGACATTTGACTAGAGGTTTGACGGAAAAGACAGACCTTGACTTGAGCAGAACAACTGCACTATGCGGAGGTGGCGTTCGCTTTACGGACACGTGTCGCCCCGGCGACCGGCGCAGGGAGCCGCCCGTCCGGCGAGACGGATGTCTCCGTGCGCCCCCTGTGCACCGGTACCGTGGGTTAGGCCGCGCTTACCGGGCGTCCCGCTCGGGCATGCACGCCAAGAGAGCCCCACGGCACCCCATCCCCGAAACCGCCGAGGACCGATTGCCATGCCTCGTCCGACCGCCGCACAGCTCGCCTACGGTGTCTGCACCGTGATCCTCTCGACGTTCGCCATGCTGCTGCTGTCGCAGGCGAGTTCGGTCGTCGGGATCAGCGTCATCGCCCTCGCCGCCCTCGCCCTGGGCCTGCTGGTCGCCCTGACGGCCCCCGCCCCGCGGTCCCGCCCGGCGCAGGCACCCGCCGAGACCGCACCGGCCGAGGAGCGCGTCCCCACGTCCTTCTGACCCGACCCCGCGCGCGGTCGCTCACCCCCGCGGTGTCCGCGCGCCCCTCCCGGCGACCGGCCGGCCGGTCTCAACCGGTGCTGACCACCACCGTCCTGGCCGCCTTGTCGTGCAGACCCTGCTTGTACGGCTTGTCGAAGAAGCTCCATCCGCCCGCGATCGCCGTCCACAGGCAGCAGCAGCAGAAGGCGAACGGCAGCCACAGCACCAGGGAGCGGATCAGCGCGGTCCGCACGGAGGGGGTGGTGCCGTCGGCCAGGTCGGCCACCCGCAGGGCGAGCCACTTCTTGCCGAGGGTCTGCCCCGATCTGCTGATCATGACGGTGTCGTAGAGGACGTAGAGCACGGCCATGATGACGGCCGGGGCGAAGGACCGGCCGACCTGCATGCGGTCGTTGTCGACGGAGTACGCCCGCAGTCCGAAGGCCCAGGTGAGCAGCCAGACGAGGACGAGGACGAGGACCATGTCGATGATCCTCGCGAGCGTCCGCCGGGCGCTGTCCGCGAGCGGGGGCATGCCGGCCAGGGGGTCGCCGGGGTGACCGGGGCCGCCACCGCCGTCGTACGGGCCGCCGCCGTACGGGGGTGTCGGGCCGCCGCCGGACGGCGGGGGCGGATATCCGGAGCCGGAGGGCGGTTCGCTGATCATGGCCCGAGTGCACCGCGGCCCTTCCGGCGCCGCATCCGGAGGGCGGCCGTACGGACTACGGCCGTCCGTGCCGCGTCAGCCGGCGACGAACGTGTGGGCCGCCTTGTCGTGCCAGCACTGGTGCCACGGCCGGTCGAACAGACACCACAGCATGCCCACGACACCGACGACGAGCAGCCCCGGCACGCTGAACACCAGCCAGCGGCGCAGCGCCGGGCCGAACGCCGGGGGCTCGTGCCCCTCGATGTCCCGCACCTGGAGGCCGCACACCTTCTTGCCGAGGGTGCGGCCCCAGCGAGCGGTGGGCAGCACCTCGTAGAGGACTCCGGCGAGGAGCAGGACGGCGAGGACGATGCCGAGGCTGGTACCCGTCGTGCCGTCGAGCAGCCAGACGGTGACGGTACGGCCGGACAGCTTGGCCGCGTCGATCTTCTGCTGCACGTGGTCCGCGGCCCGCAGACCGAGCGGCACCGCGGCGGCGGCCGTCACGGCCCCCAGCACCAGCAGGTCGATCAGCCGGGCCGCGAACCGCTTGCCGAGCCCGGCGGGCCGCGCGGCCGCCTGGCGGCGGGCGGCGGCCTGGAACACGTCTTCCACCGGAGGCTTCCACGGCGCCGGCGGCTGCTCGTCCCCGCCCCCGGCCAGCCGGTGCACCTGCTGCGCCCAGGACGACTGGCCGCCGCCGGCGCCGCTGGTCAGCGGGGTGGCCGGGGCACCGGGCTGCGGGGGCACGGGCGGGGTGACGGCGGGGGCGCCCGGGCCCGGCCGCGCGCCCTGCACGTTCTGCGGGGCCTCGGCCGCCGGGACGGCGGTGGCGCGGGCGGCGGCGGCCTTTCCGGCGCCGAAGCCGTGGTTGCCGGCCGGGGGCGAGGAGGCGGGGGTCGTCGGCGGGGGTGCGCCGACCGGGCCCTGGGTGCCGAAACCGGCCGGACCGGAATCCGGGCCGCCGGACGTGCCGCCCTCCGCGCCGGTCGCCCCGGCCGGGCCGGGCGGTACCGGGCGGAAGGTCATCGTGCCGTCGTCCGTGCGGGCCGCCGGGCCGGGGATCGGGCGCCGGAAGAGGAAGGTGCCGGGGTCCGGGGCCTCGTCCTCCGCCGGGGGTGTCGCGGCGCCTTCGGTACGGGCGCCGACCCGGCCATCGGCCGGCCCGGCCGGGACTCGGGGATCCACCCCCCAGCCGTCGGCCCGCCCGGCGTCACCCTGGATGCCGGGATGCCCGGACTGACTGGGGAGGCTGGGGTGAGCACTGTGACCGGCGTGGCTGGACTGACTCGGGAGGCCGGGGAGGCCTGGATGGTCGGCGTGGCCGGACTGGGCGGGGAAGCCGTGGTGGCTGGACTGACTGGGGAGGCCCGGGTGGCCGGGGTGATCAGGGTGGCCGGACTGACCCGGGAGGCCCGCGTGACCTTCGTGGCTCGACTGACCCGGGAGGCCCGCGTGACCTGGGTGGCCGGACTGACCCGGGAAGCCCGCATGGCCTTGGTGGCCGGACTGACTCGGGAGGCCCGGGTGGCCGGGCTGGGCCGGTCCGTCCGGCTGTCCGCCCCCGCTCCACTGCTCTCCCGGCCCCGGGACGCCGGACGCGCCCGGCGCACCACCCGGCGCACCACCCGCTCCGGACGCGAAGGACCCGCTGGTGTCACCGAACCCACCGGGCACACCGGACCCACCGGTGCCGCCGAACGCCCCGCCCCCGGCGGACGCGCCGAACGTCCCCGGCCCGTCCGACCCGCCCGGATCGGCCGGCCGGCCCCACTGCGCGCTCTTCGCGTCCTGTTCGTCGTCCGTGTGGGGCCACGGGGCGGCGGGACCGGTCGGGCCGGAGTGCGGCTGCCGTACGGGTTCGGCCGGGTCCTCGTCGAAGAAGTGGGGGCCCGTCTCCTCGACGGACGGGGCCGCGGGGCGGATGCCGGCCGGCGGGATGAGCTGTTCGCCGTCCCGCGGCGCCGGGCGGCTGGTGCCGGGCATCCAGGAGGTGCCGTTCCAGTACCGGACGTAGCCGGGGATGGACGGGTCCGGGTAGTAGCCCTCGCGGGGCCTGTCGTCACCTGCGGCCGGGGTTGGGGCGCTCATGTCCGTCGTCCCGTATCTGCTCGGGGGTGGGATGGGAGCCTCCACATCTATCAGACCCGGGCATCCCCCACCGCCACTCCCGCAGGACCCACTCCTTTCCGGGTAACGCCGTGCCCGTCCCCCGGGCACGGCGCCGAGAAACCCCCCGAACCCGCGTAATGACCCGGTCTCCGCCGCCTCTCCCCCGGTACGGGCCCGGTCCGAGCGGCCCCGACCGGAGAGGAACCCAGGTCATGCGACACACCGTGGTGGAACGGGAGCTGGAGCTGAGGCTCATCCTGTCGCCGGAACGGAGTATCCCGGTCCCCGCCCGGCTGGACTACCGCTCCGATGATCCCTACGCCGTCCACGTCACCTTCCACATCGACTCCGAGGACCCGGTCAGCTGGACGTTCGCCCGCGAGCTGCTGGTGGAGGGGGTGTTCCGGCCGTGCGGGGACGGGGACGTACGGGTGTGGCCGGCGAGGGCGGACGGGCACCGGGTCGTCCTGCTGGCGCTGAGTTCCCCGGACGGCGACGCGCTGCTGCGGGCACCGGTCGCGCAGGTGTCGGCGTGGCTGGAGCGGACGCTGCGGGTGGTGCCGCCGGGGACGGAGGGCGGCCGGCTGGGCATCGACGGCGCACTCGAGGAGCTGCTCGCCCGGTGACCGCGGCCCGACGGTCAGAAGAGCTTGCCGGGGTTGAGGATGCCGAGCGGGTCGAAGACCTGTTTCACCGCCCGCTGCATCTCCACGCCGACGGGGCCGATCTCGCGGGCGAGCCACTCCTTCTTCAGCACGCCGACGCCGTGTTCGCCGGTGATGGTGCCGCCCAGTTGTAGGCCCAGGGCCATGATCTCGTCGAAGGACTCGCGGGCCCGCCGGGACTCGTCGGGGTCGCCGGCGTCGAAGCAGACGGTGGGGTGGGTGTTGCCGTCACCGGCGTGCGCGCAGACGCCGATGGTGAGGCCGTACGCCGCGGCGATCCGCTCGACGCCCTCCAGCATGGCGCCGAGCCGGGAGCGGGGCACGCACACGTCGTCGATCATCGTCGTGCCCTTGACCGCCTCCAGCGCGGTCAGCGCGAGCCGCCGGGCCTGGAGCAGCAGTTCGGACTCGGCGGCGTCCTCGGCGGGGACGACCTGGGTGGCGCCGGCCGCCTCGCACAGGGCACCGACGGCGGCCAGGTCGGCGGCGGGGTCCGGGTTGTCGAAGGCGGCCAGCAGCAGCGCCTCGGTGGTCTCCGGCAGGCCCATGCGGGCGAGGGAGTTGACGGCCTTGACGGTCGTACGGTCCATCAGTTCGAGGAGGGAGGGGACGTGACCGCCCGCCATGATGCGGCAGACGGCGTCGCAGGCGGCGGCCGCGGAGGGGAACTCGGCGGCCAGGACGAGCTGCCGGGGCGGCCGGGGTTTCAGGGCGAGGACGGCGCGGACCACGATGCCGAGGGAGCCCTCGGAGCCGACGAAGAGGCGGGTCAGGTCGTAGCCGGCGACGCCCTTGGCGGTGCGGCGGCCGGTGGACAGCAGGCGGCCGTCGGCGAGGACGGCGTCCAGGCCGAGGACGTACTCGGCGGTCACGCCGTACTTGACGCAGCACAGCCCGCCGGAGGCCGTGCCGATGTTGCCGCCGATGGTGCACGTCTCCCAGCTGGAGGGGTCCGGCGGGTAGTACAGGCCGTGTTCCTCCACCGCGCGGGACAGGACCGCGTTGACCACGCCGGCCTCGACCACGGCGATCCGGTCGACGGGGCTGATCTCCAGGACGCGGTCCATCTTCACGAGGGAGAGCACGATGCAGCCGTCGGTGGCGTTGGCGCCGCCGGACAGGCCGGTGCGGGCGCCCTGGGGGACGACGGGGACGCGCAGCTCGGTGGCGGTGCGCATGACGTGCTGCACCTCCTCGACCGTGCGCGGCAGCACGACGACAGCCGGGGCGCCGGCCGGGCAGAAGCTCGCCATGTCGTGGGAGTAGGAGGCGGTGACGTCGGAGTCGGTCAGGACGGCCTCGGGCGGCAGGCCGGCCAGGAGCCGGTCGGTGAGAGTGCTCGTCTCCGCGTCGTGCGTCGCTTCGATACGGCTCATGATCACAGGTTCGCACTCGCGGCCATCGGTGTGAACCCCGTCCGCGCCGCCCTTGGGCCACCCGGATGTGTTCGTCATATTGACGCACAGTAGGCCTTGTGAACGACCGACTGTGCGAGCCGGGTACGTCCCGGCCGGCCGGGCCGCGGCGCCGTTTCCGGCGGACGCTGGGGCGGGTGCTGGTCGCCACGCTCGCGGGCGGTGCCGCCGCGGGCGTGGTGCTGATGCTGCTGCCGCAGGAGCGGCCGCAGCCCGCTGTGCCCCCCGCCGCGGGCCCGCCCCGGCAGGCACCGGCGCTGACGGCGGTGACCTACGGGGTGCCGGCCGCGCTGCCCGGCCTGGCGGCGCTCGTGGCCCGGCAGGAGCAGCGGGTGCGGGCGCAGCCGCGGGACGCGCGGGCGTGGGCGGTGCTCGGGGCGGCGTACGCGGAGCGGGGCCGCCGGACGGGTGACGCGGCGGACTATCCGCGGGCCGACCGGGCGCTGCGGACCTCGCTGGAGGTCCGCGGCACGCGGAACACCGAGGCGCTGGACGGGCTGGCCGCGCTGGCGCTGGCCCGCCGGGACTTTCCGGCGGCGAAACGGTACGGCGAGGAGGCGCTGAAGGCGGCGCCCAAGCGGTGGTCGGCGTATCCGCCGCTGATCGACGCGTACACCGGGCTCGGTGACCACAAGGCGGCCCAGCAGGCCCTGGACAAGCTGCTGGGGCTGCGCACCGGCGCTCAGGAGCGGCCGGCCGTGATGGCGCGGGCCGCGGCCGTGTACCGGGACCGGGGCTGGCGCGAGGACGCGGTGGCCCAGCTGACCGACGCGGCGGCCGCCGCCCGCACCCCGGCCGAGCGGGCGGCGTGGCTGACCGGGGTGGGGCAGCTGGCCTGGGAGCGCGGGGACCTGCCGGACGCGCTGCGGCACTTCGAGGCGGCGCTGCGCCTCGACCCTGAGCAGTCGGCGGCATCGGTCGGGCGGGCCCGGACGCTGGCCGCGCTGGGGCGTACGACGGAGGCGCTGAGCGGGTACCGCGCGGCCCTCGCCCGGCAGCCGGACCCGGCGGTCCTGCTGGAGCTGGGTGAGCTGTACGAGTCGCGGGGGCAGGAGCGGCTCGCCGCGGAGCAGTACGCGCGGTTGCGGACGGCGGTGGAGCAGGCGGTGGCGGGCGGGGTCGACGAGGAGCTGCTGATCGGGCGGTTCGAGGCGGACCACGGGGAGGCGCCGGACGCCGTGGAACGGTTGCGGGACGAGTGGCGGCGGCAGCCGGGGACCGAGGTGGCCGACGCGCTGGGCTGGGCGCTGCACCGGGCCGGGGAGGACTCGGAGGCGCTGAGCTACGCGACCGCGGCGACGGACAAGACCAAGGGCGGCGGGGTGCGCAGCGCGCTGTACGCGTTCCACCGGGGCATGATCGAGGGCGAGCTGGACCGGTACGGGCCCGCGCGGCGGCATCTGGAGGAGGCGCTGCGGATCAATCCGTACTTCTCGCCCCTGGGCGTACCGGCGGCCCGGAGGGCACTGCGGACACTGGGCGAACCCCCACCCGGCGAACCCCCCGGCGAGGAGGGCTGGGAGGGCTAGGAGGGCGGGGAGCCGCGCCGATGAGGGATCACTTGTAGTAGATCGAGAACCTGCGGGCGCCCTCCCGCCCCGACGCGAACCCCAGGTACAGGCGCGGGGTGCCGGTGCGGCGGACGGCGAGGCCCTCCGGCTCACGGTGGTCGAGGGAGTACGCCGCCTCGGTGCGGTGGCGGGCGAGGAGTTCACCGGTGCGGATGTCCAGGCAGGACAGGTGGGTGTCGCCGTGCCCGGCGGGCGGATTGGTGCGCGGGTCGTAGGCGGAGCCCGCGAGCTGGTAGAGGTGGTCGCCGTGCAGGGCGTACCCCTGGAAGGGGGCGGCCGGGTCGGGATGGGCGCCGGTCTGGGGGAGGTCGGCGAGCGGGGAGCCGTAGTCGCGGGCCGTGAAGGCGGCCAGGTCCCAGACGCGGTAGCGGGGGGTACCGCGCAGGCGGTAGCGGACGGCCAGGCGGCCGGTGGCCGGGCAGACCGTGGGCTGGTTGCCGTGCGAGCCCTCGACCGGGTGGCGGACCCGGACGTCCCCGGCCGTGCGGGTGGCCCCGTCGGCGAACCGGAAGCGGGTGACGCCCCGGCCGTAGCCGCCGGCGGCGTCGGCCTCGGTCCAGAGCCACACCGTGCCGTCGGTGTCGTGCTGGACGCCCATGCTCACGCCGTGCCCGAAGCCCCTGAGGTACATGTGGCCGAGGCGCCGGCCCTGGAGGTCGAGGCGGTTGAGGCACAGGTCGCCGGCGTCCCGGCCGCCGCGGGTGAGCTGGAGGACGTAGAGGTGGTGGTGGACCTCGTCGAAGGCGAACGACTGGAGGACCGTGGGTTCGCGCAGCGTGTCCTTCTGCCGCAGCCAGCGGACGGCCGGTGCGGCGAGGTCGATGCGTTCCTCCACGGTCCCCCCTGGACGGCCCGGCGGGGGCCCGGCGGTTACAGGTTGCCCCGCTTGTCCTGCTCGCGTTCGATCGCCTCGAACAGTGCCTTGAAGTTGCCCTTGCCGAAGCCCATCGAACCGTGCCGCTCGATGAGTTCGAAGAAGACGGTCGGCCGGTCCTGGACGGGCTTGGTGAAGATCTGGAGCAGGTAGCCGTCTTCGTCACGGTCGGCCAGGATCTTCAGCTCGCGCAGGGTGTCGACGGGCACGCGGGTGTCGCCGACCCACTCGCCGAGGGTGTCGTAGTAGGAGTCGGGGGTGTCGAGGAACTCGACGCCGGCCGCGCGCATGGTGCGGACCGTCTGCACGATGTCGTTGGTGTTGAGCGCGATGTGCTGGACGCCGGCGCCGCCGTAGAACTCCAGGTACTCGTCGATCTGGGACTTCTTCTTGGCGATCGCCGGCTCGTTGATCGGGAACTTCACCTTCAGGGTGCCGTCCGCGACGACCTTCGACATCAGCGCGCTGTACTCGGTGGCGATGTCGTCGCCGACGAACTCCTTCATGTTCGTGAAGCCCATGACCGTGTTGTAGAACCGCACCCACTCGTTCATCCGGCCGAGCTCGACGTTGCCGACGCAGTGGTCGACGGCCTGGAAGGTGCGCTGGGCGGGCGGCTCGACGAGCGGCGCGGCGGCGGTGTAGCCGGGCAGGTAGGGGCCGTCGTAGCCGGTGCGCTCGACCAGGGTGTGGCGGGTCTCGCCGTAGGTGGCGATGGCGGCGAGGACGACCGTGCCGTGCTCGTCCTTCACCTCGTACGGCTCGGCGACCGAGCGGGCGCCGTGCTCGATGGCGTAGGCGTGGGCGCGGCGGGCGTCGGGGACCTCGATGGCCAGGTCGACGACGCCGTCGCCGTGCTCGGCCACGTGCTGGGCGAGGAAGTGGCCCCAGTCGGTGACCGGCCTGATCACCGAGGTGAGGACGAAGCGGGCGGAGCCGTTCTCCAGCACGTAGCTCGCGGTCTCGCGGCTGCCGTTCTCCGGTCCGGAGTAGGCGACCAGCCGCATGCCGAAGGCGGTGGAGTAGTAGTGCGCCGCCTGCTTGGCGTTGCCCACGGCGAAGACGACCGCGTCCATTCCCTTGACCGGGAAGGGGTCGGCCTGCCGGGCGGTCGTCTCGGGAGTGTGGTCTGTGGTCTGCGTCATAGCGGAAGAGTCGCGCTGCTCTGCAAGCTGCGCAATAGTTCGCGTCTTCACTGGGCAATCAGACCAGTGGTACGCCCGTTCCGGCGGACTTTCTGTACAGGCTGACCATCTCGGGGGGTCCCGTGGCGATCGATCATCTGGACGGCCGCATCATCGTGCTGCTCGCCGAGGAGCCGCGCATCGGGGTGCTGGAGATGTCCCGGCGGCTGGGCGTCGCCCGGGGCACGGTGCAGGCGCGCCTGGACCGGCTTCAGTCGAACGGAGTCATCCGCGGATTCGGCCCCCAGGTGGACCCGGCGGCCCTCGGCTACCCGGTCACCGCGTTCGCCACGCTGGAGATCCGCCAGGGCCAAGGGGCCGACGTACGGGCCCACCTGGCGAGCGTTCCGGAGGTCCTGGAGCTGCTGACCACCACCGGCAACGGGGACATGCTGTGCCGGCTGGTGGCCCGCTCGAACGCCGATCTCCAGCGGGTGATCGACCGGGTCGTCGGCTTCGACGGCATTGTCCGGGCGTCCACGACGATCGTCATGGAGAACCCCGTTCCGCTGCGGATCATCCCGCTGGTGGAGCAGGCGGCCCTCGGTGGGTGAGCCGGCGGGGCGCGCCCCGCAGACCCTCAGCCGTGGCGCCGGCCCGGACGCGGGAGGAGGGAGTCGTGAAGTAGCGGCCCGGCAGCGCGGCGTGGGGATCATCCTTGCCGTGGACGCCCCGTAGAGACTCAGCAGCTCGGGACCGGGCCCTTGCCCTTCTCCAGGGCCACCAGGGAGTCGACCGCGCCCTTCAGCGTGGTCACCGGGACCAGCCGCAGCCCCTTCGGCAGCTCCGACCCGGCGTCGGCGCACTCCGCCTTCGGCACCAGGAAGACGGTGGCCCCGTCCCGGCGCGCGGCCCGCGTCTTCAGGGCCACCCCGCCGACCGCGCCGACCTTGCCGTCGGCGTCGATCGTGCCCGTACCGGCGATCGTGCGGCCCCCCGTGAGATCGCCGCCGCCGCCGTCACCGTCCAGCTTGTCGACGATGCCCAGGGTGAACAGCAGCCCCGCACTGGGCCCGCCCACGTCGGCGAGCTTCAGCGAGACCCTGACCTTGCCCGCGCTCAGATGCAGGTACTTCAGCGCCGCCTGGGCCGCCGCGTCCTGGGACTGCCGCATCTGTGCCGCGTTGTGCTTCTCGATCTCCTTGACGGTGTCACCGCTCGGGTAGACCGAGCCGCGCGGCATGACGGCCCGGTCGGTGCGGAACCAGTTGCCGAGCACGTCGGCGAGGGACACCCGGGCATCCGGGCCGGTCGCCTCGATCGTGGTCATGCGCAATTGCCCGCTGGTCCTGCGGGTCGCCGCGCCGGAGACGGTGATCACCGGAGTGCCCTTGTTCTCGCCGAGCACGTTCGCCGTCATGCCGGGCTGCGCCACCGAGAACGGCAGCGGCGCGAACACGGCCGTGGCGATCAGGGCCACGACGGGCAGCGCGCAGACGGTGAGGGCCTGGGAGCGTGTGAGACGTGAGAGCACGGAGTCAATCTAACGTGCGCCTCCACCCGACCCGCCCGGCACGGACCGCACGCGCACCGGCCGGGGCGCACGGTCAGACCGGTCCGATCCGGACCGGCGCGCGGTCCGGGTGGAACCGGCGCGGGGCCGGGGCGGGGCCGGGGCGGGGGCCCGGGGCGGGGCCGGTACACGGCCAGGGGGGCGGCGCGCGGTCCCGGCGCGGGGCCGGTACGCGGTCCCGAGGCGGGGCCGGTACGCGGTCCCGAGGGGCGGCGCGCGGTCCGGGGGGCGGCGCGCCGGTTCCGGGGGCGGCGCGCGGTCCGACAAGCGCCGGTACGCAGGCCCGGGGCGGGGCCGTACGCGGGGCCGAGGAGGGGCCGGTGCGCGCTCCCGGCGCAGGGCCGGTACGCGGGCCCGAGGAATGACCGGTGCGCGAGCCGGGACGGAGCCGGTGCACGGGCCCGAGGAGGGGCAGTGCACGATCCCGAGGTGGGGCCGATATACGGCCGGGGGCGGCGCGCGGCCCGGCAAGCGCTGGCGCGCGGCCCGGCAAGCGCTGGCGCTCGGCCCGGCAGGGGCGCCGGCGGCCGGGCCGGCAAGGGCGCCGGCGGCCGGGGCGGGATCAGCGCAGGGCCTCCGCGACCTCGCGTGCCGCCTCCACCACCCGCGGTCCCACCCGCTCCGGCACGGAGTCCGTCAGCATCACCACGCCCACGCTTCCCTCGACCCCGGTGACCCCGACCAGCGGCGCCGCCGCCCCGCTCGCCCCCGCCTCCAGCTCACCGTGGGTGAGCGTGTACCCGGGATCGGCGGACGGCGACTGCCGCGCGGCGAGGATGGCCCGGCCGGCCGCGCCCCGGTCCAGGGGGTGACGGAATCCGGGCCGGTAGGCCACGTGGTAGTCCGTCCACGTCGGCTCCACCACCGCCACGGCCAGCGCCTCGGAGCCGTCCACCAGGGTCAGGTGCGCGGTCGCCCCTATGTCCTCGGCGAGCGAGCGCAGCGCGGGCAGCGCGGCCTCCCGTACCAGCGGATGCACCTGCCTGCCCAGCCGCAGCACCCCGAGCCCGACCCGGGCCCGGCCGCCCAGGTCCCGCCGTACCAGCGCGTGCTGTTCCAGGGTGGCCAGCAGCCGGTAGACCACGGTCCGGTTCACGCCCAGTTTGGTGGACAACTCGGTGACGGTCAGTCCGTGGTCGGTGTCGGCGAGCAGTTTGAGGACACGCAGTCCCCGGTCGAGCGTCTGAGAGGTCTCCGCGGTCACGACGCCCACTCCTTTGGTGGTGAGGCCGGCGGCCCCTGAGCGGCGGATGCGTCGTCGAGTCCCGTCGGCGACGCGCTTCAGAGGCCGCCGATCGGCAGGACGGCCCGGCGGCTGGCGGGCCGAGTCGCTTCACGGCTGCGCTCCGCGGCGGCGCTGCCACGGGGCGTGTGCGTAGCGGGACAGTAGCGAAGCCGGTTCGCTGAGCGGAAGGCTTCGTCCAGAATCCGGGCAGGCCCGGAGCCGGCCTGCCTGCATTCGTCCGGATACGCACGGCCCCCGACGTGGGCGGGCGTCACCGCGTCCGGCCGGCCCTCTCCTGCACCTCGTGCGGGGACGTCACCGCATCCGCGTGGCCCACTCCTGCACCTTCGCAATGCGCTGCCGCAACTGCCCCGCGGTCGCCTCCGCGCTCGGCGGGCCCCCGCACACCCGCCGCAGCTCGGTGTGGATCACCCCGTGCGGCTTGCCGCTCTGGTGCACGTACGCGCTGACCATCGTGTTGAGCTGCTTGCGCAGCTCCATCAGCTCCTTGTGCGTGACCACCGGCCGCCGCTCGGCCGGCACCTCCAGCAGGTCGGCCTCGGTGTCCGGCTTCTTCCGGCTGTGCGCGATCTGCCGGGCCTGCCGCTTCTGGAGCAGCATCTGCACCTGGTCCGGCTCCAGCAGTCCGGGAATGCCGAGGTAGTCCTGCTCCTCCTCGCTCCCGGGGTGGGCCTGCATGCCGAACTCGGCGCCGTCGTACAGCACCCGGTCGAAGACGGCGTCGGACTCCAGCGCCTCGAAGGGCAGCATGTCCTGCTCGCCGGTGTCCTCGTCCTGCTGCTTGTTCGCCTCCTCCATCTCCTTCTCGGAGTCGGCGTACGGGTCCTCCTCGCCCTCCTTCTTCGGCTTGTCGAGGGCGTGGTCCCGTTCCTTCTCCATCTCGTTGGCGAAGGTCAGCAGGTCGGGCACGGTCGGCAGGAACACGGACGCGGTCTCGCCGCGCCGCCGGGACCGCACGAAACGCCCGACGGCCTGCGCGAAGAACAGCGGGGTGGAGATGGTGGTGGCGTACACCCCGACCGCGAGCCGCGGCACGTCGACGCCCTCGGACACCATGCGTACGGCGACCATCCACCGGTCGTCGCCGTCGCTGAACTCGTCGATCCGCTTCGAGGCGCCGACGTCGTCGGAGAGGACGAGCGTCGCCTTCGTACCGGTGATCTCCCGGATCAGCTTGGCGTACGCGCGCGCGGAGTCCTGGTCGGAGGCGATGACGAGCGCGCCCGCGTCGGGGATCGCCTTGCGGACCTCGGTCAGCCGCTGGTCGGCGGCGCGCAGCACGCTCGGCATCCAGTCGCCGCGCGGGTCGAGGGCGGTACGCCAGGCCTGGCTGACCGCGTCCTTGGTCATCGGCTCGCCGAGCCGGGCGGCGACCTCGTCACCGGCCTTCGTGCGCCAGCGCATGTTGCCGCTGTAGGAGAGGAAGATGACCGGCCGGACGACCCCGTCGGACAGGGCGGAGCCGTAGCCGTACGTGTAGTCCGCGGCGGATCGCCGGATGCCGTCCAGGCCCTCCTCGTACGTCACGAAGGGGATGGGGTTGGTGTCGGACCGGAACGGCGTACCGGTCAGCGCCAGCCGGCGGGTGGCGGGCTCGAACGCCTCCAGACAGGCCTCGCCCCACGACTTGCTGTCGCCGGCGTGGTGGATCTCGTCGAGGATGACGAGGGTCTTGCGCTGCTCGGCGCGGTTGCGGTGCAGCATCGGGCGGACACCGACACCGGCGTAGGTGACGGCCACCCCGTCGTACTCGCGGCCGAGCGGGCCCGCGCTGTACTCGGGGTCCAGCTTGATCCCTATCCGTGCCGCGGCCTCCGCCCACTGCTTCTTCAGATGCTCGGTGGGCGCGACCACGGTCACCTGCTGCACGACGTGGTGGTGCAGCAGCCAGGAGGCGAGGGTCAGCGCGAAGGTGGTCTTGCCGGCGCCGGGCGTGGCGACGGCGAGGAAGTCACGCGGCTGCTCCTGGAGGTACTTCTCCATCGCCCCCTGCTGCCAGGCGCGCAGCTTGCCGGCGGTGCCCCAGGGGGCCCGGCCCGGGAACGCGGGCGACAGGTGGTGGGAGTGGGCGGAGGAAGCGGCGGTGGTAGTCACGGTCTCCGGCAATGAGGTCGAATCGAGGGGGCCGCGCGCGGTGGGTGACGGGCGGGCGGCTCGGCTACGCAGGACAACCGGGCCACCCTACCGGCGCCGCCGGGCCGGCCACGCCCGGACGACGCCGGGCCGGCCCCGGGTGGGACCCACGTCACAGCCGCACGGTCACCGCCGCTTTCCGCTTCCTGCCGGACGGTACGCCGCTGAACAGGGCGTACGTCACACCCCGCCCGCCGGCCGGCTCCCGCCCCGCAGCCTCACCGCTGCCGCAGGCGGCGCGTCACCCACGTACCGGCCAGTGCGACCACCGCCGTCGGCAGGAAGACGGCCGCGAAGGCGGCGGGATGACCGGTGCCGGCCGCCGTCGCCGTGGTGGTGGTGGCCGCCGTGCTGCCGCCGCCCAGGGCCGCGAAGGCCGCGCCGGTCGCGGCCAGCAGGACGACGTTCGACAGCGCGTCGGAGATCTGGAGGGCGGCCGAGTTCGCGCCGGCCTCCTCCGGGGCGGACAGCTGGAGCAGCAGCACGCTCGTGGAGGAGATCACCAGCCCCATCCCGAAGCAGCCCACCCCCCAGGCGGCGGCGACCGTCCACACGGGCACGGAGTGCACCAGCACACTCGGGGCGGTCACGATCGCGGCGGCGACCATCACCATCCCCGCCGTCATCAGCCGCTCCCGGTACGGCGCCACGCGCGGCCGCGACTGCACGAACGAGCCCAGCGCCCACGTGACGCCGCCCGCCGCCAGCGAGAAACCGGCCAGCGTCGGCGACAGCCCGCGCTGGGTGACGAGCATCAGCGGCACGAAGGACTCGGCGGCGATGAACGACCCGGCGGACAGCCCGCGCAGCAGCACCACGGAGGGCAGGCCGCGGGCCGCCCGGTAGGTGCCGCGGGGAAGCAGCCCGCGGACGGCGGGCACCAGCAGCGCGGCACCGGCCAGCCCCGGGAGCACCGACAGGGGGCGCAGGTCCTGGGCGGCGTACTGGAGCAGCCCGGCGCCCAGGGAGATGCCCAGGGCGAGCCGGATGCGCCGCCGGTCGAAACCGCCCGCCCCGGTCTCCTCGTCCACCGCGCCGGACGCCCGCCGCCGTATCTGCGGCAGGGCGAGCGCGAGGGGGAACACGACGAGCGCCGGGATGCCCAGGAACACCCAGCGCCAGCCGAGGTGCTCGGTGACGGCGCCGGAGGCGAGGGGACCGACGATGGACGGTACGACCCAGCCGGCCGCGAAGGCCGCCATGATCGCGGGCCGCAGCCGGTCGGGATAGGCGCGGCCGACGACGACGTACAGGGCCACGATCACCAGCCCGCCCCCCAGCCCCTGCACGGCCCGACCCAGGATGAACACCCACATCACCTGGGCCGTCCCGGCGACGACCAGGCCCGTCGCGAACGCGCCGATACCCGCGGTCAGCGGACCCAGGGGGCCACGCCGATCGGACCACTGTCCCGCGAGGACCATCCCGAACAGGCTGGTCGTGAAGTACCCGGAGAAGGCGAACGCGTACAACGCCACGCCGTCGAGTTCCCGCGCCGCGACGGGCATCGCGGTGCCCACGGCTGTCGCCTCGAACGCGATGAGCACGACGACGGACACGATCCCGACACTCAGCGCCCGGTAGGCCCGGCCCAGCACGCCGTCGTCACGCCCGACGGGTGGTTCGAGGACAGCGGGGTCACGGGATTCGAGGGCACTCATGAAGGCCAGAGTAAGGCCCGCAACGGACCTTCGCCCCTGTCAGGAGCCCGACCGTCCCTCCGCCCTTGGTCCTACGCCCCGAGTCCCCTCATGAACGCCGTATGGCAGTCCCGTTGCAGCCCGCCCGTCCCCCTTGAGCCGCTCACCCCCACCCCCGTACGTTCGTCTCACGAACACGGCCGTGTGCCCGAGTGGTTCAGGGACTCGCCTGCAAAGCGAGTTACGCGGGTTCGATTCCCGCCACGGCCTCTGACTGTCCGACCAGGTACGGCGAGAAGGGCGGCACCCGCGGGGGATGCCGCCCTTCTCGCCGTCCGTCGTCAGCTCCGGGACGTGTGGGCCACGAAGTCCGACCAGGCGGTCGGGGTGAGGGTGAGCCGGGGGCCGGTGGTGTGCTTGGAGTCGCGGACGTGCACCGTGGCGTGAGTGGTGGCTATCTCGACGCAGGACTCGCCGTCGGTGCCACTGCTGTAGCTGCTCTTGAACCACGCCAGTCCTGAGGCGCTCTCGGCGACCTTGGGGATCATGTTTCTCCCAGCAGTTTCTCGATGAAGGCCTGTGACTCCCGCGGCGGGAGGGCTTGCGCTCGGATCGTGCCATAGCGCAACTCAAGGATGCGCAGCTGTTTCGGGTCGGCGATCGGGCGCCCGTTGAACGCGCCGTCAGAGCGGCCCACCGCCTTCCCGTCCGAGAACTTCAGCAGCTCGATCTTCCCGTCCAGCCCGGGGTGGGCATCAGTCTCGGTCGGCATGACCTGAAGCGTGACGTTCCGCAACCGCCCTACTTCCAACAGGCGTTCGAGCTGCTGTCGCCACACCATTGTGCCTCCGACCGGTCGGCGCAGGACCGCCTCTTCCAGCACGAAGTGGATCGAAGGGGCCGGGATGCCGGAGAAGACCGACTGCCTGTCCAGACGTGCTGCCACCATGCGGTCCACATCGTCCGGCGAGTACGGCGGCTGCGCTGCCTCGATCAGGGTTCGAGCGTGCGCCGGGGTCTGCAAGAGTCCGTGGACGCTGCTGCACTCGTACACGCCGATCTCGACGGCCTTGGCTTCGAGTTCCTTCAGTTCCCGCACCTTCTTCGGGTAACGGACCTTCTCCACGTCCTCCTTCATCGCCGACAGCAGTCCGCCCGCGCCCAACAGCGTGTCCGCTCGGTCGAGATACTCGGGGCGGGGGATCCGCTTGCCGCTCTCGATCTTGTAGACCATGTCCTTGCCGTAGCCGACGGCCCTGCCGAAGTCGCCGGCCCGCATGCCCGCCGCCTCACGCCTGAGCTTCAGCTGTCGGCCGACCGTGGCGATGACCGCGACTCCCCACTCGTCGTCCGGGTCCACCTCCCAGCCCTGTTCGCTCACCTCGTCCTTGAGCGGCTCCACGTCCGCGTCGACCGTCATCCGTACCCCCTTCATCACCGTGTGTGCCGACCTCGTCACGCGCAACGGTAGGGAGGGTGGGGCGGGCCAAGTGAGCCGATGCGGGGAAATTCACCGGAACCCGGCGTCTCAGAACACCGCGCTCGTCTCGTCCTGGAAGAGGTCCGTCCAGTAGTGCCAGGTGGTGGACGGCAGGGTGCCGGTGGGGTCCAGGGTGTTGAGGGTTTCGATCATGGCGGCGGCCAAGTGGTCGTAGGCGCGGGTCGCCAGTTCGTGGCCGAGGTGGGCGTCGATGGTGCGCTCGTGGTGGACGAGCCACAGGGCGAACGCCATGGTGGAGACGTCGGTGTTGAGGGGGTGGAGCGTCGCCTCGGGTTCGTCGAAGGTGAGGACCGCGCCCGTGCGCCCGTCGACCAGCAGGCTGGTCTCCTCCGGCAGGCAGCCGAGGCGGATCAGGTGGTCGCAGTGGGCCGGGAGCCGGTCCGTGGGGTAGCCGGTGTGCTCCTGTGTGACGTACTCCCGCAGCGTCGGCAGCGGCACGTCCGTGTCGGCGTGGAAGAAGACCGCCTCCTCCGGCAGCCCCGTCCCGCGCAGGAAGCGGCGCGTCGGTTCGTGGGTGAGCGTCGCCGGGAAGTCGACCTCCTCGAAGCGGGCCACCCTGCCGTACCCGAACTGCTGGTCCAGGAGGCGAGCGGGAAGGTCGAGGGTGAGGCCCGACGCCGTGCCGGGGCCGGCGACGAGGGAGAGGGGGCGGATCAGTGCCGCCGCCTTCCAGTACGGCGGGACCTCGCCGCCCGTGCCCTCCTCGAAGAGGGCGAGGAGGCGGCGGGAGGCCTCGGTCGCCGTCTCGGGGCCGTACCGTCCCGCCAGGGTGGCGAACCGGCCGCGCAGGCCCGCGAGTTCCTCGGTGACGGCGGCGAAGCGCAGCAGTGTGTGCAGGGAGGGCGCGAAGGGGCGGGGGGCGGACGGGGCGACCAGGTGGGCCGTCGTCAGCTCGCCCGTGACGCCGTCGAGCAGGATCGACTCGCGTGCCATGCCGGCCGGGGTGAGCAGTTCGCCTATGACCAGGCGGCTACGCAGCTCCTCCGCCAGGCCGAGGGGGCCGTCCGTGGCGTCGGCGAGCGTGCGCAGGCCGTATGTGCGCAGCGGGGAGAAGGTCAGCAGGCCGGTGTCCGCGGGCAGGCCGGGGCCGGCGAGCAGGCCGCGCGTCGGTGCGTGGGTGACGTAGCGGTCCAGCTCCGCCTCGGTCAGTGTGATCGCCGGCATCCCGGCCTCGGTCGTGCTCATCGCTCCCCCGCGATCTCCCCTGTGCGTGACAGGCGTGCGTACCCCGTCGTACGCGGCCCCCGGTCAGGTGCCCCGACTGCTCCGCACACTACGCCGCCCCACTGACAACGGCCCTCACCAGGAAGGACGCCTCAGGTCAGGTAGATCCCGCCCAGCACGACGGCCACGGCCGCCGCGGCGAACAGCAGGATCCAGAGGATCAGCTTGCCCGCGCTGGGCGGGGGTTCGTAGCGGGGCTCCTGCCCGGGAGTACTCACCGGTCCGTGACCACGGCCGCCTGGGGGCGGATCGGGAGGCGGTTGACGGGGCGGCCGGTGGCCGCGCGGACGGCGGAGGCGATCGCCGCCGGGGCCGTCACCACCGGGACCGCGCTGACCGACTTGGCGCCGAAGGGGGCGACCACGTCCCGTTCCTCGACCAGTCTGACGATGCGGATGTCCGGGGCGTCCAGGGCGGTCGGCAGGGCGTAGCCGGTCAGGTCGGGGTGGCGGACCAGGCCGCGCGGGGTGCGGAGGTTCTCGGTGAGCGCGATGCCGACGCCCTGCGTCACGCCGGCCTCGATCCGGGCCGTCAGCTGGGCCGGGTTGAGGATCCTGCCGACGTCCTGGGCCACCGCCAGCTCCACCACCCGGACCGAGCCCAGCTCGATGTCGACGTCGACCACCGCGCGGATCGCGCAGAAGGCGAGTCCGACGAAGGCGTCGCCCTGGCCGGCGGCGTTCAGCGGCTCGGTGGGGTGCGGGCGGCACTGGGCCGTCGCCCACAGCTCCTTGCCGTCCAGCGCCTCGGTGACCGTCGTGGACAGCACACCGTCGTACGACGTGATCTTGCCGTCGGTGATCTGGAGCAGCTCGGTGGACATGCCGAACTTGTGGGCGAGGGGCTGGAGCAGCTGGGTGCGGACCATCTTCGCCGCCCGCTCCACCGCGCCGCCCGACACCCAGGTGTGCCGGCTCCGGCAGCCCGCGCCGGCCGGCGGCTGGTCGGTGTCGACCGGGGCGACGTGGACGTCCTCGATGCCGAGGGTCTCCTGCACGATCTGCCGGGCGAGGGTGGTGAAGCCCTGTCCGGTCTCCACGGCCGCGCACAGCACGGTCGCGATGCCGTCGTGGACCTTGACCGTCGCCGTGGACACCTCGTCGGCGCCCTCCGCGCCCAGCATGTGCACCATGCCCAGGCCGTAGCCGACGCCCCGGCGCACCGCGCCGGGTTCGCCCGCGCCCTCGGGGCCGCCGGGCAGCAGCCAGTCCTCCTCGGGCATGTCCTTGGGCAGCGCGGGCAGCGGGGCGTCCCGGACGGCCTGGAGGAGTTCGGCGACCGGCGCGGGGCAGGTCACGGTCTGCCCGATCGGCAGCACGTCACCGGTGGCGAGGACGTTGCGCAGGCGCAGCTCGGCCGGGTCCAGGCCGAGTTTCTTCGCCAGCTTGTCCATCTGCGCCTCGTAGGCGGCGCACACCTGGAGGGCGCCCTCGCCGCGTACGTGGCCGGAGGGCGGGTTGTTGGTGCGGACGGCCCAGCCCTCGATGAAGGCGTTCGGTACCACGTACGGGCCGCACGCGAAGGAGACGGCGGCGGCCAGGGCCTCCGCGGAGGTGTCGGCGTACGCGCCCGCGTCCAGCAGGATCTGCGCCTCGACCTTGACCAGCCGGCCCTCGGCGTCGGCGTGGTGGCGGTAGCGCAGCAGGGTGGGGTGGCGGTGGACGTGGCCGAGGAAGGACTCCTCGCGCGTCGCGGTGAGTTTCACCGGGCAGCCGGTCCGGAGCGCGAGCAGGCCGAGCGGGAGCTGGAAGCCCTGGTCCTCACGGTCCGCCGTGGCGCCGGGCACCCCCGTGACCACGATCTTCACCCGGTCGGGGGACAGGCCGTAGCAGGCGGCGGCCGTGTTGCGGTCGCTGTGCGGGTCGGTGGAGGCCAGGTACAGCTCGACGCCGCCGTCGGGGCGGGGCACGGCGAGGCCGGCCTCGGCGCCGATGGGGGCCGGGTCCTGGCGGCCGATGCGGTACAGGCCCTCGACCACGATCTCGCCGGCCGCCTCCGGGTCCCCGTGGTGCAGCGGGATGTGCCGGATCAGGTTGCCGTCGGGGTGCAGCGGCTCGGCCTCGAAGGCCTGTTCCGGGTCGGTGACCGGGTCCAGCACCTCGTACTCGACGATGACGGCGGCGGCGGCCATCCGCGCGGTGTCCGGGTGGTCGGCGGCGACCGCGGCGATGGGCTCGCCGTGGTGGCGTACGACCTCGGAGGCGAACACCGGCCGGTCGGGCGTGCCCCGGCCGTGGCGCGGCGTGCCGGGCACGTCCTCGTGGGTGATGACGGCGCGGACGCCGGGCATCTCACGCGCGTGGGTGGTGTCGATGGACACGATGCGCGCGTGCGCGTGCGGGGAGCGCAGCACGGCCGCCCACAGCAGGCCCTCGGCCCACAGGTCGGCCGCGTAGGGGAAGGTGCCCTCGGTCTTCGCGCGGGCGTCGGCGTGCGGCAGGGAGACGCCGAGGCCGTGCGGCGACGGTTCGGCCTCGGGAACGGGTTCCGCCGCGGTGGTCGCGATGCCGGCCTCGTTGCTCACGCCTGGCCTCCGTCCTGCCCGTAGTGCTGGTCCTGCGGTCCGGGCGCGCCGTACGCGTCCGGGGCATCGCCGTACGCGTCCTGCGCGTCGCCGTAGCCGTCGGCGGTGGCGCCGTACCCGTCCGGGGCGTCGCCGTACGCGTCCGGGGCGTCGCCGTACGCGTCCGGGGCGTCGCCGTACGCGTCCCGCGCGTCGCCGTACCCGTCGGGGGTGGCGTCGAAGGCGGGCGGCGCGTGGTGGGCGCGCGGCGTGCCGAACGCTCCCGGTGACTCGAACGCCGACGGGTGGATGCCGCCGGAGCCGGGGCCCGCCTGGTGCGGGATGCGTGCCTCGTCCCCGTCCGTGCCGGGACCGGCCTGGGACGCCTCGCGCTCGGCGACGACCTCCTGGACGGCCTCCAGCACGCCGCGGTAGCCGGAGCAGCGGCACAGGTTGCCGCACAGGGCCTGCCGGGTCTCCAGCTCGGTGGGCGCCGGGTTGCCCTCCAGCAGGTCGTGCAGGGTCATCGCGATGCCGGGCACGCAGAAGCCGCACTGCACGGCGCCGCAGCGGGCGAGGGCGCGCTGGACGTCGGAGGGCTCCCCGTCGGCGGCCAGGCCCTCGACCGTACGGACCTCGCTGCCGGCCGCGGTGACCGCCGGGACCAGGCACGAGGCCACGAGCCGGCCGTCGACCTGCACGTTGCACGCCCCGCACTCGCCCTGCGAGCAGCCGTCCTTGGCACCGGCGAGGCCGAGCCGTTCGCGCAGCACGTACAGCAGCGACTCGCCGATCCAGGCGTCGGTGACCGGGCGGTCGGCGCCGTTGACGCGCAGCACGAAGGAGGCCAGAGGGTGGTCGTCGTGCGGCGGGAGGGGTACGGCGGCCGGTTCCCCGGTGTCGTCTGTGGCGGAGTCCGGGGCGTCCTGTATGTCCTGGGCGTCCGTGGCCTCTTGGGCCTCTGTGGCGTCCTGGGCGGAGTCCTCGGGGCCGGCCGGGTCGGGCGCGTCGGCGGGCCGCGGGGTCGCGGGGTCGTCCGCGTCCGCGGGGTACTGCTCCGCGGGGGCGTCCGAGTCCGCGGGGGCGGCCGTGGCCGCCGCTGTCGCGGGCCCGGGGGCGGTCGCCGGGTCCGCGGGCTCCTCGTGGCCCGCCGGAGCGTCACCGGGGCGTTCAGGGGCCTCGGCGAGGCCGTGGGCCTCCGCCTCCGGGGCGGCAGCGGGCTGTGCGTGCGGGTCGTCGTCCACACCGGCGTCCGTGCGGCCGGGCTCGGCCGGAGCGCCGTCCGGGTGACCGGGGTCGCGGTGACCGCCGTCTCCCCGGGCACCGTCCGCGTGACCGTTCCCGGCGTGACCGGCCTCCGTGGGACCGGGGTCGCCATGACCGGTGTCGGCGTGGTCGAAGTCCTCGAACGCGCTCCCGGCGGGAGCCGCTCCGGCGGGACCGAAGTCGTCGTGACCGGTCCCGTCCCGGCCGTCCTCCGCGTGACCGGCCGGGCCCTGCCCGTACCCGTCCTGCCGGACGTGCCCGTCCTGCCGGATGTATCCGTTCTCCGGCACGTACCCGTCCTCGGGGACGTACCCGTCGTCCGGGACGTACCCGTCCTCCCGTGCGAACCCGTCCTCCGGGACGTACGCCTCCGGGGCGGGCGCCGTGGCGGCGCCGGCCGGGTGGGTGCCGGTGTGGTCGGGCGGGCCGGGGTGGCCGGGGGCCGCCGGCTGGGCCGGGGGGCCGTCCCAGGGGTGGCCCGCGCCGTCCGTCGCCCAGGGCGCGGCCGCGCCGCCGGGCAGGGTGGCCGGCGGGGTGCCGCCCCACTGCTCGACCAGCGAGGACGTCGTGAACTCGCCCGACTCGTCCGGCAGGTCGCCGCCCGCGACGGGGATGGACCACTGCCCGGTGACGTCGTGCCCCGGGGCGGCCGGTGCCGCGGGCTCCTCGAAGGTCCAGTGCTGGGTGGCACCGGGCCGGTACGCGAAACGGTCGTCCGTGGCCTGCGGCGGGGCCGGCGCGGCGTTCGGGTCGGGCCAGTGGGCGCCGCCCTCGGGCGCGGGCCAGTCGTCCGGGGTGCCGTCGGGGTTCGTGGCCGTGATCCGCGGCGGTACATAGCCGTGTCCGGGCGCGGCCAGCGGGCTGTCGCCGGACAGCAGGGCGTCGATGCCGCCCTCGGGGAGCCTGACGAAGGCGGTGGCGCCGTCGTCGTAGTCGCCCTGGGGCAGCGGGTCCCAGCGGCCGCCGCTGCGGGGCGCGCCCTCTCCGTGCTGGTCGTCGGTCACGACAGCGCCCTCCCCAGTGCTCGTCGGGCCAGCGCGGCGACGGTGCGCCGCAGGTGCAGTACGGCGGGCGGAAGCGGGGTCACCGAGCCGTCGGGCTCGGGCACCGGGTCGGGGATGCAGGCCGCGGCGACGTACTCGCCGAAGGCGCGCAGGGCCTCCGGTACGAGGGCGCGGTCGTTGTCCCAGTCGATGAGCTGCGCCACCCACTGCTCGGCCTCCAGGGGCCGCAGCGGCATCGGCGCTATGGCCCCGACGGCACAGCGCACGCCGCGCCGGGCGGGGTCGAGGACGAGGGCGACGGAGGCCAGCGCGCGGCCGGGGCCGGTGCGCCCGGTGGCCTTCACGAAGACCTGCGGGGCGTGCAGCAGCGGCACGCGCACGTAGCCGATGAGTTCGCCGCCGCGCAGCAGCTCCATGCCGGCGAGCAGGTGCGACACCGGGATCTCCCGGCGGGCTCCGCCCGGGCCCGCGATGATCAGGGTCGCTTCCAGGGCGGCGAGCACCGGCAGGGCGTCCCCGGTGGGGGCGGCGGTGGCGATGTTGCCGCCCAGGGTGCCCGCGTTGCGGATGTGCGGCGGGCCGGCGGCGCGCGCCGCGGCGGCGAGCGCCGGGATCAGGGCCGCGAAGTCCGGACGGCCCATGCGGGCGTGGGTGAGGCCCGCGCCGAGCAGGGCGTGGCCGTCCTGGTACTGCCAGCCGCGGATCTCGCTGATCCGGCCGAGGCCCACCAGGGCGGCGGGCCTGAGCTGGCCGGAGTTGACGGCGGCCATCAGGTCGGTGCCGCCCGCGACGGGGACGGCGGCGGGCAGGGCGGCGAGGGCCGCCACCGCCTCGTCCAGTGTCGTGGGCAGCGTGACGGCCTGCGCCGCCTGCGGTGCGTGCGTGGTCAAACCGGCTGCCCCTTCCCGCTGCCCCACCTGGTCCCGCCTGTGCTGCCGTACGGTACGTGCTGACAGGGCGGACGACGCAACTCTGGCACATCTTCGCAAGGCTCGAACGCGGGGGTCCGCTAGGAGGCATTCGCCCATCTCACTGGGGAGATGGTCCGGTTTCGGGCGGCATCACCGGTGCGCGCGGATTGCCACTCTTCGGTGATGCTGCCGGGGTTTTTCCGTTACCTGTTCGGGGGCGGTCCCTCGATCGGGCGGCCGAGCACGCCGGGGCGGCGCTGCCACGGCCGGGGGCCGGCGGGTGGCCGGTAGCCGACGCCGAGCGCGTCAAGCCGCCGGTAGTGCGCGGTCATCCGGCGTTCGAAGTCGGCGTAGTCCCGCTCCGCCGGGGCGGGCAGCCGGCTCCAGGCGACCTCGGCGAAGGCCGCGAGCCGGGGGAACGCCTGGTAGTCCACACGGGCGGAGTCCTCCAACGCCTCGGTCCACACGTTGGCCTGAGTGCCCAGCACGTGCCGCGCCTCCTGGCCGGTGAGCCCGGCCGGCACGGGTTCGAAGCGGTAGACGTCCTCCAGGGTGCGTACGAAGCCGAGCGGCACCGGCTCGTCCGCGCCGGGGGCCTGCCGGTGGTCCAGGTACACGTACTGCTCCGGGCACATCACCACGTCGTGGCCGGCCCGGGCGGCGGCGGCCCCGCCCGCGTAGCCCCGCCAGGAGGAGACCGCCGCGCCCGGGGCGAGCCCGCCCTCCAGGATCTCGTCCCAGCCGATGAGGCGGCGTCCGCGCGCGGCGAGCCAGGCGTCGAAGTGCCCGATGAACCAGGACTGCAGGCCGGCCTCGCCGTCGAGGCCGAGGTCCGTGATGCGGGTCTTGGCGGTCACGGACTCGGCCCACTGCCCCTTGGGGCACTCGTCGCCGCCGATGTGGACGAACTCCGAGAAGCCGGCGGCGTCCGCGGGGAACAGCTCCAGGACCTCCTCGAGGACGCCTTCGTAGAAGCGCAGGGTGGTGTCGGTGGGGGCCAGCACGTTGGCGGAGATGCCCCAGGTGTCCCAGACGGCGAGGGCGGTGGTGTCGACGACGTCGGTGTTGCCGAGTTCGGGATAGGCGGCGATGGCGGCCTGCGAGTGGCCCGGTACGTCGATCTCCGGGACGACGGTGATGTGCCGTTCGGCGGCGTAGGCGACGATCTCCCGGATGTCGTCCTGGGTGTAGTAACCCCCGTGCGGTTTCTCGTCCCAGAGCGGTGAGGCGCGGTGGCCGAACTTCGTCCGTGGCCGCCAAGAGGCTTTTTCGGTCAGTTTCGGATAGCGCTTGATCTCGATGCGCCAGCCCTGGTCGTCCGTCAGGTGGAGGTGCAGGACGTTGAGTTTGTGCGCGGCCATCAGGTCCAGGTAACGCAGCACGCCGTCCTTGGGCATGAAGTGCCGGGCGACGTCGAGGAGGAGGCCGCGCCAGCGGAACCGGGGGGCGTCCTCGACGGTCCGGCAGGGGACGCCGAGGGCGGCGTCCGGCCGTACGGGGGCACGCCGGAAGGCGTCGGGGCCGAGCAGCTGACGCAGCGTCTGCGCGCCCCAGAACACTCCGGCGGGCCCGCCGCCGCGGATCTCGACGCCCTGGCCGGCGACGGCGCCGAGCCGGTACGCCTCCGGCTCCAGGGTGCCGTCCACGAGCAGCCGTACGCCGTCGGGGGCGTCCCGGGGTCCGGGGCGCAGCGGCAGGCCCAGGGCGGCGCCGAGCGTCGCGCGCAGCCAGCGTTCGGTGCGTTCCGTGCCCGGGCCGGCCCACAGTGTGGTGGCGGGGCCGAGCGGCACGCCGCCGTCCGCCGGCTCCTCGACGGCGCGCGGCGCCGGAATCAGTTCCACGACCTCAACCCCTCACCCAGTGGCGCGTTGCGCTCTGCGCAACGGCGGTTTCTCTGCGCACAACGCATCGAAGGCTAGGGACTGCGGCGGCACCCCCACAAGAGGTCTGGACCAGTCAACTGCGCGGAAACGCGGAGATCCCCGGGACGCGCCTCACGCGCGTCCCGGGGATCTCACCGCCCAACTGCCGGCCGGGCCTACTTGTCGCCGCCCTTGCCGCCCTTGCCCTTGTCGTCGCCGCCGCTGCCCATGGATTCGTAGATCTCCTTGCACATGGGACACACGGGGTACTTCTTCGGGTCGCGGCCCGGCACCCAGACCTTGCCGCACAGCGCCACGACGGGCGTGCCGTCGAGGGCGCTCGCCATGATCTTGTCCTTCTGGACGTAGTGGGCGTAGCGCTCGTGGTCACCGTCGCCGTGGGACACCTGTGGCGTCGGCTCTACGAGGGTCCCCGTACCAGTCCCGCGCTCGGGCTCGAGAGTGCTCATACCGCCCAGGGTACTGAAGCTCACACGCATCAGTTGAGCGAAGGGTCGTCCGGATAGGTGGCCACCATCGCCAGCTCGTTGCGCTGCCGGCGCAGCACCTCGCGCCACAGCCGCTCCGGGGCCGGCGAGGAGACATCACCCGGCTCGGACTCCACGACGTACCAGGCGCCCTCCACCACCTCGTCCTCCAGCTGACCCGGGCCCCAGCCCGCGTAGCCGGCGAAGATGCGCAGCGAGCCGACCGCGGAGGCGAGCAGTTCCGGCGGGGCCTCCAGGTCGACCAGCCCGATCGCACCGTGCACCCGGCGCCAGCCCAGCGGGGCGTCGTCGCCGTCCGCGTCGCCGGGGATCACCGCGATGCCGAGCGCCGAGTCCAGCGAGACGGGACCGCCCTGGAAGACGACGCCGGGCTCGCCGGCGAGGCCGGCCCAGCCCTCCAGGATGTCGCCCACGTCCACCGGTGTGGGGCGGTTGAGCACGACACCGAGGGAGCCCTCCTCGTCGTGGTCGAGAAGGAGCACCACCGCACGGTCGAAGTTCGGGTCCGCCAGGGCGGGCGTGGCCACGAGCAGCCGCCCTGTGAGCGAGGACACCTCGGTCATGCCAGACATGATCCCGCATCTTCCCCTCGCGTGGGGAGCCAATCAGGTGGACGCAGCTCAGGGCACGGGGAGCCACCCCGGCGCGTACGGCGGCTCGGTGACCCGCAGTGCCCGGAGGGGAACCGTTCGTGTTGTGACACGGTCATGACCCGACCGGGCGGTCCTCGGGCTTACGGGCGAGGGGTGATCGGCGATTACCCTGTCTTCCCGGCCCCTGCGCACAGTGATCGGCCGGCCCCTGACCAACTCATCGGAACGCGAGATTCATGACCGTCAACGACGATGTCCTGCTTGTCCACGGCGGAACCCCGCTGGAGGGCGAGATCCGTGTCCGCGGTGCGAAGAACCTCGTGCCGAAGGCCATGGTCGCCGCCCTGCTGGGCAGTGAGCCGAGCCGACTGCGCAATGTTCCGGACATCCGTGACGTGCGGGTCGTCCGCGGCCTGCTCCAGCTGCACGGGGTGACGGTCCGCCCGGGTGAGGAGCCCGGCGAGCTGGTGCTCGACCCGACGCGCGTCGAGAGCGCCAACGTGGCCGACATCGATGCCCACGCGGGTTCCAGCCGTATTCCGATCCTCTTCTGCGGCCCGCTGCTGCACCGTCTCGGCCACGCGTTCATCCCGGGCCTGGGCGGCTGCGACATCGGCGGCCGGCCCATCGACTTCCACTTCGACGTGCTGCGGCAGTTCGGCGCGACCATCGAGAAGCGGGCGGACGGCCAGTACCTGGAGGCGCCGCAGCGGCTGCGCGGCACCAAGATCCGGCTGCCGTACCCGTCGGTCGGCGCGACCGAGCAGGTGCTGCTGACGGCCGTGCTCGCGGAGGGCGTCACCGAGCTGTCCAACGCGGCCGTCGAGCCGGAGATCGAGGACCTCATCTGCGTGTTGCAGAAGATGGGCGCGATCATCGCGATGGACACGGACCGGACGATCCGCATCACCGGTGTGGACAAGCTCGGCGGTTACGACCACCGCGCCCTCGCCGACCGGCTGGAGGCCGCGTCCTGGGCGTCGGCGGCGCTCGCCACCAACGGCAACATCTACGTCCGCGGCGCCCAGCAGCGCTCGATGATGACGTTCCTGAACACCTACCGCAAGGTGGGCGGTGCCTTCCGGATCGACGACGAGGGCATCCGGTTCTGGCACCCCGGCGGCCAGCTGAAGTCCATCGCCCTGGAGACGGACGTGCACCCCGGCTTCCAGACGGACTGGCAGCAGCCGCTGGTGGTGGCGCTCACCCAGGCCACGGGCCTGTCGATCATCCACGAGACGGTGTACGAGTCCCGCCTCGGCTTCACCTCCGCCCTGAACCAGATGGGCGCGCACATCCAGCTCTACCGCGAGTGCCTGGGCGGCTCGGACTGCCGTTTCGGCCAGCGCAACTTCCTGCACTCCGCGGTCGTGTCCGGCCCCACCCGCCTCCAGGGTGCCGACCTGGTCATCCCCGACCTGCGCGGCGGTTTCTCGTACCTGATCGCGGCCCTGGCCGCCGAGGGCACCTCCCGCGTCCACGGCATCGACCTCATCAACCGCGGCTACGAGAACTTCATGGAGAAGCTCGTCGAACTCGGCGCGAAGGTGGAGCTGCCGGGCAAGGCCCTCGGCTAGGCCCCACCCACGGCGAAAGGGCGGCACCCTCGATGGGAGGGGGCCGCCCTTTTCGGCGTCTTCGGCTGAGGCGCCCCGGAGGAGCGCGGGGAACTGCGCGACCAGCCACATCGGACCCGCAGTCGCCCACGACACTCACGTGGGACGGCGCTCAGAGCGGAGCGCTTACGCTTACTTGCCCTTGGCGGCTTCCTTGAGCTTGCTGCCCGCGGTCACCTTCACGCTGTAGCCGGCCGGAATGTTGATGGGCTCGCCGGTCTGCGGGTTCCGCGCGGTGCGAGCGGCACGGTGGGTGCGCTCGAAGGTCAGGAAGCCGGGGATGGTGACCTTCTCGTCGCCCTTGGCGACGATCTCGCCGACAGTCTCGGCGAACGCGGCCAGCACGGCGTCGGCGTCCTTGCGGGTCACCTCGGCGCGGTCGGCCAGCGCGGCCACCAGCTCACTGCGGTTCATGTTGTTACTCCCGTGTATTTCTTGCCGTTGGGGTGTGCCACGCGGCGCCGTCGCCCGAGGCACTGCGATGCCGATGCGCTCGCGCCCAGGGACGCATCCTGCCCCTACCTGCGGCGGGAAAGCCAATCCGGCACCCGTAGGAGTCGTGAGAACACCCTGGGGAGTCACACGAAAAGCGCCTGCTCGGCCGTCACCCTAGAGTGCGCCCGGCATCGGTCGGTTCCACGACGCGCCGGTGCGGGGGGCCGCCGTGGTGATGCTCACAGCCCCGCGCACCGAGCCGTGCGCCGTGTCTAGGCCGTTGCGCCGGCCGCCTTGGCGGCCTCGCGGACCGCGCCGGCGACGGCGCCCGCGACCTTGTCGTTGAAGACGCTGGGGACGATGTAGTTCGGGTTCAGCTCGTCCTCGCTGACGACGTCGGCCAGCGCCTTCGCGGCGGCCAGCATCATCTCGGTGTTCACCGTACGGGACTGCGCGTCCAGCAGGCCGCGGAAGACACCCGGGAAGACCAGCACGTTGTTGATCTGGTTGGGGAAGTCGGAGCGGCCGGTGGCCACGACGGCGGCCGTCTGGCGGGCGATCGCGGGCTCCACCTCGGGATCCGGGTTCGCGAGCGCGAACACGATGGCGCCGTCGGCCATGGCGGCCACGTCGTCGCCGTCCAGGACGTTCGGGGCGGAGACGCCGATGAAGACGTCGGCGCCGCGCACGGCCTCCTTCAGGGTGCCGGTGAGGCCCTCGGGGTTGGTGTTGTCGGCGATCCAGCGCAGCGGCGAGTCGGCCGGGGCGTCCACCAGGTCCTCGCGGCCCGCGTGGACGACACCGTGGATGTCGGCGACGACGGCGTTCTTCACGCCGGCGGCGATCAGCAGCTTGAGGATCGCCGTACCGGCCGCGCCGGCGCCGGACATGACCACCCGGATGCTCCCGATGGCCTTGTCCGTGACGCGCAGTGCGTTGGTCAGGGCGGCGAGGACGACGATGGCGGTGCCGTGCTGGTCGTCGTGGAAGACGGGGATGTCCAGGGCCTCGCGCAGCCGGGCCTCGATCTCGAAGCAGCGGGGGGCGGAGATGTCCTCGAGGTTGATGCCGGCGAAGCCGGGGGCGATCGCCTTGACGATCTCCACGATGGCGTCGGAGTCCTGGGTGTCCAGGCAGATCGGCCAGGCGTCGATACCGGCGAAGCGCTTGAAGAGGGCCGCCTTGCCCTCCATGACGGGCAGCGCGGCCATGGGGCCGATGTTGCCGAGGCCGAGCACGGCGGAGCCGTCCGTCACGACCGCAACGGAGTTGCGCTTGATGGTGAGACGGCGGGCGTCCTCGGGGTTCTCGGCGATGGCCATGCAGACGCGGGCGACACCCGGCGTGTAGACCATGGACAGGTCGTCACGGTTGCGGATGGGGTGCTTCGACGCCATCTCGATCTTGCCGCCGAGGTGCATGAGGAACGTACGGTCCGAGACCTTGCCCAGCGTGACGCCCTCGATGCCCCGCAGCTTCTCGACGATCTCCTCCGCGTGGGCCGTGGAGGTGGCCGCGATGGTGACGTCGATACGGAGCTTCTCGTGACCGGACGCGGTGACGTCGAGGCCGGTCACCGAGCCTCCGGAGGACTCCACGACGTTGGTGAGCTGCGAGACGGCGGTTCCGCTCGCGGGCACCTCCAGCCGGATCGTCATCGAGTAGGAGACGCTGGGCGCCGTTGCCATGGCCGACTTCCTCTGCTTTCACCGTGTCGCTAGTTGTGCCGTCCGATCGTCGCACCTACCGATCAGTACGTGGTAGTCGCCCTGGATTGCGGACGTTGTGTTCACGGACCCGATCGACAGCTGCTCGTTTTCGGAAAACGACTTCCACCATACGAGAGTTACTCGGGCAAGGAAAGAGGCCCACGTCACTTCCGTGACGTGGGCCTCCCACGTTCATGACACCGACCCGCCATGCTCGCCTCGCGGCAAGTGGTCGCTCGTAGCGACGAAGGTTGGGCCCGGGGGCTTGGATCGGGCCGGTGCCACGTCAAGGCTAACAAAGAGTTGCCCGGGACCATTCCTGCTGCGCCGAGTTCACCGGAAAACCTCTCCGCTCAGTCCCTGAGGAGGTCCGGGACCCCCGCCCCGTCCGGCTCGTCCCGCTCCCCCGACACCACCGTCAGCTGCTGGGTGGCCCTGGTCAGCGCCACGTACAGCACACGCAGTCCCGCCGGCGACTCGTCGGCGATCTCCGCGGGCGAGACGACCACCGTCGCGTCGTACTCCAGGCCCTTGGCCTCCAGGCTGCCCAGCGCCACCACCCGGTCGCCGAGCCCGGCCAGCCAGCGCCGGGCCTCCTCGCGCCGGTTCATCGCGACGACCACGCCGACCGTGCCGTCCACCAGCGCGAGCAACCGTTCCGCCTCGGCCCGCACGGTCCGCTCGAGGGAGTCGCGTACGACGGTGAAGCGGGGCTCGACGCCGGTGGACCGCACGGCGGTCGGCGCCTCGGCACCCGGCATGGCCAGGGCCAGCACCCTGGCCGCCAGCTCGGCGATCTCCGCCGGGTTGCGGTAGTTCACCGTGAGCTGGAAACGGCGCCGGGGCCGGGTGCCCAGGGCCTCGTCGCGGGCCTCGGCCGCCTCGTCCGGGTCGGACCAGGACGACTGAGCCGGATCCCCGACCACCGTCCAGGTGGCGTGCCGGCCGCGGCGGCCGACCATGCGCCACTGCATCGGCGTGAGGTCCTGCGCCTCGTCCACGATGACGTGCGCGTACTCGGTGCGCTCCTGCGCCAGGCGCTCGGCGCGCTCCCACTGCGACTCCGCACGCACCGGCATCAGCTCCTCCAGGCCGGTGAGCTGGTCCAGCGGGTCCAGCTCGCGCTTCCTGCGCGGCCGGGCCGGCGCGCCGAGGATCGCCTGGAGCTCGTCGAGCAGGGCGATGTCGTGCACCGAGTGGCCGTCGCGCCGCAGGGCGCGGGCGACCTTGCGGACCTCGCCGGGGTTGAGGATCCGCCGGGCCCAGCGGCCGAGCCGCTTCTCGTCGGCCATGGCGGCGAGCACGGCCTTCGGGGTCAGCTCGGGCCACCAGGCGTCGAGGAAGCCGAGGAAGCTGTCCTCCGTGCTGACGTCCTCGTCGAAGGAGGAGCGCAGTTCGGCGGCCAGTTCGGGGTCGGCGTGCCGGCCGGCGGCGCCGGATCTCGCCCACAGGGCGTCCAGGAGCAGTCTGCGGGCGCGCGGACGGAGCAGGTTGACGGGCGCGGTGCCACCGAGAACGGTACGGCGGATGCGGTCCAGCTCGCCGGCCTCCAGCTCGATCCGGCGCCCGAAGGCGACCACCCGCAGACGGGTGGGCGGACCGCCGGCCGGGCCCGCCCCGGCACTCCCGGCGTCGTCGGCGTCGTCGTCCAGGGCGAGCTGCCCCGCCGGGGCGCCGGACCCCAGCTCCAGGGCGCCCCGGGCCGCCTTCCGCAGCACCTTCAGCATCCGGTACGAGCCCTTGGCGCGGGCCACGGCCGGGGAGTCGTACAGCGTGGCCTCCGCGCCGTCGACCAGTGAACCGATCGCACGGACGGCGACCTGGCCCTCCTCGCCGAGCGAGGGCAGCACGCCCTCGGTGTAGGCGACGAGCAGCGGGGTCGGCGAGACGATCAGGATGCCGCCCGCGTACCGGCGCCGGTCCTGGTAGAGCAGGTAGGCGGCGCGGTGCAGGGCGACGGCGGTCTTCCCGGTGCCCGGCCCGCCCTCGACGTAGGTGACGGAGGCGGCGGGGGCGCGGATGACCAGGTCCTGCTCGGCCTGGATGGAGGAGACGATGTCCCGCATGGTGTGGCCGCGGGCCTGGCCGAGGGCGGCCATGAGGGCGCCGTCCCCGATGACGGGCAGCTCGTCACCGCCCAGGTACGCCGTCAGCTCCGGGCGCATGAGGTCGTCCTCGACCCCCAGCACCCGGCGCCCCCTGGACCGGATGACCCGGCGCCGCACGACCCGTCCCGGCTCCACGGGGGTGGCCCGGTAGAAGGGCGCGGCGGCGGGTGCGCGCCAGTCGATGACCAGCGGGGAGTAGTCCGCGTCCAGCACACCGATGCGCCCGATGTGCAGGGTCTCGGCGATGTCGGCGGTGTTGTCCTCGCGCACCGCGCCCTCGGCGGGCTCCACCGCGGTGTACGCGCCGTCGGGCCCCTTCTTTCCGTCCCTGCCGGGCAGCAGGTCGATGCGGCCGAAGAGGAAGTCCTCGAACTCGTTGTTGAGCCGGTTGAGATGGACACCGGCCCGGAACACCTGCGCGTCGCGCTCGGCGAGCGCGCCGGGCGTGCCGACCTGGCCCCGCTGGGCCGCGTCGTGCATCAGGAACTCGGCCTCGTGGATCTTCTCCTCGAGCCGCCGGTACACCCGGTCCAGGTGTTCCTGTTCGACGCTGATCTCCCGGTCGCGGACGGAATCGCGTGCGTCCTGTACCGAGCCGACCGCGGACTGCTGAACCTGAGCGGCCACCGGGCCCCCTTCTGACGTGCTGGGCAGCCGTCAACCGTACGCGAAGGGAGCGGGCGCAGGCTACGGCACGTCGGTCCGGCGCCCCCGGATCACCCGGGAACGCCGGAAAGAAGGGGCTCACCGAGCCCGCCGCGACGCCTAGGCGTCGACCTGCACGAGCTTCTTGCCCTCGAAGGTCACGATCTCGAAGTGGTCGATCTCGTTCGGCTGGAAGGCCGCGGCCCCGCCGATGTAGAGCGGCTTCTTGGACTCCTCGGTCTTCGCGCCCGGGATGCCGTACCCCCAGTTCGGGACCGACCACGACGACATGGTCACGCGCTGCCCGTTCTTGGCGACGAGCACCAGGGAGCACTTCAGCGGGCCCTTGACGTTCTTCAGCTCCAGGACCGCCTGCGTGCCCCAGTCCTTGCGGGCCATGCCGACGGTCGCGCTGACCGAGGTCGACGGGTCCGTGGCCGACTTCTTGTCGGACATGGTCTCGAAGGTCGCCTGGGCGGGCGTCGCGGTGACCTGCCGGCCGCTGTCCGAGCCGCCGTTCACGGCCACGGCGGCCAGCGGTCCGGCGATGATCAGCGCGGCCGCCGCCGCGACCATGTAGAAGCTGCGCCGGCGCTTCTGGGCGCGCCGCTCGGCGACCTCGTCCACCAGCTTCTCCGCCAGCCGCGGGCTGGGCCGGGCGGACAGCGACTCACCGATCGCGGGCGTGCTGCCGGAGCCGGGCAGGTCCGCGAGCGCGGCCAGCATCGGTTCCATCCCGGCCAGCTCGTCGAGCTGCTGGGCGCACCACTCGCAGCCGGCGAGATGCGCCTCGAAAGCGGTTGCCTCGACGTCGTCGAGAATCCCGAGGGCGTAGGCGCCGACGGTCTCGTGCTCGCTCGGCACCGAAGATCCCTGCCTGGGGTTCATGGGGCCAGACATACCCGGACCACCCGGTCCGAATCCTGGCATTCCCCCGTAGCCGTTGCTCATCACGCCGTCACCCCCCGCTCCTCCAGTGCCAGCTTCATCGACCGCAGGGCGTAGAACACCCGGGAGCGGACCGTGCCGCTCGGAATGCCCAGTGTCTCGGCCGCCTCGTTGACCGTACGCCCCTTGAAGTACGTCTCGACGAGGACCTCCCGGTGGGCCGGGGTCAGGTCGTCGAGCGCGTCCGACAACGTCATCAGCCACAGCGCCTTGTCGATCTCGTCCTCCGCGGGGATGACCTCCAGCGGCGACGGATCGACCTCCTGCGGCCGGGCCTGCCGGCTGCGATGGCCGTCGATGACGATGCGGCGCGCGACCGTCACCAGCCAGGGGCGTACCGAACCGGTCGCCCGATTGAGCTGACCGGCGTTCTTCCAGGCACGGATGAGCGTCTCCTGCACGACGTCCTCGGCACGCTGCCGATCGCCGGCGACCAGTCGCAGGACGTACGCGAGGAGAGGTCCGGCGTGCTCCCGGTACAGGGCACGCATCAGCTCCTCGTCAGGTTCCGAGGGCTGTGAGGACATGCGATGTCGGGCCCTCGATCCACGTTCATTGGCCACGGCCGCATCCTTGCGCACGCCCACCTCCGGTGTCCGGGGGTTCCCCCAGTCGGTCGCTCGCCCACCCGTACGGACAGGGGCGGCCCGGTGTTCAAACCGGAGTGACAGATTTCCCTGGAGTGACGTGACGAGCGGGACATGGGTGCACATTCCCACCAGCTGATCTTTACATTTACGGCACATCGCCGAAACGGCCCGAGGATGACCGTGTATACGGCAACTAAAACCTGGTGTTGCGCAAATCACTCCAGGTCCGGGGCGCGTCCGGCCCCTCAGGTCCGCGCCGGCGCCGTCCGCCGCCGGTGCCGGGCCACCCGCTCCCGGTTCCCGCACACCTCGCTGGAGCACCAGCGGCGACGGCGCCCACGGGAGGTGTCGAGGTACACCAGGGGGCAGGTGTCCCCCTCGCACTCGCGCACGGCGGCTCTCGCCACGGGGTCGGTGAGCAGCTCGACGGCGTCCCGGGCCACGACGGCGAGCAGCGCGGCACAGCCGGGCGGCGCGGCCAGCTCCCGTACGAGGCCGCCGTCCCTCCCCCGTACGGCGACGACGACCGGGACCGCGACCCCTGCGGCCTCGTTCACCCGCCGCAGCGCACGCCCGTACGACGCCGTGCCCCCGGCCTGCGGCTCCCGCACCAACGTCCCTATGCTCCCGCGCAGTTCCCGGAACCCGGTCGGCCAGGAGGCGTCGGCGTGGTCCAGCGCCGTACCGGCCGGCACGATCCCCACGCCGATGATCCACGCGCACAACGGGCCCGTCCCGTCCAGCCGTTCGACCGGATGCGTGGTGGCGAGGAGGTCCAGACACACCCGCCCGGCGTCGAACCGCAGCTCGTACGGGGGCGTGGCGCCACCGAGTGCCATGTGCCAGTCACCGCCTAGGCAGGAACCGCGCGGAGCCATGCGCGAGCATGCTGGGGGACCGTTCCGTCCCCTCCTCACACAGTGCCCGCCCGCGGGGGGCGCCGGAACCCCCCGCGTCCGGTTCGCGTCACCGCCGGCGCCCCGATTCCGTCCTGGCGCCGGGCTGGCGGGCCGCGGCAGGATCGGGCCATGTCCACGGAACCGAACGGACCGGCCGGACCGGCCACGATCGAGCTGAGCGCACGCGAGCTGCGGGAGATCGCGGGTTACGCCGCGGACTGCGCGTTCGGCGTCCTGGCGCTCTTCGAGGAGAGCGTCCCGGGCGATCCGCGTCCTCGCGAGGCCATCGACGCGGCCCGCGCCTTCGCGGCGGGCGGCCGGCGCACGGCGGCGCTGCGGCAGAGCGCTTGGGCGGCGTACCGGGCCGCGCGGGAGGCCGCCTCGCCCGCGGCGGCCGAGGCGGCACGGGCGGCGAGCCACGCGGCCGGCGCCGCCTTCCTGCACCCCAGGGCAAGCGCTCACCAGGTCCGCCACATACTGGGCGCGGCGGCGCACGCGATCCGGGCGGAAGAACTGGCAGCCACGGACGCCGCGAACGCCCGCGCCGGCGCCCCGGGAGCGACAGCCACCACCGGCCGGAACACCCGCGCCGGCACCGCAGAGGCGGCAGCCGCGAACGCCCCCACCGCACGCCTCGGCGCCCGGGAACCGGCAGCCGCGGACAGCGCGGACGCACGCATCGGCGCCGCAGACGCCACAGCCACTGACGCCCGGGACGCACGCGCCGTGGAACCGGTGGCCGCCGACCGCCCGGACGTACGCGCCGCAGGACCGGCAGCCACGGACGACCTCCCTGTCGCCCGCGCCGCAGGACCCGTCGCGGACGGCCGGGGTTCGGTGGGGCGGGGGGTGCCCGCTGCCGTTGCCGTGGTGCTCGGCCGGTTGCCCGGTGCGCCGGCCGGTGGCGGACGCGTGGGTGCGATCATGCGCGACCTCGACGCCGCCCTCCGCGGCTGAGGGCGCCCGGACCGGCCGCCTCACGGACCGCCGGGCGGGCGAGTGAGAGCAACGTTCCCTTCCGGTCACCCACAGCCACAGGCCGGAAACCCGGCCTCCCTACCTTCGGGCTCAGTCAGTGGTCGGCAGACCGAGCAGCCGGAGCACCGTGGAGGCGCGATGACAGCCCCAGTCCCAACCCGTCGCAGTGGCCGCTGGATCGATCGCTGGGATCCGGAGGACGAGGGATTCTGGGCGGCGACCGGGGAGCGGATCGCGCGCCGCAACCTGTGGTTCTCCGTGCTCTGCGAGCACATCGGGTTCTCCGTGTGGACCCTGTGGTCGGTGCTGGTGCTGTTCATGGGGCCCGAGTACGGGCTCACTCCCGCCGACAAGTTCCTGCTGACCTCGATGGTCACCCTGGTGGGCGCGGTCGCCCGCGTGCCGTACACCTTCGCCGTCGCCGTCTTCGGCGGCCGGAACTGGACGGTGATCTCGGCCGCTCTCCTGCTCGTCCCGACGGTCGCCGCGTTCTGGGTGATGGAACCGGGGACGTCCTTCTCCACCTTCCTCCTGGTGGGCCTGCTGACCGGCATCGGCGGCGGCAACTTCGCCTCCTCGATGACCAACATCAACGCCTTCTTCCCGCTCAGGAAGAAGGGCTGGGCGCTGGGCCTGAACGCCGGCGGCGGCAACATCGGCGTGCCCGTCATCCAGCTCGTGGCGCTCGCCGTCATCGGCGCGAGCGGCGGCCCGCGCGTGCTGCTCGGGATCTACATCCCGCTGATCGTCGTGGCCGCCGTGCTCGCCGCGCTGTTCATGGACAACCTGGCGTCGGTGCGCAACGACACCGGCGCGGCCAGGGACGCGGCGAAGGACGCCCACACCTGGATCATGGCGTTCCTGTACGTCGGCACGTTCGGCTCGTTCATCGGCTACAGCTTCGCGTTCGGCCAGGTGCTGACGATCCAGTTCGGCCGGACCCCGCTCCAGGCGGCGTACCTCACGTTCGTCGGACCGCTGCTCGGCTCCCTCGTGCGCCCCGTCGGCGGCCGGCTCGCCGACCGGTACGGCGGCGCCCGCATCACCCTGTGGAACTACGTCGGCATGGCCGCCGCCACCGCCGTCCTCGTGGCCGCCAGCATGCGGCAGTCGCTGCCGCTGTTCGTGTCCGTGTTCGTCGTCCTGTTCGTGCTCAGCGGCCTCGGGAACGGGTCGACGTACAAGATGATCCCGGGCATCTTCCAGGCCAAGGCCCTGGCCCAGGGCCTGGAGGGCGAGGCGGCCGTCGCCGAGGGCCGGCGGCTGTCCGGCGCCTCCATGGGCCTGATCGGCGCGGTCGGCGCGCTCGGCGGAGTCGGCATCAACCTCGCCTTCCGGCAGTCCTTCCTCTCCTCCGGCTCCGGCACCGGCGCGTTCGTCGCCTTCCTCGTCTTCTACGGCGCCTGCTTCGCACTCACCTGGGCCGTATACCTTCGACGCACGGCCGGGCAGGTTCCGGCGACGGCAGCGGCTTCACCGGAGAAGGCCCAGCTCGGCTACGCCGAGGTGTGACGTAACACCGGCGACACGGAGCCGAACCGAGCCCGTCACGCACCGTTGACAGGCTCGGTCGGCGTGCCGGTCAGCTAGGAGAGCCCCATGGACGACGAAGAGCAGCAATCCGAGCACGGTCCCCTCGCCGGGTTCACCGTGGGCGTCACCGCCGCGCGCCGCGCCGACGAGCTGGGCGCCCTGCTCCGGCGGCGCGGCGCCGCCGTCGTGCACGCCCCCGCCCTGCGGATCGTGCCGCTCGCCGACGACGGCGAACTGCTCGCCGCCACGAAGGAGATCATCGGCCACGCGCCGGACGTGGTGGTGGCCACCACCGCGATCGGCTTCCGCGGCTGGGTCGAGGCCGCCGACGGCTGGGGCCTGGGAGAACAGCTCCTCGGCCGGCTGCGCGGGGTACGGCTGCTGGCCCGCGGCCCCAAGGTCAAGGGGGCCATCCGGGCGGCCGGTCTCACGGAGGAGTGGTCGCCCTCCTCGGAGTCCCTGGCCGAGGTGCTCGACCGCCTCCTGGAGGAGGGCGTCGACGGGCACCGGGTCGCCGTACAGCTGCACGGGGAGCCGCTGCCCGGCTTCGTGGAGTCGCTGCGCGCCGCGGGTGCGGACGTGGTCCCGGTCCCGGTGTACCGCTGGATGCCCCCCGAGGACATCAGCCCCCTGGACCGCCTCCTGGACGCGGCCGTCACCCGCGGTGTGGACGCCCTGACCTTCACCAGCGCCCCCGCCGCGGCCTCCCTCCTCTCCCGCGCGGAGGACCGCGGCCTGCTGGACGAGCTGCTGGCGGCCCTGGCCCACGATGTCCTGCCGGCCTGTGTGGGCCCGGTCACCGCGATCCCCCTCCAGGCCCACGGAGTGGACACGGTCCAGCCGGAGCGTTTCCGCCTCGGCCCCCTCGTCCAGCTGCTGTGCCAGGAACTCCCCTCCCGCGCCCGCGCGTTGCCCGTGGCCGGCCACCGGGTGGAGATCCGCGGCCATGCGGTCCTGGTTGACGGCGACCTGCGGCCCGTACCCCCGGCCGGCATGTCCCTGCTGCGCGCCCTGGCCCGCCGCCCCGGCTGGGTGGTCCCGCGCGCCGACCTGCTGCGCGCCCTGCCCGGCACGGGCCGCGACGAACACGCCGTGGAGACGGCCATGGCCCGCCTGCGCACGGCCCTGGGCGCGCCGAAGCTGATCCAGACGGTGGTGAAGCGGGGCTACCGCCTGGCACTGGACCCGGCGGCGGACGCGAAGTACGCGGACGCGTAGGCACCGTGCGCGGCGGGCCGAGGGTCCGGAGACCGGCGTCCAGGCTCTGGAACTGCTCAAGTGGCTTGGGGAGCGCGGCCCGTGCCCGCATCATCGTCCTCATGATGGGATTCGCGGGATTCGACAGGAAACAAGACGGCGTGCTGGTCATCCGGGACTCGGACCTCGTCACCGCGGCCCTGCGGGAGGCGCTGGCCGGGGCGTCGCCCGAGGAACGCCCGGGGCTGGAACGCGCGCTCGCCGCCGTCGCCGCAACCGCCGATGCCACCGAGGGGCAGGTGCGGGCCCGCTGGGTCCGCTCCCGGCTGGCGGACGCCGGCTTCACCGGCGACATCGCCTCGATCGCCGCGCTGAAGGCGCTGCGCCGGGCCGAGCCGCAGCTGAGCCTGCTGACGGCGGTCCAGCTCCAGAAGGAGGCGGTGGCCCACCCGGAGTAGGGCGGCCCGCGAGCCGTCCCACGGCGCGGGGCCGTCAGGGGCGGGCGTTCATCACGTCCTCGTCGGCGGTGGGGATCCAGCCGTCGCCGGGACGCCGCAGCCAGCCCTCGGCCCGGGCGATCTCGGCCCCCGCCCGGCGCAGCGCGGCCAGTGCGGGATGCACCAGCCCCCTGCGCCAGACCAGGGAGACGGGCGACAACGGGACGGGGCCGACGAGGGGCCGCCGTACCGTGCCGGGCATGGGCGGGAAGTCCAGGACGGCCAGCACCGGGGCGCGGGTCTTGGCCATGATCCGCCCGAACTCCTCGTCGCCGACGGCCAGCGGGAGGGGCGGGGCGAGCCGGATCCCCCGGCCCTCGAAGAGCTGCCGGGCCAGGTCGGTCCACTCCCGGGTGCGCGGGTTCCCGGCACCGGCGTACACCGCCTCCCCGGCCAGCGCGCCCACCGGCACCCGGGCCAGCGCGGCCAGCGGGTGATCGACGGGCAGGACGACGGCCATCGGCTCGTACCGCACCGGCTGCTGCTCCAGGCCGGCCCGCAGCGCCGGGTCCAGCCCCGCGAACCGGCCGAAGGACACGTCCAGCCGGCCGGCCAGCAGATCGGCGGCGGCGCCCGTGAGGCCGCTCTCGTAGCGGGCCATCAGTTCGCAGTCGGGGGCGAGTTGCCTGGCCCGGTGCAGCACCCGGCGGCCGGTGACCAGGCCGGGGCTGTTGAGGTCGACGAGCAGCGGGCGGGCCTGGCCGGGGGCGAACGCGGCCAGCAGGTCGTCCTGGGCGGCGAGGACGCGGCGCGCGAGCGGCAGCAGGCGCTCGCCGTCCGCGGTCAGCGTGACCTGCCGGGTGGTCCGCACGAACAGCTCGGCGCCCAGCTCCCGTTCCAGCCGCCGTACGTCCCGGCTCAGCGCCTGCTGGGCGACGTAGAGGCGGGCAGCGGCCCGGGTGAAATGCAGTTCCTCGGCGACGGCGACGAAGGAACGCAGCAGGCGCGGGTCTGCGGGAGCGGGGGCGGGCATGGGCGGAACCTACAACGCCGGTGCGTGAATCGGCACCCGGAAGGTGTTGGACCGCTGCTCCGCTCCGGGGCGACCGTGGTGGCATGCCGCAACAGACCACCGTCGACGGCCGGATACGCCGGGAGGGGCCGCCGCCCACCGGATACCGCCGTCTCCTCGCCCTCCCCGGTGCCCGCGCCTTCACCGCCGGGAACCTGCTCGCCCGCCTTCCCATGGGCATGTTCAGCGTGAGCGCGGTCGTGATGATCGCCGGTTCCCGGGGTTCGTACGCCCTCGCCGGCGCCGTCACCGCCACCGGTCTCGCGGCGACCGGGCTGGCCGGGCCCTGGCTCGCCCGGCTCGTCGACCGGTACGGGCAGGCCCGTACCGCGCTGCCGGCCACGCTCGTCTCCGTGCTCGCCAGCCTCGCCCTGCTGCTGTGCGTCCGCTGTGACGCCCCCGACTGGACCCTGTTCGCCGCCTACGCCGGCACCGCGGCCACCCCGAACATCGGCGGCCTGTCCCGCGCCCGCTGGGCCCATCTGCTGCGCGACGAACCGGACGCGCTGCATACCGCGAACTCCTTCGAACAGGCCGCCGACGAGCTGTGCTTCATGCTCGGCCCGGTGCTGGCCTCCTTTCTGACCGGCACGTTCTTCCCTGAGGCGGGCACGCTCGCCGGGGCGGTGCTGCTCCTCGCCGGCATGCTGGTGTTCACCGCGCAGCGGGCGACCGAGCCGCCGCCGGTGGGCCGGTCCAGGGCGCCGTCCCCGCTGCGCAGCCCGGGGATCGCGCCGCTGCTGGTCTGTTTCACCGCCACCGGCGCGGTGTTCGGCGCGATGGAGGTCGTCACGATCGCGTACGCCGACGCGCAGGGGCATCGCGCGGCGGCCGGTGCCGTGCTCGCGCTCCAGGCGGCGGGGTCGTGCGGGGCGGGGCTGGTGTACGGGGCGCGGAAGCCGGCCGTGCCGCGGCTGACCCGGTGCCTGGCGGCGATGGCCGCGCTGATGGTCCTGCCGTGGTCGGCCGCCGCGTTCACCGGGTCGCTGCCGGTGCTGGCGGGGGCGCTGCTGCCGGCCGGCATGGCGACCGCGCCGACCATGGTGACGGCGATGACGCTGGTGCAGCGGCGCACCCCGGCCGGCCGCCTCAACGAGGGCATGAGCCTGATGGTGACCGGGCTGCTCACCGGTGTCGCCTGCGGTTCGGCCGCGGGCGGCTGGGCAGCGGAACACCTCTCCCCCGTCACCGCCTTCACCGTGCCGGCAGCGGCGGCCACGCTGGCGCTGTTCGTCGGCACGGGCACGGAGGCGGCGGGCCGGCTCACGCGCCGCGACAGGGCCCCGGACCGGCGGACGCTCACCTGAGCGTCGATTTACGGTCGGCGATGTGGGTTAAGCGGATCGTTACGAATGTGACCGATCCCATACGATCGGCTTTCTTCTACGACCGGAAACACAGGCAACTCGAAGCCGCTGTAGCCACAGTCCCTACCGGCGAGACCGCCCCGGCCCACCCGTAGCGGCTGTGAACTGCGACAACTGTGAACGACCGACGGGACCTACCGGTGAGTCGGCCGGCCACCCCGCCGTCCGGCAGGACAGCCGAACAAGCAACTGATCGTCAAGTAGACATTTACGAAGGGAGTTGGGGTCCGACGCGCCCACAACTGGGCCTGTGTCGCACGTGTGACCCGGTAGGCTCATCCCAACATCGTCTCTCGCGGCGCACTTCGCGATCGGCTCGTCCGATCGGGGCCGATCGCCCCGCGACCGAGAGGAGGTGTGCGCGTGGAGGACCCGCCCAATGGCGGCGGGCGTGACAACCGGAAGACCGCCCGGAAGATCTTCGGTTGGCTGGCGCTCCAGGCACTGGGTGCCTGGCTGCGACACCAGCTGGAGAACATCTTCTGACGGCGAAAGGCCCCCTGCGCCAACAGGGGACCTTCGGAGTCTCGCTCCCACACGCCGGCCCTGTGCCCCCGCCAACGGCGTGTACACCGTGGGGGCCAGGGCCACTTTCACCACCGAGCTACGTGGACCACAGTGACAACCTGCGGCCGACGTCGTCCAACCTCGCGCATTTCGGCGCGCGCATCCACCGGTTCAGCCGCCTAAAAGCAAAGCGGCCCAGGTGAGTTGCGCCCGCCGCCTGACGATGTGAAACGGTCGTGGCCCGGAAATGGTACCCCTAAAGTGGTCCTCCCGAGGAGGATGAGCACGCTCATGGCACGGGGTCTGGCCGATTTCAGCCCATCGGAGCTGCGCGCGCTCCGCATGAACATCTACGCGCGTCCCGGCGCGGTCGCCCTGACGGCGGAGGAGCTGGCACGGGAGGTCGGCACCACCAAGGCGCAGATCCTCGCCTACGAGAACGGGCACCGAGTGCCAGATCCGCCCCGGGTGCGCGCTCTCGCCCGGGCGCTGGGCACCCACCCCTCCACGCTGATGAACCACCAGCGCCACGCGTCCTGGGACATCGCCGACGTGCGGCGCGCCTGCGGTCTGCGGGCTCGGGACGTGGTGGAGCAGCTCGGGGTGTCGCCCAAGAACTACCGGCGGTTCGAGAACGAGGGCATCGTGCCCAGCCGGCGCCCCCGCTTCCTCGACCAGGTGGCGGCCCTGTTCGCCATCTCGCGGGCCACCCTGGAGCGCGCGGTCAACCGCACCCCGGCGGTCCGCCGGCGCCAGGAGCGGGCCGCTGAGCTGATCGAGACCCTCGCCGAGCGGTACGTGCCCGCCCCGGGGCCGTGGAAGGGACCGGCGCCCGACGACCCGGACCTGATCGAGCTGGCCACCGCCTACGGCCGGCCCGTACAGCGCACCCGACGCGTCCTGACCTACGAGCTGGGCGAGCTGCGGCAGACGCACGTACGGGCGGAGCGGGAACGGGTCATCGCCGACTTCGACACCGACCGGGACCGGCAGGCCAACGCCCAGCTGGCCCTCGCCCGCTGGAACCAGGTCTACGCCCGGGAGCTGGGCCGCATAGCCCCCCGGCTGGAACAGTTCCACCGCAACGCCCAGCCGTCCACGTACTGGCAGTTGCTCGTGGACCTGCTCAACGTGGAGGCGTACGCGTCCCGCGCCGAGGGCGGGCTGTGGGCGGTGACGAGGCTGCTGGCCGCCGACGCCGCGCGCCTGCCGCCGCATCTGGTCGAGCAGCGGCAGATCGACGGCGTCTGCGTCTGCCGGCTGACGGCGGCCGGGCTGGGACACCTCAACACCTTCGCCGGCCTGTACGCCGCCCTGTACCCGGGGGTCCGCCGGCCGCTGCGCTCCCCCCACCGCTCCGGCGGGACACGCGGCCGGCTGTCGCCCGGGACCGAGACCTTCTCCGTCCCGCAGCACGGCGAGCGCCTGGTCGTGCCCCAGCCCGCGCTGGAGGCGTTCCGCGGCGTGGTGGAGCGCACCAAGTCGCTCGTGACGGTGGAGCTCAGCCCACGGCTGCGGCTCAGCATCGGAACGCACTTCATGACCGTCGTCCCCGTCGAGGGCGAGCTGCCCGATCCGGGTCTCCTCGGCGAGACCGCGGGCGGGGACGGGGGCTGGGAGGAGACGCCGCCGGCCTGAGCGGGACGCCCGTTCCGCCCGGCGCGGGCGGGCAAGACGAAGGCCCCGCCGCTGATGCGGCGGGGCCTTCGCCCACATGGGAGGTGGGAGGCCCGGGGGCCTCCCGATCGCGTGGAGATGGCGGGAATCGAACCCGCGTCCAACGGTGCGGAATCAGGGCTTCTCCGTGTGCAGTCCGCTGCGATTTTCTCGGCCCCGGAGATCACGCGGACAAGTCTCCGACGGGCTCAGTCACTGTTTGGTTTCCCTCTTCACCCCGTGACCGGGATCAAGGTTTAGTTCCCTAGCTGATGCCAGGATCCGGGTCGGGAACAGCCCCGGGCTGACACTTCGCGAATCGCTACTTAGGCAGCGAGGGCGAAGGAATCGCGCTTGGTGTTGGCGATTATTTTTTGCGACATATGGTTTACGAGATCATTGCCGCTTCCTCGACACGCTTCCCCTGCTTCGACAGCCGCTGTCGAAACCGATCATCCCCATGTTGTTTTTTCAATCCCCTCCGAGGAGGGGTTCGCGCACCCTCTGTGGAGTGCACTGCCATCGTACGTGACCAACGCCCGACGATGCCAGCCCATTCCCGGCGGCCGGCCGGCTAGACGCCGCGCTGCCTGCGCTTCGCCGCCGCGATCGCCCGGTCCGACTCCCGCCGGTCCTGCTGCTCCCGCAGCGTCTGCCGCTTGTCGTACTCCTTCTTGCCCCGCGCGAGAGCGATCTCGGCCTTCGCCCGGCCGTCCTTGAAGTAGATGGCGAGCGGCACGATCGTGTGTCCCGTCTCCTGGGACTTCGACTCCAGCTTGTCGATCTCCTCACGGTGCAGGAGCAGCTTGCGCTTGCGGCGCGCGGAGTGGTTGGTCCAGCTGCCCTGGTGATACTCGGGGATGTGGGCGTTGTGGAGCCACGCCTCACCCCGGTCGACCTGGACGAAGCCGTCGGTCAGCGAGCTTCGTCCTTCGCGCAGCGACTTGACCTCCGTGCCCATGAGCACGATCCCGGCCTCGAAGGTGTCGATGATCGCGTAGTCGTGCCTGGCCTTCTTGTTCTGGGCGACGATCTTGCGCTTGCCGCCCTTCTCGCCGTCCCTGGCCTTGGCGGCCCCGCCGCCCTGCTTGGGCTGGGACTCCTTCGGTACGTACATTCCCTTGCTCATAGTGCCGCCCATTTTCGCACCACCCAGGGGGTGTGAGTACAGCCGATTACAGGTGGCCGCGCAGCCCGGGCCGCCCCGCGTGGCTACGACGGGTCGCCCAGGCCGGTGAGGACCGTCTCCGCCCGCCCGAGGGCCTCCGGGCCCGCCTCCAGGTCCGGGGTGATGCCCCGGCCGTCGACGGCGTGTCCCGAGGGAGTGCGGTAGTGGCCGACGGTCAGCTCGGCCACCGAGCCGTCGGGCAGCTCGGTCGGCATCTGCACGGAGCCCTTGCCGAAGGTGCGGGAGCCGATCACGACCGCGCGGCCCCGGTCCTGGAGGGCGCCGGTGAGCAGCTCGGCCGCGCTCATGGTGCCGCCGTCGACGAGGACGACCAGGGGCCGGGCGGTGTCGCCGCCGGTGCGGGCGTGCAGGGCGCGCTGGACGCCGTCGACGTCGTAGGTGGCGACCAGGCCGCCGTCCAGGAAACCGGAGGCGGTGTCCACCGCCTCGGTGACCAGGCCGCCGGAGTTGCCCCGCAGGTCGAGGATGGTCCCGCCGTCGGCCGGGGCGGCGCGCAGGGCCTCTTGGACCGCGTCGGCGGAGCCCTTGGTGAACGCGGCGATCCGGACGACGGTGACCCCGCCGGGCAACCGGCGCGCGGTCACGGAGCGGGTGGACAGCCGGGCCCGGCGCAGGGACTCGGTCCACGCGCGCGCGCCCCGCTGGAGGCCGAGCCTGACCGTCGTACCGGCCGGGGCGTCCTGCGCGTGCGCGGCCGGGGCGTCCCCGCGCAGCAGGGAGACCACCTCGGTGACCGGCCGGCCGTCGACCCTGCTGCCGTCGACGCTGCGCAGCCGGTCGCCGGCGTGGATCCCGGCCTCGGAGGCGGGCGAGCCGGGCTGCACCCCGGTCACCTCGATCCGGCCGTCGGGCTCCCGCCGCGCGGACAGCCCCACACCGGTGTAGCGGCCGTCGAGGGCCTCCTGGAACTCCTCGTACTCGCCCTCGGAGTAGACCGCGCCCCACCGGTCCCCGCTGCGGCTCACGGCGCGTTCGGCGGCCTCCATCGGGGACTTGCCGTCGGCCATCGCCTCGGCGGCGGCCCGCTGGACGGCCTCGTGCCGGGTGGCCGGTCCCGCCGGCCCGGCGGCGGGCCGGTGCGCGGGACCGGCCTCCGGGAAGGAGCCGGTGGCGGCGCAGGCGGCCAGGACGCCGGTGAAGACCAATGCCAGGGCGGCCCCGCGGCGCCTGCGGCGGGGCTGACAGAACGGGTCACGGCCTGACATGGCGGTGAGTCTAGGACAACGCGAAGGGCCGTACGGGCGGATGCCCGTACGGCCCTTCTTGGCATGCGTCACACCTTCAGGTACTTGCGCAGGGCGAAGAACGCCGCAAGTGACGGCATCAGCACGCTGGTCGCGAGGATCAGCGGCAGCTTGGTCAACACCGCGTCCCAGCCGACGAAGTTGATGAGCGTGAGCTTGTGGGAGAGGTCCATGCCGTGGTCGATGGTGAAGTACCGGCCGACCACGAGGCCGACACAGGCGAGGCCGCCGCCGATGAGGCCGGCGACCGCGGCCTCGGCGATGAAGGGCGCCTGGATGTAGAAGCCAGAGGCGCCGACCAGGCGCATGATGCCGGTCTCGCGCCGACGGCTGAACGCGGAGACGCGCACGGTGTTGACGATCAGCAGCAGGGCGACGATCAGCATCATCGCCATCACCCCGAGCGCGCCGCGGTTCATCAGGTTGAGCAGCTGGAAGAGGTTGTCCAGGATGCCCTTCTGGTCCTGCACCGACTGCACGCCGTCCCGCCCGTTGAACGCGGTGGCGATCACCTGGTACTTCTGCGGGTCCTTGAGCTTGATCCGGTACGACTCCTGCATCTGGTCCGGCGTGAGCGAGCCGGCCAGCGGGGAGTTGCCGAACTGCTCCTTGTAGTGCTTGTACGCCTCGTCCTGCGACTCGTGGGTCACGTTCTCGACGACGGGCATCTTCTTCAGGTCCACGAGGATCTGCTTCTTCTGGTCCTCGGTGACGGCGCCCTTGGCGCAGTGCACGTCGTTCTCCGCGTCGTGCTTGTTGCACAGGAAGATCGAGACGTTGACCTTGTCGTACCAGTAGCCCTTCATGGTGCTGACCTGGTCGCTCATCAGCAGCGAGCCGCCGAAGAGGGCCAGGGAGAGGGCGACGGAGACGATGACGGCGAAGGTCATCGTCAGGTTGCGGCGGAGACCGACACCGATCTCCGACAGGACGAACTGGGCGCGCATGGCGGGTTCTTCAGGCCTTTCGGGAACTGGGGGCGGTCAGTGCTGGTAGCCGTAGACGCCGCGGGCCTGGTCGCGGACGAGGCGGCCCTTCTCCAGCTCGATGACGCGCTTGCGCATCTGGTCCACGATGTTCTGGTCGTGCGTCGCCATGATGACGGTGGTGCCCGTCCGGTTGATCCGGTCGAGCAGCTTCATGATGCCGACGGAGGTCTGCGGGTCGAGGTTGCCGGTGGGTTCGTCGGCGATCAGCAGCTTCGGCCGGTTGACGAACGCGCGCGCGATGGCCACGCGCTGCTGCTCGCCACCGGACAGCTCGCCCGGTCTGCGGTCCTCCTTGCCGCCGAGCCCGACCAGGTCGAGGACCTGCGGCACGGATTTGCGGATCTCGCCGCGTGACTTGCCGATGACCTCCTGCGCGAAGGCCACGTTCTCCGCGACCGTCTTGTTGGGCAGCAGCCGGAAGTCCTGGAAGACCGTGCCCAGCTGGCGGCGCATCTGCGGCACCTTCCAGTTGGACAGGCGCGCGAGGTCCTTGCCCAACACGTGCACCTGGCCGTGGCTGCACCGCTCCTCGCGCAGGACGAGCCGCAGGAAGGTCGACTTCCCGGAGCCGGAGGACCCCACGAGGAAGACGAACTCGCCCTTCTCCACCTCCAGGGAGACATCCCTGAGTGCGGGGTGGGTCTGCTTGGGGTAGACCTTGGAGACGTTGTCGAATCGGATCACGGATGCACCACGGGTCGCCGGGGGTAGATGAGCGTGACCATACGCGAACCCGGTGTGCAAGTGCAGTCGCAGGCTGAGGTTGGGCAAGAGATGTACGTTTTTGTACCGGCTGCCCGCGCGCGCCGTTTCCCCGCGGCCGCTTCCCGGGGCCCCGCGCACGCCGCGCGGGAACCTGGCACAGTGGATGGGGAACGAAGGGGAACGTATCCGTTCCCGTCAGCGTTCTACATGTGATGGCCGGTGCAAGGAGGGCGAGCGCATGACGTACGACCGGTTGGTGTGCGCGAATTGTGCGGCGCCCGTGAGCGAGGGCCGGTGCCCGGTGTGCCGTGCCAACCGCGAGCGTCTCCAGCAGGAGGGTTTCCTCGCGGGGCTGAACCCGATGGCGCTGATAGCGCTGCTGGCGGTGCTCATCGCCGCGGTGGCGCTGCTGGCGCACCAGACCGCGTAGGAAGCCCGCGGGAGCGCCCGGCGGGGGCGCGGACGCGTGGGAGACGCCGGAGGGCGCGCAAGCGTCGTAAGGGCCCGGAGCGCCTGGCTCCGGGCCCTTACGTGCGTGCCGTGCGTGCGGTGGGTGACCGCGTGGCTACGGTCAGGCGGTGGCGCCGCCCCGGCCGCTGACCAGGCGCGGCAGGACGCGGAAGCCGATACCACCGGCGATCATCGTCGCGGCGCCGACGAGCAGGAACGCGGTCTGACCGGCACCGGTCTCGGCGAGCTGCTTGTCACCGCCCTGGACCGTGGTGTCGGAGCCGGTGTCGGTGAGGGTCGCGGAGCCCTCGTCCTGCGGGACGTCGTGGTTGCCGCCGTCGGGGATGGTGTGGTTGCCGCCGGTGCCGCTCCCGCCGTCACCGGAACCGCCGGTGCTGCCCGAGCCGCCCGTGCTGCCCGAGCCGCCGGAGGTGCCGCTGTCGCCGCCGGAGGTGCCGCCGTCGGTGGAACCGCCGGTGGTCGAACCGCCGTCGGTGGAACCGCCCGTGGCCGAACCACCGTTGGTCGAACCGCCGGTGGTCGAACCGCCGTCGGTGGAACCGCCCGTGGTCGAACCACCGTCGGTCGAACCGCCGTTGGTCGAACCACCGGTGGTGACCGTGCCGCCGTCGGTCGTACCGCCGTCGGTGCTGCCACCGTCGGCGCTGCCACCGTCGGTCGAACCGCCGGCGGTGTCGGTGCCGCCGTCGGTGGTCCCCCCATCGGTGGTCCCGCCGTCGGTCGAACCGCCGTCGGTGGTCCCCCCGGTGGTGACGGTGCCGCCGATGGTGGTCCCGCCGTCGGTCGTGCCGCCGTCGGTCGTGCCGCCGTCGGTCGTGCCGCCGTCGGTGGTGGTCCCGCCGTCGGTGCAGATGCCGATCGGGCAGCCGCCGTCGGTCTCGCCGTCGGTGCCGCCGTCGGAGGCGCCGACGCCGCTCACGCCCAGGCTGATCGGGCCCGCCTGGACATCGAGGTCCAGAGCGGACGCCGCGCCGGCGGCGGTCAGCGACGCACCGGCCGCGATCACGGCGCCGGCGGCTATCCGCGCGACCCGGATCCGCGTCTTCTTCGTCATGTGGTTGCTACCCCCAGTAGCTGATCGTCAGTGAGGCGGCGTGTGGGGCAGGCCGTGATCGACGGAGGCAGCCGGTGACGAAGACCGCGTCAACTCATTCCCCCGGTTCACATGCGCCCCAGACTGTACGCATGCCGCGGCTCACCCTTCCGATTTTTCAAAGCAACGTCAAGGCCGTTGCGGGCGCGATGTCCAGCGGGGCGGCGTTTGGGGGGAGATGGCGCCTGTGAGTGTGATGTAAAACCCAGACAAAAGACAACTGCCGCCCTAGGGGCGGCAGTTGTCATGTCGACAAGCTTACTTCTCCTGCTGCTTGCGCCAGCGAATGCCGGCCTCCAGGAAGCCGTCGATCTCACCGTTGAACACGGCCTCGGGGTTGCCCACCTCGTGCTCGGTGCGCAGGTCCTTGACCATCTGGTACGGGTGCAGCACGTAGGAACGCATCTGGTTGCCCCAGGAGTTGCCGCCGTCGCCCTTGAGGGCGTTCATCTTCTCCTGCTCCTCCTGGCGGCGCCGCTCCAGCAGCTTGGCCTGGAGGACGTTCATCGCGGTCGCCTTGTTCTGGATCTGCGACCGCTCGTTCTGACAGGAGACCACGATGCCGGTGGGCAGGTGGGTGAGCCGCACCGCGGAGTCGGTGGTGTTCACGCCCTGGCCGCCGGGGCCGGAGGAGCGGTAGACGTCCACCCGCAGTTCGGACTCGTCGATCTCGATGTGGTCGGTCTGCTCGACCACCGGAAGGATCTCGACGCCCGCGAACGAGGTCTGGCGGCGGCCCTGGTTGTCGTACGGCGAGATGCGCACGAGGCGGTGGGTGCCCTGCTCGACGGAGAGCGTGCCGTAGGCGTACGGCGCCTGCACGGCGAAGGTGGTCGACTTGATGCCGGCCTCCTCCGCGTACGACGTCTCGTAGATCTCGGTCTTGTAGCCGCGCTGCTCGGCCCAGCGCAGGTACATGCGCTGGAGCTTCTCGGCGAAGTCGGCGGCGTCGACGCCACCGGCCTCGGCACGGATGTTGACGAGTGCCTCACGGGCGTCGTACTCGCCGGACAGGAGGGTACGGACCTCCATCTCGTCCAGCGCCTTGCGCACCGAGGTCAGCTCGGACTCGGCCTCGGCACGGGTGTCCGGGTCGTCCTCCTCCTCGGCCATCTCGAAGAGGACCGCGAGGTCGTCGATCCGGCCGCGCAGCGCCTCCGCCTTCCGCACCTCTGCCTGGAGGTGGGAGAGCTTGCTGGTGACCTTCTGCGCCTCGTCCGGGTTGTCCCACAGGGACGGGGCCGCCGCCTGCTCCTCGAGCGCGGCGATTTGTGCCCTCATCGTATCGAGGTCCAGGACGGCCTCGATCGACTCCATGGTCGAGGAGAGGGACTTCAGCTCTTCGGATACATCGACGACTGCCACGCCTCCAGCGTAACGGCTGCGGCAAGCGGTCCCGCCCGCCTCCCGGCCGGAGGGCGCGGGAGGCGGGCGGGACGGAGCGCGCGGGGGTCCGCTCGCGGCCGTCAGGGGGCCGTCGTGCTGTGGGAGGGCCGGGGCGGCGGGTCGTCCCCGTCGGCCGAGGCCAGCCACACGCCGACGCCGGCGACCGCCGCCAGGACCGCTCCGGCCACGCCCAGCGTGATCCGGCGCCGGCGCACGGCGGCGCGGTGCCGTGCGGAACCCGGCCTGGGCGCGCCGGCGGCCCTGGGGACGCGCGCGGTCCCGTGGGCCCCGCCGGCCAGCTCGTCCGGCGCGGGCACCCGCATCGAGGTGTGCGTGTCGCGGTTGGAGTCCGGCCTGGCACCGGGAACCAGGGGCACGGCGCCCTTGCGCCGCACCGGCTCGGTCGCGCCCGGGGACGCCGGCACCGGCTCCGCCGCCTCCTCGTCGGCCGGATCCGGCTCGTCCACGTCCAGCGGCGGTATCCCGGCCAGCGTCGGCAGCTGCTCGCGCAGCCGGGCCGCCAGCTCCGAGGCCCGCAGCCGGGAGGCGGGCGCCTTGGCCAGGCACTGCACCAGCAGCTGCCACAGCTCCTCGGGGATGCCGGGCAGCGGTACGACGGTCTCGGTGACGTGCCGCCGCAGGACCGCGCCCGGGTGCCCGCCGCCGAAGGGCGTGAAGCCGGCCAGCAGCTCGTACAGGACGGTCGCCAGCGCGTAGATGTCCACGGCGGCCCGGGGCGGCAGGCCCTCGACGATCTCGGGGGCGAGGTAGTCCGGTGTGCCGATGATCTTCGTGGCGCGGGTCCGCTTCGGCGAGTCGATCAGCTTGGCGACGCCGAAGTCGGTGAGCAGGGCGGGGTGGGCGCCGCCCGGCCCCAGCGGGCCCTGCATGTCGAGCAGGACGTTCTCCGGCTTGACGTCCCGGTGGACGATCCCGGCCGCGTGGGCCGCCGCCAGGGCGTCGGCGACGTCCGCGACGATCGCCACGGCCGCCTCGGGGGCGAGCCGCCGCTCCCGCTCCAGGCGGGTGCGCAGGTCGGTGCCGCGCACGAGGTCCATGACCAGGGCCAGGTCGTTGCCGTCGACCACGAGGTCCCGCACGGTGACGATGTGCGGGTGTTCCAGGCCGAGCAGCGCGGTCCGCTCCTGGACGAAGCGTCCGACGAGCTCCTGGTCGGAGGCGAGGTCCTCACGCAGCAGCTTGACGGCGACGGGGCCTTCCGGTCCCTCGCCCAGCCACACCGTGCCGGCGCTGCCCCGCCCCAGGATCTGGTGGGCGGTGTACCGGCTGCCGATCTTCCGTGCCAAGACTGCTCCTACAGACGCGTGTTGTCGTTAAAACTACGCGTCCGGCGAGCCAACCTTCACCGCGGAGACGGAAATCACCCGGCAGATGTCGACAAATCTCCAGGCCGGTGATCAGTTTCCGCCGCCGGACGAGCCGCTCAGGTCCTTCACCCAGCCGCTCGCCGTGCTGATCCAGTCGCTCAGCTGATGCCAGTACCCCTTGCCCTGGCCGATCCAGGTGTGCAGGGGGGTCAGCTCCCACACCAGCCAGCTCGCCACCACCAGGATGACGATCGTGAACAGGCAGCCCTTCAGGCAGCCGAGCCCGGGGATCTTCATCGGGTTGGCGCCGCGCTGCCGCGGCGCCCGGGGCTCCCGCGCGGGCCGCTGCGGCTCCGGCCGGGCCGGCGGCGCGTACTGCTGGGGCTGCGGCGTGGCGTACCGCTGGGGCTGCTGCTGCGGGTAGCCGTACCCGGCGCCCTGCCCGCCCTGCCCGGCCGGGCCGCCCTGCCCGCGCTGCCGGCCGCGCGGCTGCGGCTGCTGCGGGCGGGCCTGCGGTGCCGGGCGCGGCTGCTGCTGGGGCCGGGCCACCTGCCGCTGGGGGCGGCGGCGCAGCGGGTCCTCGTCCGGGCCGAGGTACTGGATCTGCGTCTGGTCGTTGCGGTCGCGGGCGGCCCGCAGCTGCGTCTGCCAGGGATGCGGCTGCTCGGGCTGCCCCTGCTGACCTTCCTGACCGTACGGGTCCTGCCCGCCGTACTGGCCCGGCGGGACGGGCGGCAGGACGGCCGTCGGGTCCGCGGCGCCGGTGCTCGGCAGCACGGCCGTGGGGTCGGCGGCGCCCGCCGGGCCGCCGGTGTGCGGCAGCACGCTGGTCGCGCCGTTCGGGTCGTACGCCCCCTGCGGCCCGTTCGCCGACAGGACCTGGGTGGCGTCGGCGGCGCCGGGCACACCCGGGACGGCGGCCGGCGCCGGGTCCGGGGCCAGCAGCGCGCCGACACCCTCGGCGGCGGCGATCTGCGCGGCGTTCGCGTGCACGCCGACGCCCTCGGAGACGACCCGCAGCCCGCGCGCGAGGTTCTCCGCGCTGGGCCGCTCGTCGGGGTTCTTGCGCAGGCAGCGCTCGATGACCGTCCACAGCGGGTCGGGCACGGTGGACGGGCGGCGCGGCTCGGCGCTCAGATGCTGGTGCAGCACCTCCAGCGCGGTGCCGCCGCCGAACGGCGGACGGCCGGTGACCAGCTCGTACAGCAGGATGCCGGCACCGTAGACGTCGACGGCCGAGGTCTGCGGACGGCCCTCGGCGGACTCCGGCGCCACGTACGCGGGCGTGCCGACGAACTCGTGGGTACGGGTCAGGCCCGGGGAGTCGGCGAGGCGGGCGATGCCGAAGTCCGTCAGCATCGGGTGCATCTGCCCGTCGTACTGCTTGAGCAGGACGTTCGCGGGCTTCAGGTCACGGTGGACGACCCCGTCGGCGTGGCTCGCGGCGAGCGCGTCGGCGATCTGCGCCGTCAGCAGCGCTGCGGCGACCGGCGTGAGGGGGCCGTTCTCGCGCAGATAGCGGTGCAGGTCGGGGCCGTCGACGAGGTCCATGACGAGGGCCAGCAGGTCGCCCTCGACGACCAGGTCGCGGACCCGGACGATGTTCGGGTGGGTGAGCCGGAGCAGGACGGAGCGCTCACGCAGGAAGCGCATCACGATGTCCGGGTCGCTCGCCAGCTCCTCCTTGAGGACCTTGATCGCGACGGTCTCGCCGGGCTGACCGGGCACGGCCGCCTCGGCGCCCGCGGTCTCGCGCTGGCGGGCACGCCAGACGGTGCCTGTGGCGCCGCGTCCGAGCGGCTCCTCAAGCAGGTACTTGCTGCCGACTGGCCGCACGTCACGCGCTCCCTGCTGATTGCTGTGGCTCGCTGTCGCTCGCCTGCGTTCCGGTGTCCCGGACCACTGTAGTGCGGCCCCTCAAGGCACTACGTACGCGTTCCCGGGCATGTTCGAAGGAAAGACGCTGGGTCCGGTCCGGTGGTTGCCAGAGGTGGACGTGACCGATCTCAACTGATCGCGGGCGGGACACCGGTCAGGCACTTTTGGGGGCAGAGCCGACCAATCAAGATCACTTCACACCGGGTCCGGGGCGCGTTGTCAGTGGCAGGTGCGAAGATGCGTCCAGCAGTTACTGGCCGACGTGCTCGTGTGGGGTGGGGGGAAGTCCGCGCCCGCGCAGACCCGCGCAGAAGGGACCGCTGACGCCGATGCAGATCCGGCTGACCGTCGTAGATCCGCTGGGCCCTTCCCCGCAGCGGGGCCGCGCCGCGAGCCGTGACGTGCTGGTCACGGCGCCCGTGGGCACGGAGCTGGCCGCGGTCGCCTCGGCGCTGGCCGGGGCGGTCACCGGGGAGAACGGCCCCGGCGCCGGCCGCGACGGCGGCAGCGCCGCTGTCGTCCTCTACGCGGGCACCGAGCGGCTGGACCCGCGCCGCGCCACCCTCGGCGAGCCCCCGCTGGTCGACGGAGCCGTGCTGTCCCTGGGCGCGCCGGTCGCCCCGGAGCCGCATCCCGAGCCGGCCGACGCTCCCACCCAGCTGCACGTGGTCGCCGGACCGGACGCGGGCGGGGTCCATCTGCTGCACGGCGGCCGGATCACCGTCGGCCGTTCCGCCGAGGCGGACGTCCCGCTCGACGACCCGGACGTCTCCCGCCTGCACTGCGCGGTCACCGTCGGCGCGGACGGCCGCGTCTCGGTCGCCGACCTCGGCTCCACGAACGGTACGTCGCTCGACGGGGTCCGGGTGGGGGAACAGCCGGTGCGGGTCCCTGCCGGGGGGTTGCTGCGGATCGGGGAGTCCGCGTTGCGGCTCGCTCCGTCGGGGGGAGCGGGGGGGCCGGCTCCTGCGGCCCGGGTTCCCGCGGTGCCTGACGGGGAGGGGTGCGTGCGGGTTGCCGTGGGCGGGGAGGCCGCGGGGGGTGTCGGCGGGGGTGTCGCGCCGTCGGCGGATGTGGGTGGCCCTGGTGAGGGTTTCTCGCCGTCGGCGGGTACGGGGTCGGGTCCGGGTGCTGACGCGGGTGGCTCCGGTGGGATGCCGTCCCCGTCGGCGGGCGCGGGTTCGGCTGTGCGGGCCGGGGGGTCCGGTGCGGGTGGCTCGCCCTCGTTCGGCGCGGGCGGCGGCGCCGGGGGGACCGGTGCCGGGGTCTCGCCTCCGGGTGGTGGCGGAATCGGCGGTGTCGGTGCGGGCACGCTCCCGTCGGCCGGCGGGAGCGGTACGGACGCGTCACCGGCGTCCGGCCGGACCGGAGCGGGCGCGTCGGCGTTCCCGGGTGCTGGTGGGTCCGGTGGAGGCGTGTCGTCCGCGGCGGGCCCGGTCGGTGGGGGCGGTGTCGGGGCGTCGGGGGATCTGCGCGGTGCGGGGGGCTCCTCGGCCGGTGGGGCGTATCACGGCTACGGGGGCGGGGAGCCGGCCGGGACCGGGTCTCGCGGGGGTCGTCCGGGCGGGGACGGTGGGGACACCCACGCCGGGCGGTTCGGTGTCGTCGGGCCCGGCGGTCCGAACGGGGCCCCGTACGGCGATACGGCCGCGCCGGCCGGCCGGCGGCGCGGCCTCGGTGCCTGGGCGCGACGCCTGGCCGGTGGGCGCGCGGAGCAGCCGGACGACCGGGAGACGTACGCCGGTACGGCCGCGGTCCCGGGCGAGGCCGGGCCGGCCGGTGCCCCGCAGCGACCGGAGGCGTGGCCGGACCCCGCCGCCCTGCTGCTGACCGCGCTCGGCCCGGGCCCCCGGCTGTGGGAGCGCGGGCCGGGTCACCCCGAGGCGCTGACCGTGCGGCTCGGCACGGCCGACCGGAGGGCGCCCGACGGTTCGGGCCTGCTGCCCGCGGTGCCGGTGACCGCCGCGCTGCGTGAGGCGGGGGCGCTCGGGCTGGCCGGTCCCCGGCCCCGGCTGTCCGGCCTGGCCCGCGCGGTGCTGGCGCAGCTCGCCGCCCTGCACTCCCCCGATCTGCTGGAGATCGTGCTGATCAGCGCCGACCGGTCCCGTCCGGTGGTGGACCGGACGGCCGAGTGGGCCTGGCTGGGCTGGCTCCCGCATGTCCGGCCGGGCCACGGGCAGGACTGCCGCCTGCTGCTGGCCTACGACCGTGAGCAGGCGGCGGCCCGCACGGAGGAGCTGCTGCGCCGGGTGGAGGACCACGCGGCGTCGGGCCGGACCGCCGCCCACCCCGGCCCCGCGCGCCCCACGGCCGCCGCGGCGTCCGGCGCCCCGGGAGGGACCACGCCGTACGGCACGCCCGATGACCCGCACGGCATGTCCATACCGCCCACCGGGACCACGCCGGCCGCTTCCCCCCGTACTCCCGCCCCCGCGTCTCAGGGCACCGGCGCCCGTCGCCCGTCCTGGGCCCAGGACGGGGCCGGGCCGGTCGGCGTCGGCGGGTTCCCGGGGCCGTACACCGTCGTCGTCGTGGACGGTGACCCCGGCGGTTCGGCGCTGCGGGACTCCCTCGCCCGGCTGGCCGTGGCCGGTCCGCGGGCCGGGATACACGTGGTGTGCCTCGCCGAGACCGAGCCCGCCTCGCCCGCCTCCCCGGTGACCAGCACGTACGAGGACGCCTGCGCGGTGACGCCGACGTTCCGGCACTGCGGTGCCGTGGCCCTGCTCGGCGGGGACGTCGCCGCCGCGCTGCATCTGCTGCGGGTCGCGCCGAGCGGCCCCGTCGGCCCGGGCACGCTCGCCGGGGTCGACGCCGTCTCCGCCGCCTGGGCGGAGCGGTTCGCGCGGGCGCTGGCGCCGCTGCGGCCGGACGGTCCGGCCGGTGAGGGGCACGCGCGCGTGGCCGTACCGCTGCCGCAGTCCGCCCGGCTGCTGGACGAGCTGGGGCTGGCCCGGGCCACCCCGGCGTCCCTGATGGCGCGCTGGGCCGACGCGGCCGACGACACCGGTTCGCCGGGCGGGCGGGCGCGGGCGGTGCTGGGTGCCGGGCCGCACGGGCCGGTCGGTGCGGACCTGGTGGCCGACGGGCCGCATCTGCTGATCGAGGGACCGGACGGCAGCGGCCGTACCGAGCTGCTGCGGGCCGTGGTGGCCTCGCTGGCCGCCGCCGAGCGGCCGGACCGGCTGGCGGTGGTCCTGCTCGACGGCCGGGACGGGATCGGCACCGGCGCGGGGCGCGGCGAGGGCCTGCGGGTCTGCACCGACATACCGCACGTCACCACGCACCTCATCGCCAACGACCCCGTGCGCATGCGGGAGTTCGCACAGGCGCTGGCCGCCGAGCTGAAGCGGCGGGCGGAGCTGCTGGGCCGTACGGACTTCGCGCAGTGGCACACGGGCCGGGAGGTGTCGGGCCGGCTGGTCACCCAGCGGGCGCCGGTCCGCGCGGACGCCGCACCGCGCGCGTCGGCCCACCAGGACGCCGCCGCGCACCGGGCGTCCGCCGCCGCGCAGCGCGGTCCGGCCGCCGGAGACATCGAGAGCACGTCCAGCGCCACGCTGCGGCTGCGGCCCGGTGCGGCGGCGCGGCGGCGGACCGGGGTGGTGGCGCTGCCCCGGCTGGTGGTGGTCGTGGACGACCTGGACGCGCTGGTGACTCCCCCGCTCGGCTCGCCGGGCCGGCCCGCCGCCGGGTCGGTGATGCGGGCACTGGAGGCGGTGGTCCGGGAGGGTGAGCGGCTCGGTGTGCACCTGGTGGCGGCGGCCGGGACCGGTGGCCGTACCGCGGAGTCGGAACCGGCACGCCGGGCGGCCCTGCGGGTCACGCTGGACGCGCCGCAGGCGGGGCCGGAGCAGCCGGCGCCGGGGCGGGGCACGGTGGAGTACGCGGACGGGCGGGCCGTCGGCTTCCAGGGCGGCCGGGTGACGGGCCGTATCCCGCGGACGGCGACGCAGCGGCCGACGGTGGTCCCGCTGGACTGGCAGCGCATGGGCGATCCGCCGGCCCGCCGTCCGGTGCGGGAGCTGGGCAACGGCCCGACGGACCTGGCCCTGCTGGCGAGCGCGGTGGAGCGGGCGGCCCGCGAGGTGGGGGCGGCGGAGGTGCCCTCGCTGCTGTAGCCGGAAGCGTGGCGCATACGTCCCTGGTCACGAGCGGGTCACGATGAGCGGGTCGACCGGGCAGGCGGTCTTGCCCGCCCGGAGCGGCCCGGCGTACACCGGAGCGCACGGGACAGTCTTATGACGTTCAAGAGCCGTTCCTGGACACCGACGTTCAACGGAGAACGACGAACGGGGCATTGATGCGCAGCAAGAGCAGCACCGTCCGGATCCACCGGCCCGCCACCGCGCTCGCCGCACTGCTCGCGGGAGCCCTGGCGCTCACCGCCTGTTCCAGCGGTGACAACGACAAGAAGGGCAGCGGGGAGAAGACCGGCTCGGCCACCGGTTCCACCGTCACCCTGCCGAAGCTGGACGGCGCGAATCTGGAGATCGCCGCCGTCTGGACCGGCCAGGAGCAGAAGAACTTCAAGCGGGTCCTGGCCGAGTTCGAGAAGCGGACGGGCGCGAAGGTGACCTTCGTGCCCGCGCAGGACCCGATCATCAACTTCCTCGGTTCCAAGATCGCGGGCGGTCAGCCGCCGGACGTGGCGATGCTGCCGCAGCCCGGTGCGATCAGGCAGGCCGTGCAGAAGGGCTGGGCCAAGCCGCTGGGAGCGGAGGCCGCGCAGGAGCTGCGGAAGAACTACTCGCAGGGCTGGCAGGACATCGGCTCGGTCGACGGCAAGCCGTACGGCGTCTACTACAAGGCCGCCAACAAGTCGCTGATCTGGTACAACGCCACCGCCTTCGGCAACGCGGGCGCCAAGGAGCCCAAGACCTGGCAGGACCTGCTGACCGCCTCCCGGGCGGTGTACGACTCGGGGGTCACGCCCTTCTCGGTGGCGGGCGCGGACGGCTGGCCGCTGACCGACTGGTTCGAGAACGTCTATCTGTCCCAGGCGGGTCCGGAGAAGTACGACCAGCTCGCCCAGCACAAGATCAAGTGGACGGATCCGTCCGTGAAGCGGGCGCTGACCACCCTCGCCCAGATCTGGGGCAAGAAGGACTACCTGGCGGGCGGCCAGAGCGGCGCGCTCCAGACGGAGTTCCCCCAGTCGGTCACCCAGACGTTCACCGGCGGCGACCAGCCGAAGTCGGCGATGGTCTACGAGGGTGACTTCGTGCAGGTCAACATCGGTGAGACCAAGGCGAAGGTGGGCACGGACGCCAAGGTGTTCCCGTTCCCGGCCGTCGGCTCCACGGCGCCCGTGGTCTCCGGCGGCGACGCGGCGGTGATCCTGAAGGACTCCAAGGCGGCGCAGGCCCTGGCCACCTTCCTCGCCTCGCCGGACGCGGCCACGATCCAGGCGAAGCTCGGCGGTTACCTCTCCCCGAACAAGAACGTGCCGGTGTCGGCGTACCCGAACCCGGTGCAGCAGAAGATCGCCAAGGCGCTGATCGCGTCCGGTGACGACTTCCGCTTCGACATGTCCGACCAGGCCCCGCAGGCCTTCGGCGGCACCCCCGGCAAGGGCGAGTGGAAGGACCTCCAGGACTTCCTGAAGAACCCGGCCGACGTCGCGGGCGCCCAGGCGCGGCTGGAGAAGGACGCGGCGGCGGCGTACGGAAGCGGGAGCTGATCCGGCGATGGCGTCGGCAGCGGCGGCCGGGGCCCCACCGGGCCCCGCCGCACCCCGCGGTCGCGGAAGCGTGACCGGCACCCGCAGGGCCGTGGCAGTGCTGTTCCTGCTGCCCGCCCTGGTGCTGCTGGGCGCGCTCGTGGTCTACCCGATCGGGTACTCGGTCGTCCGGAGCTTCTTCGACTCCTCCGGTGACCGCTTCACGGGTGTGGACAACTACCGGACGCTGTTCACCGACGACGGCATCCGTACGGCGCTGAAGAACAACGTGATCTGGGTGGTGTTCGCGCCGACGGTCTCCACCGCGCTGGGACTGATCTTCGCGGTGCTGACCGAGCGGATCCGCTGGGGCACAGCGTTCAAACTGGTCGTCTTCATGCCGATGGCGATCTCGATGCTGGCCGCCGGGATCATCTTCCGGCTGGTGTACGACCAGGACCCGGACAAGGGTGTGGCGAACGCCGTGTGGGTGGGGGTGCACGACACGTTCGCGCAGTCGTCGGCGTTCCCCAAGGCCCATCCGGGGCGCGAGTCGCCGCTCGCCGCCGAGGGCGGCGGGTTCGTCACGAAGGACGCCGTCCACGCCGGGCGGCCGGTCGCCCTGCCGCTCGTCGGTGTCGCCCCGGACCAGATGCCGGACGGGGCGAAGAAGGCCGCCGCCGCGCCGGCGGAACCGGGCAGGATCACCGGCACCACCTGGCAGGACTTCACCCGCGGCAAGGGTGTGGGACGGCTGGGCGCGCCGGACCCGGGCGAGCTGGGGTACGCGGGGATGCGCGTCGAGGCCGTGAAGGGCGGCAAGGTGGTCGCCACCGCGCGGGCGTCCGGCGACGGCACGTTCACCCTGCCGGCGTCGGCCGACGGGGCCCGGCTGCGGCTGCCCGCGGACAACTTCCGCGAGCCGTACGGCGGGGTCGGATGGCTCGGCCCGGCGCTGGTGACCCCGGCGATCATCGGATCGTACGTGTGGATGTGGGCGGGCTTCGCGATGGTGCTGATCGCCGCCGGGCTCGCGGGCGTGCCCCGGGAGCTGCTGGAGGCGGCGCGGGTCGACGGCGCCAGCGAGTGGCAGGTGTTCCGCAGGGTCACCGTGCCGCTGCTGGCCCCGGTCCTGGCGGTGGTCACCGTCACGCTGATGATCAACGTGCTGAAGGTGTTCGACCTGGTGTTCATCATCGCGCCGGGCTCCTCGCAGGACGACGCGAACGTGCTGGCGCTGGAGCTGTACCGCAAGGGCTTCGCGGAGGGACGGCCGGGCGTGGCGAGCGCGATCGCGGTGTTCCTGCTGCTGCTGGTGATCCCGGTGATGCTGTTCAACATGCGCAGGCTGAGGCGGGAGGTACGGCGATGACGGCGACCGCCGACAGCATCGGCAAGACGGCCTCCGCGGGGGCGCCGGTGACGGGCCGCCGGTCGCTCGGCGGCAGGATCGCCCAGAAACTGAGCGGCGGGCTCGTCCAGGCGTTCCTGATCGTGGTCGGCCTGTTCTGGCTGGTGCCGACCATCGGCCTGCTCATCTCCTCGCTGCGCACTCCGGAGGACATGAGTGCGAGCGGCTGGTGGACGGTGCTCAGCAAGCCGTCCCGGCTGACCGTGGACAGCTACCGGAAGCTGCTGGAGAACGGTGACATCACCCACTCGCTGGTGAACACCGTGCTGATCACCGTCCCGGCGACCCTGCTGGTCGTCATGATCGGCGCGCTGGCCGGGTACGCGTTCGCCTGGATGGAGTTCCCGGGCCGCGACTGGTGGTTCCTGGGCGTGGTGAGCCTGCTGGTGGTGCCCGTGCAGGTGGCGCTGATCCCGATCGCCGAACTGTTCGGGAAGATCGGGCTGTTCGGGACGATCTTCGGGGTGATCCTGTTCCACACCGGGTTCGGTCTGCCGTTCGCGGTGTTCCTGCTGCGGAACTTCTTCGCGGAGATCCCGCGGGAGCTGCTGGAGGCGGCCCGGCTGGACGGCGCGGGTGAACTGCGCCTGTTCGCGCGGGTGGTGCTGCCGCTGGGCGGCCCGGCCATCGCCTCGCTGGGCATCTTCCAGTTCCTGTGGGTGTGGAACGACATGCTGGTGGCGCTGGTGTTCACCAAGTCGGGGACCCAGCCCATCACGGTCGCCCTCCAGACGCAGGTACGGCAGTTCGGCAACAACATCGACGTGCTGGCGCCCGGCGCCTTCCTGTCGATGGTGATTCCGCTGGCCGTGTTCTTCGCGTTCCAGCGGCAGTTCGTGTCCGGGGTGATGGCCGGGGCGGTCAAGTAGCCGCAGGGCCGGGCATCGTGGCGGGGGCGGGCCGGCAACGGCCCGCCCCTTCACGGGTTTTCGGGGGCGGGTCCATCGGTCGGCACCGCGGGCCGGTGTAGCCCGAATGCCGTACGGGGCGTAACCAAGTCACTCCGTCGGCCGTTGCCGGGCAGAACGCCCGTGCCGTCCGACCCATGGATGTCCCTTGCCCAGGTTCAGTGTCATCGTCCCCGCGTACAAGGTCCAGGCGTACCTCTCCGAGTGCCTGGACTCGGTGCTCTCGCAGTCCTTCCCCGATCTGGAACTGATCGCCGTGGACGACTGCTCACCCGACGCCTGCGGCGCGATCATCGACGAGTACGCCGCCCGGGACGCGCGCGTGAAAGCCGTGCACCTGGCCGCCAACCAGGGCCTGGGCGGGGCCCGCAACGCGGGTATGGCGGAGGCGGCCGGCGACTACCTGGTGTTCCTGGACAGCGACGACACCCTCACCCCGGACGCACTGCGGGCGGTCGCCGACCGGCTCAAGGAGACCGGTGACCCGGACGTCCTGGTCTTCGACTACGCGCGCACGTACTGGGACGGCCGCACGGTGCGGAACCAGCTCGCCGGCCGGCTCACCGAGCAGGGCCCGGCGCCGTTCCGGCTGGCGGACCGGCCGGGGCTGCTCGGGGTGCTGATGGTGGCGTGGAACAAGGCCTACCGGCGGGAGTTCGTCGCGCGGCACGCCTTCCGGTTCCCGCCGGGCTACTACGAGGACACTCCCTGGACGTTCCCGGTGCTGATGACCGCGGGGTCGCTCGCCACCCTGGATCGGGTGTGCGTGCACTACCGCCAGCGCCGGCAGGGCAGCATCCTCGGCACCACGAGCCACAAGCACTTCGACCTGTTCGAGCAGTACGACCGGGTGTTCGCGTACGTCGACGGGCATCCCGAACTGGCCCGTTGGAAACCGGAGCTGTACCGCCGGATGCTCGACCACCACGCCGTGGTGTTCAGCAGGCGCGGCCGGCTGCCGCGCGGCAGCCACGGCGCGTACCTGCGCCGGGCCCGCGCCCAGTGCCGCCGCCACCGGGTGCCCGGGGTGCGGCTGGAGCCGCGGCACGCCCTGGTCCGCTTCGGGCTGCACCGCACGTTCCGGGCGCTGCGGCTGGCCGCCGCCCTGCGCCGGCGCGCGAGGCGGGCCGGGGGGAGGTGGGCCCGCGGGCTGCGCACCGCCGCGCTCCGGCTGCACTACCGCGTCCAGCTGTGCCTGCCGCTGCGTGCCGACCGGGCGGTGTTCACCGCGCACGAGGGGTACGGCGGTGACCCGGCCGCGCTGGAGGCGGCGTTCCGCGTGCACGCCCCGCAGGTGCGGACCGCGTGGCTCGTCCGCCCCGGGCAGGAGCGGGCGGCCCCACCGGGTCCGCGCCCGCTGAGGCCCGGCACGGCCGCCTGCTGGACGGCGCTGGCCCGCTCCCGGTACCTGGTCGGTGACGCCGGCTTCGGCGCGCGGATGCGGAAGCGGCCCGGACAGGTCTTCGTGCGGACCGGGCAGGGCACCCCGCTGGCCCACACGGGCCTCGACCTGCTGGAGCGTCCGGCGGCGGCCCGCGGCACGGACTTCGCGGAGCTGCTGCGGGACGTCGACCGGTGGGACCACGTCCTGTCCGGCAACCGGCACACCACGCTGACCTGGGAGCGGACGCACCCGGGCCGCTACACCACGCTGGAGTACGGCCTGCCCCGCAACGACGTCCTGCAGCGGGCGACGGCCGCGGACGTGGCCGGGCTGCGGGCGTCACTGGGCGTCCCGCAGGACGCGGTCGCGATCCTGTACGCGCCCGCCCACCGCGCACACCTGCGCACCCAGCGCCCGCCGCTCGACCTGGAGCGGCTGCTGCGCCGGCTGGGCCTGCGCTTCGTGGTCCTGGCCCGCACCCACCTGCCCGTCCGGGGCAACGGGATCATCGACGTCTCCGGCCACCCGGACCCGGCCGGCCTGTGCCTGGCCTCGGACGCGCTGCTCACCGACCACGCACCGGTCATGTTCGACTACGCCAACCTGGACCGGCCGATCGTGCTGCACACCCCGGACCGGGAGGCGTACGAGGCGGTCCACGGCACCTACCTCGACCTGGGGGCCTGCCCGCCCGGTCCGGTGGCGCGCAGCGACGACGAGCTGACCGACGTCTTCGCCACCGGGCTGTGGTGCGGCACGCGCGCGGCGGGACTGCGGGCGGTGTTCCGGGAGCGGTTCTGCCCGTGGGACGACGGGCGTGCCGCCGAACGGGTCGTACGGCGGGTGGTGCTGGGCGAGACGGACCTGCCGCCGGTGGTGCCGCCCGGGGAGCGCACTCCGGTGCCGGCGGGCGGCGCGCACGTCCCGGCGGTCACCGCGACGCAACCTTCCGGCCTCCTCCCCGTCACCGAGGGCCGCTGAACACCGTTGGTCCTTCCGGGAGTTCCCATGCCCCTCGGCTCGACGCGGCCCACTCCGAGCCGGCCGTCCACCTGGCGTCCGGCGGGCCGGCCCGGCCGCGTCCGCACGACGACAGAAAGAACAGAATGCCCCGCTTCAGCATCATCGTCCCCTCCCACGGGGTCGCCGGCCGGCTGTCCCAGGCGCTGGACTCGGTCCTCGGCCAGTCCTTCGGCGACCTCCAGCTGATCCCCGTCTGCGACGGCCCCGGCGCCCCGGCCGCGACGGTGGCCGCCGGGTACGCCGGGCGGGACTCCCGGGTCACCCCGGTCCACTCGCCGCCGTCCGACGGCCTGGGCGGGGCGCGCAACGCCGGGATGCGGGCGGCGACCGGCACGTACCTGCTGTTCCTGGACGGCGACGACCTGCTGCTGCCGGGCGCGCTCGCGACGCTGGACGCCCGGCTGACCGAGACCGGCGAGGTGGACGTGCTCTACGCCGGGCACGAGCGCGTCCCCTGGTGGGAGGGCGAGCCCACCGACCCGGCCGCCCCCCTGCTCGCGAAGGCCCCGAAGGGCGTCTTCGCCCCCGCCGGGCTGCCGGAGCTGACCGGCGTGCAGCTGCCGGCGTGGAGCGCCGCCTACCGCCGCGACTTCCTCGCCGAGCGGGACCTCACCTTCCCCGACAGCCACTTCACCGACCTCGGCTGGGGCGGGCTGGTCACCGTCGCCGCCGAGCGGATCGCGGTGCTGCGCCAGGCCGTCGTCCGGCACCGGCTGCGCCGCCAGGGCAGCCGGCTCAACCTGCCCGGCCCGCATCAGCACGCCCTGCTGGACCAGGTGGAGCGGGTCCTGACGGTGGCGGCCGAGCGCGGCCTGCCCGCCGAACGCACCGGCCCGCTGTTCGACCAGCTGTTCGCGGTGGTGCTGAAGACGGCGTCCCGGCCGGAGCGGCTGCCCTCCGGGCACCGGGCGTTCTTCCGCCGCGCGGGCCGCCTGCACCGGCGGCACCGGCCGGCCGGCCACCGCACACCGGGCGGCAGCCTCGGCGTGCAGCACCGGCTGCTGGCGGCGGGGGCGTACAGCGCGTTCCGTGCCCTGCGCGGCGCCAACCAGGTGGCCGCCCGCTCCGCCGAGGCCCTGCCCCGCCCGCACCTGCTGCGCACCCGCCTGCGCTACGCCCGCGACCTGCGCCGCCCGCTCGATCCGGACCTCGTCGTGTACTGCGCCTACTGGGGCCGCGGCTACGCCTGCAACCCGGCCGCGATCCACGCCAAGGCCCGCGAACTCGCCCCGCACCTGCGTTCGGTGTTCCTGGTCGAGGCCGGCCAGGAGCACACGCTGCCCGAGGACGTGGAACACGCGGTGATCGGCTCCCGCCGCTACTGGGAGGTGCTGGCCCGCGCGACGTACCTGGTGAACAACGCCAACTTCGCCGAGGGCGTCGTCAAACGGCCGGGCAGCGTGCATCTCCAGACCCAGCACGGCACCCCGCTGAAGACGATGGGCGTGGACCAGTCGGCGTATCCGGTGGTGGCCGCGCAGTCCGGCAGTTTCGCGAAGCTGCTGGGCCGGGTCGACCGCTGGGACTTCAACCTGTCGTCCAACCGCCACTCGACCCGGATGTGGGAGCGCGCCTTCCCCGGCTCGTACGAGCACCTGGAGTACGGCTATCCGCGCAACGACGTCTACTGCACGGCGACCGCCGAGGACGTAACGCGGATCCGGCGGGACCTGGGCGTCCCGGAGGGCCGCACGGCCGTGCTGTACGCGCCGACCCACCGCGACCACCACAGCGCCTTCGCGCCCGGCCTGGACCTGGAGGCGTTCTGCGAGGCGGCCGGCGAGGACGTCGTCGTCCTGCTGCGCGCACACTACTTCTACGACCGGGGCCGTTCCCGGGGCTCGGAGCGGATCATCGACGTGACCGCGCACCGCTCCTCCGAGGACGTCTGCCTGGCCGCGGACGCGCTGATCACCGACTACTCGTCGATCATGTTCGACTACGCCAACCTCGACCGGCCGATCGTGGTGTACGCCGATGACTGGGACGTCTACCGAGAGACCCGGGGCGTCTACTTCGACCTGATGGCCGAGCCGCCCGGCGCGGTCGCCCGGACCCCCGACGAGCTGGCCGCCGTCTTCCGTGACGGGTCGTACGCGGGCCCGGAGGCCGGGGCGCTGCGGGCCGCGTTCCGGGAGCGGTTCTGCGAGTTCGACGACGGGCGGGCCGCCGAGCGGGTCGTCCGGCGGGTGCTGCTCGGCGAACCGCCCGAGGCCGTGCCGCCCGTGATCCCGCTGGCGGAACGCGTCCCCGCCCCCGCCGCCGCGACCCTCGTGAGGAGCTGACCCGCCGTGCCCCGCTTCAGTGTGATCGTGCCCTGCTACCGCGTGCAGGCCTTCCTGCCCGAGTGCCTGGACTCGGTGCTCCAGCAGTCCTTCGGGGACTTCGAGCTGATCGCCGTGGACGACTGCTCCCCGGACGGCTGCGGCGCGATCCTGGACGAGTACGCCGCGCGCGACCCGCGGGTGACGGTGCTGCACCTGCCGGAGAACGCCGGCCTCGGCCGCGCCCGCAACGCGGGCATCCCGCACGCCACCGGCGACTACCTGTTCTTCCTGGACAGCGACGACACCCTCACCCCCGGCGCGCTGGGGGCCATCGCCGACCGGCTCGCGGAGTCCGCCGACCCGGATGTGCTCGTCTTCGACTACGCGCGCACGTACTGGTGGGGCGGCACCCGCCGCAACGTCCTTTCGCACATCCTCACCGAGGCGGGGGCGGAGACCTTCACGGCGGCCGGGCGCCCGGAGATCCTGGACCTGCTGATGGTGGTGTGGAACAAGGTCTACCGGCGGGAGTTCGTCACCGAGAACGGCTTCGCGTTCCCGCCCGGCTACTACGAGGACACCCCCTGGACGTTCCCGGTCCTGCTCAGCGCCCGCCGGATCGCCGCGCTGGACCGGATCTGCCTGAACTACCGCCAGCGCCGGCAGGGCAACATCCTGTCCACCACCAGCCGCAAGCACTTCGACATCCACGACCAGTACGAGCGGGTCTTCGCCTTCGTCGGGCAGCACCCGGAGCTGGCCGGCTGGCGGCCGTACCTGCACCGCAAGATGGGCGAGCACTGCCTGGACATCCTCGCCAAACCCGACCGGCTGCCGCCCGCCGACAAGGCCGAGTTCTTCCGGCGCACGGCGGAGCTGTTCCGCCGGCACCGGCCGGAGGGTGCCCGGGTGGCCGGTGAGGTCGCCGTGCTGGAGGGCTCCTGGACCGGGTACCGGCTGCGGCGGCAGACGGCGCGGGCCGGCCGGGAGGCGGCGCGGCGGGCGGTCCAGGCGCGCCGGGCGGCCGGCGTCCGGGCCCGCGCGGGCTGGGCGTCCCTGCATTCCCGCCGGCCGCTCGACCCGCACCTCGTGGTCTACTCGGCGTCCTCGCACCAGGGCCTGCTCGGCGACCCGGCGGCCGTCTACGCCGCCGCCCGCGAGATCGCCCCGCAGCTGCGCGGGGTGTGGGTGGTGCGGGACGCGGAGACGGCGGCGCGGCTGCCGGCCGGTGTGGAGCACGTGATCGTCGGCTCCCGGCGCTATCTGGAGGTCACCGCGCGCGCCGCGTTCTTCGTCAACGACGTGAACTGGCCCGGCACCCTGGTCAAGCGGCCCGGCAGCGTGCACATCCACACCCACCAGAGCACCCCGCTGAAGTACCTGGGCGCCGACCTGCTGGACAAGCCGGGTGCCCGGCTCGGCTTCGACGTGCCGCAGATGCTGCGCCGGGCCGACCGCTGGGACTACAGCCTGGTCGCCAACCGGCACTCCGAACTGGTCTGGGAACGGGCCTTCCCCTGCCACTTCGCCTCGGTGCGCACCGGCAGCCCGCGCAACGACGTCCTGGTGAACGGCGGCACCGGCGACTTCCGGGAGCGGCACGGCATCCCGGCGGACCACACGGTCGTGCTGTACGCGCCGACCCGGCGGGACTACCGCCGCAGCGGGCACGTGGACCGCATCGACCTGGCCCGGTTCGCGGCCGACCTCGGGGAGGGGCACACGCTCGTCGTCCGGCTGCACCCGTCCCTGGCGAACGGTCCGGCGCGGGGTCTGGGCCTCACCGAGCTGGACCGGCGCGGCATCGTGGTCGACGCGACCGGTGAACTCCGGGTGGCCGACGTGCTGCTCGCCGCGGACGTGCTGGTCACCGACTACTCGGGCGTGATGTTCGACTACGCCAACCTCGACCGGCCGATCGTGGTGCACGCCGACGACCGGCCCGCGTACACCGCGAGCCGGGGCACCTATCTCGACATCACCGCCGAGCCGCCGGGCCACGTCTCGTCCTCCTACCGCGAGCTGGCCGGGCTGTTCTCATCGGGCGCGTGGCGGGACGAGGAGTCGGCGCGGCTGCGGGCGGGTTTCCGGGCCCGGTTCTGCGAGTTCGACGACGGGCGGGCCGCCGAACGGGTCGTACGGACCCTGCTGCTGGGCGAGTCGATGCCGGACGCGGAGTCCGCGCGGATCCCGGGACAGGCGGCGGCCCCGGACGCGCTGACGTCTGCCTGACCGGCGCGCGCGGAGGGGGCCGGTCCCGGCCGGGACCGGCCCCCTGCGCGGGGCGGCGTGCCTACTCGATGACGAGGTCGACGTCGATGTTGCCGCGGGTGGCGTTGGAGTACGGGCAGACCTGGTGGGCGCTCTCGACCAGCTTGCGGCCGGTCGCCTCGTCCACGGTGCCGGGCAGCTCGACGCGCAGGGTGACCTTCAGGCCGAAGCCCTCGCCCTGCTTGCCTATGCCGACCTCGGCGGTCACCGAGGCGTCGCTGACGTCGACCTTGGCCTGGCGGCCGACGAGCCCGAGGGCACTGCCGAAGCAGGCGGCGTACCCGGCGGCGAAGAGCTGCTCCGGGTTGGTGCCCTGGCCGTTGCCGCCCAGCTCCGCCGGCATGGCGAGGGCGAGGTCGATCCTGCCGTCGGACGAGACGGCGCGGCCCTCGCGGCCGTGGGTTGCGGTGGCGACAGCGGTGTAGAGCGCGTCCATGGAAGACCATCCCTCTCGATGTGGGGTGCGTTGCCGGATCCGCCGGGGATCGCGACGACGCCAAGTAGAGCACACAATTAAGTTGCGCACAACCAAATGGCCCGCAAGAGCTATCCTGGATCCATGACCACCACGCCCGACGCCGACTGGCTCCGCCTCGACCGCCAGATCTGCTTCTCGCTGCACGCCGCGTCCCGCGCCTTCAACGGCGTCTACCGCGTGATCCTCAAGGACCTCGGGCTCACCTACCCGCAGTACCTCGTGCTCCTCGTGCTCTGGGAGCAGGACGACCTGCCGGTCAAGGCGCTCGGCGAGCAGTTGCGTCTCGACTCGGGCACGCTGTCCCCGCTGGTCAAACGGCTGGAGGGAGCGGGCCTGGTCCGGCGCGAGCGCAGCGCGGAGGACGAGCGTTCGGTACGGGTCCGGCTCACCGGCGAGGGCGCGGCCCTGCGCGAGCGGGCCCTGGAGGTGCCGCGCCGGATCATGACGGCGACCGGCTTCGACCTGGCGGAGATCGCCGGTCTGCGCGCCCGCCTGGACCAGCTCACCACCGCCCTGGACACGGCGGCCCGGGCGGAGTCCCGGGGCGCCCTCTGACCACAGCCCCTGAGGCCGCGCGGGGCGCAGTCGCGGGGCGCGCACGGAGCGGGGTCGCGGGGCGCGCACGGAGCGGGGTTCCGGGGTGCACGCCGGCAGGGACCCGGGGCGCGCGTCGGCCGAGGCGCCGGGGTGCACGCCAGCGCGGGTGGCGGGGCGCGCGCCAGCCAGGGTCCCAGGGCCCGCGCCAGCCCAGGCGCCGTAGTGCACGCCAGCAGGGGTGCCGGGACGCACGCCAGCCGGGGTCCCGGGACGCACGCCGGCCAGGCTCCCTCAGGGCGCACCGAGCGGAGCCCCGGCGTCCGCGCCAGCCGAGGTGCCGGGGCGCACGCCAGCCGGGGTCCCGGGGCGCACGCCGAGCACAGTCCCGGGACGCACGCCGGCCGGGCCCCCTGGGGGCGCGCCGAGCGAAGTCCCGGAGCGCGCACCGAGCGGAGCCCCGGCGTCCGCGCCAGCCCAGCCGCCGGAGTGCACGCCGACCGGGGTCCCAGGGCCCGCGCCAGCCCCGGCGCCGGAGTGCACGCCGGCCGGGGTGCCCGGGCGCACGCCGGCCGAAATTCCGGGAGACGCGTCGGCCGGAATCCCGGGCACCGCACCGGCCGCAGCCCCAGGGCCCGCACCGGCCCGGCTCCCAGAACCCGGGCCGGTCGGGCGGACGTAGAGCCGCACGGTCAGCAGGCCCCGGACGGACTCCCGGTCCCCGGCGAACTCCTGCCACAGGACGGTCAGTTTGGTCCGCTCCGTGGGGTCGCGCGGAATCCAGCGGCCGGCGAGCAGCCGCCGGTCCGCCACCACCCACACCCGGTCCAGCCCCGCCAGCCTGCGGCGCAGCTCACCGGGCCCGGCCTCCCGCCCGTACAGGGTGCCCGACCCGGCCGCCCCCGCCACGAGTGCCAGGTCGCGCGTCCCCCGGAACGCCCGTGGATAGGTGAGCGCCGCGTTCCGCGTCTGCGCCGGCAGGAACAGCACCGGCTCACCGGGACCCACCTCTCGCGCGGCCACCCGGGAGACCGCGGCGAGGTCGTCGGGCCGGCGGGCGGGATCACGGTCCTGCTGGAGGAGGGGGAACTGGTGGAGCAGGGAGAGGGCGACGGCCAGGACGCCGGTGAGGGCGAGCAGCCGGGGCCGCGCGGCCGGGACCCCGGGCAGGGCACGCGGCCCTCGCCGGCCCCGCCGCGGGCGTTCCAGCGCCCCCGCCAGCCGCTCGGCCCCCGCGGCCACCACCAGCGGCGCCCCCGAGAGCGCGTACAGCACGTACCGGTCGACGTACAGCGGTGAGACCTGCGAGGCCAGCATCAGCAGGGCCGGCGGCACCACCGCCACCGGCAACCCCACGCCCGCACAGGTCAGTTCGCCCCGCCGCCCCGCCAGCCCGGCCAGCCCGAGCAGGGCCAGCCCGAGGCACACCCAGTACACCTCGTCGCCCGGCCCGAGGAATCCGCGCAGCAGCCCTCCCGCCGTTTCCGCCGTGGGCGACCGCAGCCACGCCACCTGCGCCGCCTGCCCCCGCGACACCACCACCATCGGCAGCAGCGCGAGGCCCGCCGCACCGGCCGCGACCCCGAACCGCCGCCACGTCCGCGCTCCGGCCCGGGCGAGCGCCAGCGACACCGCGTGCGCGAACGGCAGCAGGACCGCGAACTCGTGCAGCCAGCAGGTGAGTCCGAGGACGACGCCGTACGGCCACCACGAACCGCCCTGCACGGCCCGGGCGAACAGCAGTGTCGCGCAGGTGGCGCCGGCCGCGACGAGCGCGTAGGAGCGGCCCTCCTGCGCGTAGTGGCCGGCCATCGGGGCGACCGCGTAGAGCAGGCCGGCCCACAGGCCGACCCGCGGCCGGGCCAGCCGGCAGCCGAGCGCGGCCACCAGGCCCGCCGTGACGGCCGCCGCGCACACCGACGGCAGCCGCAGGACGACCTCGCCGGGGTGCACGGCGAGGACGGCGTGCACGAACAGGTAGTAGAGGCCGTGCACCGCGTCGACGCCATGCAGCAGCCGCCAGATCTGCGGTACCGTGCGGCGCCCGACCTGGAAGCTGACGGCCTCGTCGCGCCACATGCCGCCCCGGTCGAGCCCCCACAGCCCGAGCGCCGCCATCACCAGCGCGGGCACGCCCACCGCGGCAGCGCGGCCCAGCCGCTCCCGGGAACACCCGGGCACCCCGCGTCGCGCGTGGCCCGTCGCACCGGCCGGCGCGGCGCCGGCCGCTCCAGCCGCCCGACGCGACTGCGGTTGCACAGGAAGCCCGACGTTCACCATGGCCCGATCTTTTGCGATTAGCCAACCTTTGTAGGTCATTGACGGCGTATCGGCATGGATACCCCATCCGCTCGGCTTACGCTCCCATGTGATGAACCGTCTCCGTGTCACCCCCGGCCCGGTCCTCGTCCTCACCGTCCTGTGGCTCGCCACCCGTGCCCTCATGCTGTGGCTGCTCACGCACAGCACCTCCCCACTGCTGGGCGGGGGCTCGGTGGCCAGGGAGGTGTGGCGGCTGTACCACCACTGGTACGGCGTCCTCGCGCACGGCTCCTTCCCCGTGCACGACACGCTGTGGCAGTACCCGCCCGGCGCGGGCGCGGTGCTCCTGGCACCGGGCCTGCTGCCCGGGCTGACGTACTTCCAGGCGTTCGTGCTGCTGACGCTGGCCGTGGACGCGGTGACCGCGGCGGCGCTGGTCCGCGCGGGCACCCGGCCCGGGCGCAGCCTGCTCGGCGCTGCCGTGTGGACCGGCGGGCTGCCGCTGCTGCTGCACCTGCCGCTCGCCCGGTACGACGCCGAGGTCACCGCCCTGGCCGTGCTGTCCCTGCTGGCGTCGGCGCGCTCCCCGCGCGCGGGAGGGGTGTTCGGGGCCCTGGGCGCCCTGGTGAAGGTGTGGCCGGCGCTGGTGCTGCTGGGCACGCCCCGCGGGCGGCCCACGCGTACGGCGTGGACGTGGGCGGCGGCGACCGGGGCCGTGTGCTTCGGGCTGCTCGCGGCCTTCCTCGCCCATCCGCTGTCCTTCCTGCGGGAACAGAGCGGCCGGGGCGTGCAGATCGAGTCGCTCGGCGGCACGGCGCTGAACCTGGCCCGGCACGCCGGCTGGCCGGGCCGCACCCGCTACCAGTACGGCGCCATCGAACTCACCGGCCCGCACGTGCACGCCGTCGCCACGGCCTCGCTCGCGCTCACCGCGCTCGCGTTCGCACTGCTGCTGCTGTGGCGGCTGCGGGCGCGGCACTGGAGCGAGGCCACGCCGTACGACGCGGCGCTGAGCGCGGTGCTGCTGTTCACGGTCACCAGCCGGGTCATCAGCCCCCAGTACATGATCTGGCTGATCGGGCTCGCCGCCGTGTGCCTGACCTCGCGCCGCACCGGCCAGCGCCCGGTGGCGGTGCTGATCCTCGCGGCGTCCGCGCTGAGCACCGTCGTGTTCCCCATGTACTACCGCGAGGTGATCGACGGCACCTGGGCCGGCTGTCTGCTGATGCTGGCCCGCAACGGGCTGCTGGCCGCCGCCGCCGTGCTGTCCTTCGTGCGGCTGTGGCGGGACGCGCGGCCACCGGCCGGGGAGCCCGCGGCGCCGGTGGAGCCCCGGCCCGGTTCCGACCGCATCCCCGCCCGGGCGTTCAGCGCCCCGTAACGGGATAATGGGGTGCATTCCCGCACGTCCGGCCCGTGGACCCCATGCCCCCAGAACCGCGAGACCCGCACCCGGCACCTCAGGCCGCCGTCGTCGTCATCGGCTACGACGACCGCGCCCATGTGGCCGACGCCGTGCGCTCGGCCCTGGCCCAGGGGCCCGCGGTCGCCGAGGTCATCGCCGTGGACGACGGCTCCACCGACGGCAGCGCCGGACTGCTCGCCCGGCTGGCCGGCCGGGAGCCGCGGCTGCGGGTGGTGCGCCGGGAGGTGAACAGCGGCGGCTGCGGCAGCCCGCGCAACGCCGGGATCGACGCGGTGACGGCGCCGTACGTGATGTTCCTGGACAGCGACGACGTGCTGCCGCCCGGTGCGGTGGAGGCGCTGCTCGCGGCGGCCACCGGGGCGCACGCAGAGGTCGCGAGCGGGTTGTGCGTGCGCCGGGAACAGCCGTCGGGACGCGAACAGCCGTGGCAGGCGTTCCTCTACCCGGCGCACCGCGTCCTCGACCGCCCCGACCGGCTCCCCCGGCTGGTCCACGACACCCTGTGCGTCAACAAGCTGTACCGCACCGGCTTCCTGCGCGACCACGGCATCCGCTTCCCCGAGGGCCGCTTCCGCTACGAGGACTTCGTCTTCACCGCGCGCGTCCTGGCCGCGAGCCCGCGCGTCGTGCTCGTACCGGACCGGGTGTACGTGTGGCAGGTGCGCCGGTCGGCCGGGCGGCTGTCGCTCTCGCTGGACCGGGAGCGCGTCGAGAACTGGGCGGCGCGCGTCGAGGCCTGCGCGCTGGCGTACGACATCCTGCTGGGCGCCGGGCAGAAGGAACTGGCCCGGGCGGCGCGTGCCAAGTTCCTCGACCACGACCTGCGCATGTACGCGCGCGAGCTGGGCCTGCGCGACGCGGACCACCGGCGCGCGTGGTGGACGCTCACCCGGCAGTACCTGGCGCGCTACGACGACGCCGACCGGGAGCCGGACGCCGTCGCCCCCGGCCGGCTGCTCGCGCGGGTCCTGCTGGCGTCCCCCGAGCCCCGCGACCTGCCCCGTCTGAGGGAACTCGCCGCCCGCCCGGCGCGCCTGCTCCCGCCCTACGCCCGCACCGCCGACGGCGTCCCGGTCTGGTCCCCCGACCTCCCCCAGGTATCCCTGGGCCCGCTCCTGACCCGCCCCGTCCCCGTGCTCCCCCTCGCGGTGGACGCGGAGCTGCGCCCGCGCGCGCGTGCCTCGCCGCTGCGTCTGCGGCTGCACGAGCTGTACGGCAGGGTGGCCGCGGCGGCCCCGGTCGAGGTGGACGTGGCCTGGCACGGGCGCGAGGACGGCCGCGCGCGCGGGCGCACGAGGGCCGCGCTCACGCCCTCCGGGCCCGCCGTCTGGTCGGCAGAGGTGCCCGTGGACCTGGCCGGACTCGGCTCCGGCGTCTGGGACCTGCGCCTGACCCTCCGTTTCGCGGACGGCGGGCGGCGGACGGTCACGGCGCACGCCCGGACGGGCGCCGGCCGACTGCGCCGACGCGCCCTGCCGAGCGCCGCACACGGCGTACTCCTGGCGCACCCGTACGCCACGCACTCCGGCGCACTGGCAGTGCGCGTGGCGAGCGGTGCGCGCGGCGTACTCGCCGTGGCCCGCGGCCGGCTCCGCCGCCGCCTGCTTCACTGGGACCCGGGCCAACCGACGAGCTGACGAGGGGACGGCCGCACATGACCTGGCTGATCACCGGCGGTGCCGGATACATCGGGGCGCACGTCGTCCGGGCGATGACCGAGGCGGGCGAGGGGGCGGTCGTCTACGACGACCTGTCCACGGGGCTCGCCGAGCGGGTGCCGGACGAGGTGCCGCTGGTGCGCGGCTCCACCCTGGACGGGGAACTGCTGGCCCGCACGCTCGCCGCGCACGGGGTCACGGGGGTCGTCCATCTGGCGGCGAAGAAGCAGGTGGGCGAGTCGGTGGACCGGCCGCTGGAGTACTACCGGGAGAACGTCGAGGGCCTGCGCGTCCTCCTGGCGGCGGTGACGGCGGCGGAGATCCCCTCCTTCCTCTTCTCCTCCTCGGCGGCCGTCTACGGCATGCCCGACGTCGACCTGGTCACGGAGGAGACCCCCTGCCGCCCCCTCTCCCCCTACGGCGAGACCAAACTGGCCGGCGAATGGCTGGTGCGCGCCACGGGCCGGGCGACCGGCCTCGCCACCGCCTCGCTGCGCTACTTCAACGTGGCGGGCGCGGCCACGCCCGAACTGGCCGACACGAGCGTGTCCAACCTGGTCCCGATGGTCTTCGAGCGGCTCACCGAGGGCGCGCGGCCCCGTATCTTCGGCGACGACTACCCGACCCCCGACGGCACCTGCGTCCGCGACTACATCCACGTGGCCGACCTGGCCGAGGCCCACGTGACCGTCGCCCGCGCCCTCGCCTCCGCGCCAGGCACCGGCCTGACGCTCAACATCGGCCGCGGCGAGGGGGTCTCCGTCCGGGAGATGATCGACCGCGTCAACGCGGTCACGGGCTACGACCGCCCCCCGACCGTCACCGCCCGCCGCCCCGGCGACCCCGCCCGCGTGGTCGCCTCCGCCGCCCGCATCGCCACGGAACTGGGCTGGCAGGCCAAGTACGACGTCCAGGACATGATCACCTCCGCGTGGGAGGGCTGGGTCCGCAGCCATCCGGAGGCGGCGCGCTCGTAGGGAACGCGGCCCCCGGCCGGGCGCGCCGGCCGGGGCACGGACTCACAGCGCCCTGAGCGCCGCCGCTGTGGCCCGTGCCAGCTTCGCCAGATAGCCCTTGGGGGGCTTCGGGGAGCGGATGACGACCGAGCGCCAGTACAGGGGGCCGGAGATCAGGTCGAGGGCGAGGTCGGGATCGACGTCGGCGCGGAGTTCGCCGCGTTGCGCCGCCGCCGCGACGATCCTGCTGGCCACGCCCTCCTGGCCGTCCCGCAGCGCCTTCTGGAACGCCTCGGCGAGGTCGGGGTTGCGGGCGGCCTCGGCCTGGAGGTCGGGGATGACCTGCGAGGCGACCGGGTGCCGCAGGGCGCGGGAGGTGACCTCGTACAGCAGGTGCAGGTCGCCCTCCAGGGAGCCGGTGTCGGGGACCGGGAAGCCCGTCACCGCCATGGCCGAGACGACGTCCAGGACCAGGTGGAGCTTGGAACGCCAGCGCCGGTACACCGCCGTCTTGCCCACGCCCGCCCGCCGCGCGATGCCCTCGATGGACATGCGCGCGTACCCGGCCGCCGCCAGTTCCTCGAAGACGGCCGCGCGGATGGCCTCGGTCACGTCCTCGCGGAGGACGGCGGCCCCGGCGGGGGCCCGGCGGCGCGGACGCGCCGGCGGCTCGTCGGCGGGCACGGCGTTCGTCGTCATGCCGCACAGCATAGGCCGTAGCGACGAAACGGTTGCGTTCCGACGTGGATTGGGCCTACGCTCGCGTTGCGACGATACGGTCCCGTCCCGACGTAAAGAACGTAAAGAGAAACGCGGGGAAACGCCGGACGACGGGACACGGACACGGACGCGGCGACCCCGGCGGCAGCCGGACGCAGCAGCCCCCTCCCCCCCCGAGCGAAAGCAGCGGATGTGAGCCAGGTCCTCCACACACCGCCCCCCACCCGGGCCCGGACCGACGACGACCTCGCGGCCCTGGCCGCCCGGCACGGCCTGTCGGTCAGCGGCGCCCGCCCCACCCTGCCGGAGTACGTCCGCCAGCTGTGGGCGCGGCGCCACTTCATCGGCGCGTTCGCCACCGCCAAGCTCACCGCGCAGTACAGCCAGGCGAAGCTCGGCCAGGTGTGGCAGGTCATGAACCCGCTGCTGAACGCGGCGGTCTACTACTTCATCTTCGGTGTCCTGCTGAACACCAAGCAGCACGTGCCCGACTACGTGCCCTTCCTGGTCACGGGCGTGTTCATCTGGACCTTCACACAGAGTTCGATCATGGCGGGCACCCGGGCGATCTCCGGCAACCTGGGCCTGGTCCGCGCCCTGCACTTCCCGCGCGCCGCGCTGCCGATCTCCTTCGCGCTCCAGCAGCTCCAGCAGCTGCTGTTCTCCATGGCCGCGCTGGTCGTCATCCTGCTCTGCTTCGGCGTACCGGTCTCCGTCTCCTGGCTGCTGGCGATCCCGGCGCTCGTGCTCCAGTTCACGTTCAACGCCGGCGTGTCGATGATCGTGGCCCGGATGGGTGCCAAGACGCCGGACATCGCCCAGCTGATGCCCTTCCTGCTGCGCACGTGGATGTACGTGTCCGGCGTGATGTGGAGCATCGACAAGATCACCAAGCATGACCACCTGCCGCACGTCGTGACCGTCCTGCTCCAGATCAACCCGGCCGCCGTCTACATCGACCTGATGCGGTTCGCCCTGATCGACAGTTTCCACGCCAGGTCCCTGCCCCCGCACGTGTGGGCGGCGGCCACCGGCTGGGCCCTGCTCGCCGGCATCGGCGGTTTCATCTACTTCTGGAAGGCTGAGGAGACGTACGGCCGTGGCTGAGCAGACCCCCGGGACGACCGGGACCATCGAGACCGCCGGGACGACCGGGACCGGCGGGGCGGCCGGGAAGGTTCCCACCGTCGTCGCCGACCGCGTCGACATCGTCTACCGGGTCAACGGCACCGGCGCGGGGCGCGGCTCCGCCACCGCCGCCCTCAACCGCATTCTGCGCCGCCGGCAGACCGAGCAGGCGGCCGGTGTGCGCCGGGTGCACGCGGTGCGCAAGGTGTCGTTCGTCGCGTACAAGGGCGAGGCGATCGGGCTCATCGGCACCAACGGTTCGGGCAAGTCCACCTTGCTCAAGGCGGTCGCCGGGCTGCTGCCGGTGGAGAACGGCCAGATCTTCACCGACGGCCAGCCCTCCCTGCTCGGCGTCAACGCGGCCCTGATGAACGACCTCACCGGCGAGCGCAACGTCCACCTCGGCGGCCTCGCGATGGGCATGTCCCGGGAGCAGGTCAAGGAGCGCTACCAGGACATCGTCGACTTCTCCGGGATCAACGAGAAGGGCGATTTCATCACCCTGCCGATGCGCACGTACTCCTCCGGCATGGCCGCCCGGCTGCGGTTCTCCATCGCCGCCGCCAAGGACCACGACGTCCTGCTGATCGACGAGGCGCTGGCCACCGGTGACCGCTCCTTCCAGAAGCGTTCCGAGCAGCGGATCCGCGAGCTGCGGCAGCACGCGGGCACGGTGTTCCTGGTCAGCCACAACAACAAGTCGATCCGTGACACCTGCGAACGGGTCCTGTGGCTGGAGCGCGGCGAGCTGCGCATGGACGGGCCGACGGAGGAGGTCATGAAGGAGTACGAGGCCTTCACCGGCGAGAAGAAGCCGGCCGCCAAACCGGCTGCCAAACCGGCTGCCAAGAGCTGACCGGCCCCGGACGGGCTCCTACACCGGGCACACTCATCCCTTTTATCTGTTTAATGACAGTATGTTATGGAGGGTGTGCCCGGAGACATCGAGCCGAAGGAGTCCACCGCGATGCCCCAGTTGAGCGTGATCGTCTACGGGCCGAACACCCAGGGGCATCTGACCGAACTCCTCGACTCGCTGGAGGCCCACCCGCTCACCGACGCCGAGGTGATCGTCGTCGCGGTCGGCGCGTGGGCGCGGGAGACGGCCGAGCACCACGCCCCGGACACGGTCACCGTCGCCCTGCCGGAGGGCACCGGTGACGCGGCGGCGCGGGCGGCCGGCGCCGCCCGCGCGTCCGGCCGCTGGCTGCACTTCGTGCACGCCAAGGACGGCCTGCCCGCCGGCGCGCCCCGCCTGATCGCCGAACGGACCGCCGAGCTGGACGCCACCGGTGCCGTCCCCGGTGCTCCCGGTGACCCGGACACCCCCGTCGACGTGCTGCTCTTCGACCACGTCACCACGACCTGGCAGACCGCCGCCACCCCCTCCCGGGACGGCCGCCACCTCGCCGCCGTCGGCCGCGCCCCCCTGCTCCTGGCCGGAGCCCCCCATCTGCTGCGCCTCACCCCGCTGCTCGGCGACCGCGCGCTGCGCGCCGCGTTCTGGCGGGCGCACGAGGAGCGGCTCACCACCGACGACGAGCCGCGCGCCGCCCACGCGGCCCTGCTGTGCGCCGGCCGCGTCGCCTGCCTGAACCAGGCGGCGTACGAGAACCGGGTGCTGCGCCCCGAGAGCCTGCCGCCGCACGCCCCCGAGGACCGGCTCGCGCTCGTCGACCGCTACGAGTCGCTGCTCCCGCTCACCGGGGAGCGCCGCGCCGTCCGCACGGTGCTGTACGACCTGATGGTGCGTGACCTGCTGCGCACCTTCGCCCGCGAGGACCTGCCCGACCCCGTGGCCCGCGAGTTCTTCCGGCGCGCCTCCCTGGCGGCGCTCCGCTGGCGCCCCGAGGGCCGTCAGCGGCCGGCGGGCCTGGAGGGCGTCCGGCATGCGCTGCTGGAGGAGGGCGCGTACCACCGGTACCGGGCGTTCCAGGCCGCCAACCGCACCCGCCGCGCGGCCCGCAAGGCGGTACGGACGCACAAGCGGCGGCTGGGCGCGAAGGTCCGCGACCACCAGTACCGCCGCGCCCTGAGCCGCCCGCTGCGCCCCGACCTCGCCGTGTTCGCCGCGTACTGGGACCGCGGGGTCGCCTGCAACCCGGCCGCGATCGCCGCGAAACTCGCCGAACTCGCCCCGCACATCCACCCCGTGTGGGTGGTGACCGGCCGGAACGCGGCCCTGCTGCCGCCCGGCACCGACCACGTCGTCCCCGGCACCCGCCGCTACTGGGAGACCCTGGCCACCGCCACGTATCTGACGAACAACGTCAACTTCCCCAACGCGGTCGTCAAACACCCCGGCCAGATCCACCTCCAGACCCACCACGGCACCCCGCTCAAGCGCATGGGCCTGGACCAGATGGACCATCCGGCCGCCGCGAAGGGCCTGGACTTCGCCGCCCTGCTGGCCCGGATCGACAGGTGGGACTACAGCGTCAGCGCCAACAGCCACTCCACCCGCATGTGGGAGCGCGCCTACCCGGCCCGCTACACGTCCCTGGACCACGGCTATCCGCGCAACGACGTCTACTACGCGGCCACGGCGGCCGACGTCCGCGCGGCCCGCGCCCGCCTCGGCATCGCGCCCGGCACCACGGCCGTCCTGTACGCCCCCACCCACCGCGACTACGAGGCCGGTTTCACCCCCCGCCTGGATCTCGCCGCCCTCGCCGACCGCCTCGGCGACGACACGGTCCTCCTCGTGCGCGCCCACTACTTCTACGGCGGCGCGGCCTCCCCGCTGACCGGCCTGCGCCGCTCCGGCCGGATCATCGACGTCTCCTCCTACGACCCCGTCGAGGAACTGTGCCTGGCCGCCGACGTGCTGGTCACGGACTACTCCTCGATCATGTTCGACTACGCCAACCTGGACCGCCCGATCGTGATCCACGCCGACGACTGGGAGACGTACCGGACCACCCGGGGCGTCTACTTCGACCTGATGGCCGAACACCCCGGCCAGGTCGCCCGCACCCAGGAGGAACTGGCCGAGATCTTCGCCTCCGGTGCCTGGCGCGACGAGAGCGCGGCGAAGGCGCGGGCGGCGTTCCGGCGCCGGTTCTGCGAGTACGACGACGGACGCGCCGCCGAGCGGGTCGTACGGCGGGTGTTCCTGGGCGAACCGGAGGAGTCGCTGCCGCCGGTGCTCCCGCTCGAGGACCGCACCCCCGCCCCGACCCCCGAGGAGGCCACGGCATGACCCGCCCCGACGTCACGGTCACGGTCATCGTCTACAACGACGCCGCCCGCCTCCCCCGCGCGGTCGAGTCGGTGCGCGCGCAGACCCACCCCGGCATCGAGATCGTCATCAGCGACGACCACTCCGAGGACGACACCCCGGCCGTGGCCCGTCAGCTGGCGGCCCGCGACCACCGCATCCGCTACCTCCGCCTGCCCCGCAACAGCGGCGGGTGCAGCGCCCCGCGCAACCGGGCCGTGGACATCGCCCGGGCGCCGTACCTGATGTTCCTGGACAGCGACGACGAACTCCCGCCGCGGTCGGTCGAGTCGCTGCTCGCGGCCCACCGCGAACGGGACGTCGACTTCACCATGGGCGCGGTCCGCCGGATCCGGGTGGACACCGGCCAGGAGTCGACGTGGATGCCGCACCTGGTCGCCGAGCGCCGCACGGTGGAGGGCATCGCGGCGGACCCGCGGCTGTTCTTCGAACACCTGTCGACCGGCAAGATGTACGCCCGCTCCTTCCTGGACCGCCACCGGCTCCGCTTCCCCGAGGGCATCCACTACGAGGACCAGCTGTTCTCGGCGCAGGCGTACTGCCTGGCGACGGCGTTCACGATCATCCCCGACCCGGTGTACGTCTGGTACATCGAGCCGTTCGCCGACGCGGCCTCCGCCTCCATCTCCAACCAGCGGCACCGCATCGCCAACGTCCGCGACCGGGTCCACGTCCAGCACCTCATCGACGACTTCCTGGTGAGCAGCGGGCACGCCGGGCTGCGGGCGGACAAGGACTACAAGTTCCTCAAGCACGACTTCCGGATGTACGCCGGCGACCTGCCGTACCGCGACGAGGAGTGGCTGACGTCCTTCGCCGGCCTCGTGAACCCCTACCTGGACACGCTGGCCCCCGAGGCGTACGCCCGGCTGCCCCGCGCCGAGCGGGTGGTGCTGGAGCTGCTGCGCGACGGCCGGCTGCCCGAGGTCCGGCTGGCGGCGCGCGGACTGGGGCACGGAGTGGCGCCGAGGCGGGTCACCGCCGACGCGGCGGGCGGCCCGTACTGGGGCGACACCGTCCCCGCCACCGACCGTGCCCGCCGTGAACTGGACCTGTCCGAGCTGGAGCTGGACACCCGGCCCTTCCCCACGGCCCAGTTCCGCCACGAGATCACGGCACTGGCCCCCGGCCCCGGGGCGTCCCTGGCCCTCACCGTGCGCACCTACGACCCCGGACTGCGCCTCCCGGTCGGCCCGCAGCGCGCCTGCCTGGTGCTCTCCCCCAGCGGGCACCGCCTCACGGTCCCCTTCCGGCTGGACCCGGTCCGGCCCGGCGTGTTCGAAGGCACCGTCCGCCTCGACCTGGCCGCCGCCCGGCTGCCCCTCCCCGGCTTCGAGGGCGTACGGCACCCGCTGGTCCGCCTGGACCAGCAGGGCCTGTCCCACACCGGGCTGCTGCTGGCTCCGCTGGACTTCCCCGCGCACCGGATCCGCGTGCCCTACCGCTCCGGCGTCACCCCGCACGAGATCGTCCTCGAACCGGAGGGCCGCGACCCCGGCCGTCTCCAGCTGTGCTGGCGCCCGGTGGGGGTGACGGCGCGGGTGATCGGGCCGGTGGTGCGGCACGTGGCCCGGCCGCGGGTCCGCAGCGCCGCCCGGCTGGTGGCGAGCCTGCTGAGGTGAGTCGGGTGCAGGGCGCCGTTCCGCCGAGCCGTACCCGCACCGCATCCCCGTGGAGTCACCGTGGCCCAACTGGTCCCTCCGTCGGCCGTCGCCTCCGGCCGGCCGCCCGGCGCGCCCGGCAGCCTGCGGGCCCGGCTGCGCGAGGCGGTGCGCCGGCAGCCCGTGCACGTCGCGTTCGTCCCGCGCGAGACCTACCGTGCCGTCGCCCTCCAGCTGACGCTGTCCCTCCTCGGATTCGCCGTGCTGCTGGTGCTGAACCGGCATCTCGGCCACGGCGTGACGGGTGTATTCAGCCGCTGGGACGCGGCCCACTACCTGTCCGTGGCCGCGCACGGCTACCCCGACCGGCTCCCCTTCCGGGCCGACGGGGTGCCCGGCTACAGCACGCTCGCCTTCTTCCCCCTGCTCCCCGGGCTGATCCGCGCCGTGCACGCGGTGACCGGGCTGACGTTCGCCCACGCCGGTGTGCTGGTCTCCTGGGTGGCCGGAGCGGTCGCGGCGAGCGGGGCGCACACCCTGGCGCGGGCCGTCGTCGGCCACCGCGCCGCCCTCGTCTGCGTGGGACTGTGGGCGTGCTCGCCGTACGCGTTCGTGCTCTGGATCCCGTACTCCGAGGCCGTGTTCACCGCCGTGCTGATGTGGGCGCTCGTGGCCCTGCTCGCCCGCAGGTGGGTGACGGCGGGGCTCCTGTGCGCGCTGGCCGGGACGGTCCGTCCCACCGCGTCGGTACTGGTCGCGGTCACCGCCCTGACGGGGCTGGCGGCGCTGGCCGGCCGCCGTGACGGCCTGCGGCCCCTGACCGCGACGGTGCTGGCGCCGCTCGGCCTGGTCGGCAGCTGGCTGTACCTCGGCAGCCGGATCGGCTCGGTCGCGGGCTGGTTCGAGGCGCAGCAGGCCTGGGGCCAGTCCTTCGACCTCGGCCGGGGCACCCTCCACTTCCTGCGCCACGCGGCCGGGCACCACTCCTCCGACATGCGGTACGTGGCCGTGCTGACGGCGATCGCCGCCGTCGCCGTCGGGACCGTCGCCCTGGCGCTGGACCGGCGGGTGCCCTGGCCTCTGGTGCTGCTCGTGGCGGGCGCCTGGCTGCTGATGGTCGGCGTGAACGGCGCGCCGTTCTCCAAGCCCCGCTTCATGCTGCCGTTCCTGCCCGTCCTGCTGCTGTCGCCGGCGCCCGCCCTGGCCCGGGCCCGGCGGGAGGTGCGCTGGATGGTGTACGGGAGCGGCACGGTGTTCGCCGGCTGGTACGGGGCCGGGCTGCTCGCGCTGTTCCGGCCCGCCCCCTGACGTCCGGTACGCCGACAACATCCCGCTATACGCTGGATCGTCACGCTCGGCCCTGCCGATTCCTGTTCCCGCACCGACCGGACTGGAGGGACCCTTGGACGGCGGAACGGCTCACCTCGCCCGCCTGCGGGCGCTGCCCCTGCTCGCCGCCGTGGTCTTCCTCGTCCTGCACGTCTTCGCCTATCCGGCGACCCGGTTCTCCAACGACTCCTACCGCTACGCCCGCGAGGCCTACCGGTTCCTCGGCGACTCCCCCCGGCAGGCGAGGCAGAAGGCCGTCGCCGCCTACTGCGCGGACACCGCCCGGCTCGTGCACCGCAACCGGCTGCTGGACCAGCGAAAGTTCCGCGGGCCGGGACGGGAGGCGGCGTACCGGCACACCTGCGAGACGAAGTACCGCGACGGCCTCACCCCCACCAGCCCGAAGTACGAGCGGATCTTCCGCACCCGGCCCGGCTACCCGCTGATGGCCGCCCCGTTCGTGGCACTGCTCGGCACCAAGGCGGGCCTGACCGCGGTGGCGCTCGCCTTCACCACGGCCGCCGGATGGCTCGTGTACCTGCTGCTGCGCGCGCTGCGCTCCCCGCCGCCGGCCGCCGTCCTCGGCCAGGTCCTGTACTACGTCACGCCGCTCGCGCGGTGGGGCGGGCGCCCCCTGTCCGAAGGGCCGGTGATCGCCATGATGACGGCCCTGCTGCTCGCCGCGGTCTGGCTGCTGCGCGGCCGGGTCACACGGGGCGCGGTGCTCTTCGCCTGCGCCTTCGCCCTGGGGTCCGCCGTCAAGTACTCCAGCTTCCTGATCGTGGGGCCGTTCCTGGCGGCGGCCGCTTGCACGGTGCTGGTCCTGGTCCGGCGCGCACGGCATCGCGGCACCTGGGTGCTGGCCGGGCTCTCGACGGCCGGCACCGTGGCCCTGCTCGTCGTCAGCAGGGCGTTCGGGCTGCCCGGCATGACCGACTCGTTGCAGGACATGTTCACCCTGCACTGGACCTATCCCGAGGTCGCCGGCCCGTGGCGGTCCCTGCTCCGGCTGAACGTCTCCTACTGGTGGCAGTGGCTCCAGCAGGAGGCCCTCGCCCCGCTGCTGCTCACCCTCGTCGCGGCCGGCGCGTGGGGGCTGTGGAAACGCTCGGTGCCGGTGGCCCTGTGCGTCCTCGCGACCGGCCTGACCGGATTCGCGACCATGGCCGCGCATCCGCTGGCCGTGGAACAGGACCGGCTCTACGTCCAGGTCTGGCTCATCCCAGTGATCGGCCTGCCCCTCGCCCTGGAACGGCTGTGGCGGCGAGGAGGCACGGCACCCACCGCCCCCGGCGGCGACCGGACCACCGGGGAACCGGCCGGCTGCGCCACCTGACCCCTGCGTCCCGGGCCCGGCGGGAAAGGTGAGGGCGCCCCGGGCCGTCACCGGCCCGGGGCGCCCTCACCGCCGTACGGCTACGAGTGCGTCCGCAGCAGCGTCCGCATCGTGCGCATCGCCACCGACAGGTTGGCGAGGTCGAAGGAGTCCGAGCCGCGGATCTCCTCCAGGGTGGTGCGGGCACGGCCCAGGATCGCGGTGTTCTTCTGCTCCCACGCCGTGAACCGCTGCTCCGGCGTCGAGGTGCCGTCGCCCGCCGCGAGGACGTCCGCGGTGAGCGCCGCGTGGGCCGCGTACAGGTCCTCGCGGATGGAGGCGCGGGCCATGGACTGCCAGCGGTCGGCGCGGGGCAGCTCGATGATGCGGTCCATCAGCTGCGTGATGCCGAGCCGGTCGGCGAGGTCGTAGTAGATCTCGGCGACGTCCAGCGGCTCCTTGCCCATGCGGTCGGCCACCGAGACGATGTCCAGCGCCGGGAAGGCGGAGGAGAAGCCGGCCACCCGGGTGGCGAGCTCGTCCGGGACACCGGCCTCGGACAGCTCGTCGTACACGTGCTGGTACCACTCCAGGTCCGCGCCGCGCAGCAGCTTCGGCAGCTCCTGCCAGACCCGCTCGACCCGCTCGGCGAAGAACTCCACCGTCTCGGCGAGCTGGAGCGGCTGCGGCCGGTTGTTGAGCAGCCAGCGGGTGCCGCGCTCGATCAGGCGCCGCGAGTGCAGCCGGATGCGGGTCTGGACGCCGGCCTCGACCCGGTTGTCCAGGGCCTCCACCTCGTCCCACACCGCCGCCGAGCTGAAGATCCTGCGGGCCACGGTCTGGGCGCGCACGATCTCCTCGAGCGAGGCGCCGGTCTCCTCGCGCAGACGGTGCAGATACGTCGTACCGCCCGTGTTGACCGTGTCGTTGACCAGCACGGTCGTGGTGATCTCGCGGCGCAGCGGGTGGTTGTCGATCGCGTCGGCGAAGCGCTCGCGCAGGGCCGTCGGGAAGTACGCGTGCAGCAGCGCGCGCAGGTACGGGTCGTCCGGCAGCGAGGTGTGCAGCAGTTCATCGGCGACCGTGATCTTCGTGTACGCCAGCACCACGGCCGTCTCCGGGCCGGTCAGGCCCTGGCCCTGGCCGAGACGCTCGCGGATCTGGCGGTCGGTGGGCAGGAACTCCAGCGCCCGGTCCAGGTGGCCCTCGCGCACCAGGTGGCGGATGAACCGCTGCTGGGCGTGGAGCATGTCCTTGGCCTGGGACAGGGCGTTGGCGAGGGCGGTGTTCTGCGCGTAGTTGTTGCGCAGCACCAGGACACCGACCTCGTCGGTCATCTCGGCGAGCAGCTTGTTGCGCTGCTTGACGGTCATGTCGCCGTCCGTGACCAGGCTGTTCAGCAGAATCTTGATGTTCACCTCGTGGTCGGAGGTGTCCACGCCGGCGCTGTTGTCGATCGCGTCGGTGTTGATCCGGCCGCCGTGCAGGGCGAACTCGATGCGGCCGAGCTGGGTCAGGCCCAGGTTGCCGCCCTCGCCGACGACCTTGACGCGCAGGTCGGCGCCGTCGACGCGGATGGCGTCGTTGGCCTTGTCGCCGACATCGGCGTTGGACTCCGCCGACGACTTCACGTACGTGCCGATGCCGCCGTTCCACAGCAGGTCCACCGGCGCCCGAAGGATCGTCTTCATCAGGTCGGCCGGGGTCATCTTGGAGATCTTCTCCTCGATGCCCAGTGCCTGCCGGATGTGGCTGTTGAGCGTGATCGACTTGGCGCTGCGCGGGAAGATCCCGCCGCCCGCCGACAGCAGCTTGGTGTCGTAGTCGGCCCAGCTGGAGCGGGTCAGCTCGAACAGGCGGCGGCGCTCGGCGTAGGAGACGGCCGCGTCCGGGGTGGGGTCGATGAAGATGTGCCGGTGGTCGAAGGCGGCGACCAGGCGGATGTGCTCGCTCAGCAGCATGCCGTTGCCGAACACGTCACCGGACATGTCACCGATGCCGACGACCGTGAAGTCCTCGGACTGCGTGTCCACGCCCAGCTCGCGGAAGTGCCGCTTCACGGACTCCCAGGCGCCGCGCGCGGTGATGCCCATGCCCTTGTGGTCGTACCCGGCCGAGCCGCCGGAGGCGAAGGCGTCACCGAGCCAGAAGTTGTACGTCTCGGCGACCTGGTTGGCGATGTCCGAGAACGTCGCGGTGCCCTTGTCGGCCGCGACCACCAGATAGGTGTCGTCCCCGTCGTGCCGGACCACGTCCTGCGGCGGCACGACCTCACCGGCGACCATGTTGTCGGTGATGTCGAGCAGCGCCGAGATGAACGTCTTGTAGCTGGCGATGCCCTCGGCGAGCCACGCGTCCCGGTCCTCGGCCGGGTCGGGCAGCTGCTTGGCGACGAAGCCGCCCTTGGCGCCCACCGGCACGATGACGGTGTTCTTCACCATCTGCGCCTTGACCAGGCCGAGGATCTCCGTCCGGAAGTCCTCCCGCCGGTCGGACCAGCGCAGACCACCGCGCGCGACCTTGCCGAACCGCAGGTGCACGCCCTCCACACGCGGCGAGTACACCCAGATCTCGTACGCCGGGCGGGGCGCGGGCAGGTCCGGGATGGCCTGCGGGTCGAACTTCATGGACACGTACGCGTGCGGCTCGCCGCCGAGCGCCTCCTGGAAGAAGTTCGTGCGCAGGGTCGCCTTGATGACGGTCAGGAACGACCGCAGGATGCGGTCCTCGTCCAGGCTGGCCACCTGCTCCAGGGCCGCGTCCAGCTCCTCCAGCAGGGCGTCGGTGATCTCCAGGCCCGCCTGCTGCCGCTCCGGCGACATTCGCGCCTCGAACAGGGAGACGAGCAGCCGGGTGGTGTGGACGTTGTTGCGGAGGGTGTCCTCCATGTAGTCCTGCGAGAAGGTCGCACCGGCCTGCCGCAGGTACTTGGCGTAGGCGCGCAGCACCATCGCCTGGCGCCAGGTGAGCCCGGCGCTCAGCACGAGGGCGTTGAAGCCGTCGTTCTCGGCCTTGCCGGTCCAGGTCGCGGCGAACGCGTCCTGGAACCGCTCACGGGCGTCGCCGCCCAGGTAGTCGCCGGCGGAGCCGCCGAGCGACTTGGGCATGCGCAGACCGAAGTCGTAGATCCAGGCCGTGGTGCGGTCGGCGCAGCGCAGCTCGTACGGCCGCTCGTCCGTGACCTCGACGCCCAGGCGGCTGAGCACGGGCAGCACCTGGGACAGGGAGACCGAACCGCCCTTCTGGTAGATCTTGAAGCGGCGTTCCTCGGGAGCCGCGCCCACCGGCTCGTACAGGCTCAGCGAGAAGATCTTGTCCTCGCCCAGCTGCTCCAGGTGCACCAGGTCGGCGACCGCCGCACGCGGCGGGTGGTCGGCCTTGTACCCCTCGGGGAAGGCGTTGTTGTAGCGGCGCAGCACCTCGGCCGCGCTCTCCTCGCCGCACTCGGCGGTCAGCGCCTCCGCGAACGCGTCGGCCCAGGAACGGGCCGCCGCGACCAGACGGGCCTCGATGCGCTCCTTGTCGGCGTCCGACAGCTCGGACAGCTCGGTGCCCTGCGGTACCCGGACCACGAAGTGCAGCCGGGACAGGATCGACTCGGTGTTCCAGGCGGTGAAGTCGACGCTGATGCCGCCCAGCTCCTCCTTCAGGATGTCGATGATCCTGAGGCGGACGCCGGTGGTGTAGCGGTCGCGCGGGAGGTAGACGAGGGCCGAGTAGTAGCGGCCGTACTCGTCCTGGCGCAGGTACAGCCGCAGCCGGCGGCGCTCCTGGAGGTAGAGCACGCTGGTCACGATGGCCTGGAGTTCGGCGACCGGCGTCTGGAACAGCTCGTCGCGCGGGTAGGTCTCCAGGATCTGGAGCAGGTCGCGGCCGTCGTGGCTGTGCGGCGAGAACCCGGCGCGCGCCAGCACCTCCTCGACCTTGCGGCGGATCACCGGGACGCGGCGCACGGACTCGGTGTAGGCGGCGGAGGAGAACAGGCCGAGGAAGCGGCGCTCGCCGACGACGTTGCCGTCCGCGTCGAACTTCTTGACGCCGATGTAGTCCAGGTACGACGGCCGGTGCACCGTGGCCCGGCTGTTGGCCTTGGTCAGCACCAGCAGCTTGTGCTCGCGGGCCTTGGCCCGGGCGTCGGCCGGGAGCCGCTCGAAGGAGGGGCTGACCGGGTGCCGGTCCTCCTCGGCGTGGTGCGGGTCGGAACGCAGTATTCCCAGACCGGTGCCGGGCACGGCGGCGAGCGTGTCGTCGTCGCGCAGCTGGTACTCGCGGTAGCCGAGGAAGGTGAAGTGGTCGTCGGCCAGCCAGCGCAGCAGCTCGCGGGCCTCCTCGATCTCGGGCTTCGCCAGGTCGGCGGGGGCGGGCTCGCCCACCAGGCCGTCGGCGATGCGGACCGCGGTGTCCCGCATCTTCTCCCAGTCCTCGACGGCCTCACGGACGTCGGACAGGACGCGCAGCAGATCGGCGGTGATCTGCTTGAGGTCGGCGCGGTCGGTCTCCCGGTCGATCTCGACGTGGATCCAGGACTCGACGTGCGCGTCGTGCGGGAGGTCGCCGACGGGCGGGCCGGCCAGCACCTCGATCAGCTTGCCGGTCACGTCCCGGCGGACCACGAACTGCGGGTGGATGACGACGTGGATGCCGCGTCCCTGCCGGGTCAGCTCGTTGGTGACCGAGTCGACGAGGAAGGGCATGTCGTCGGTGACGACCTCGACGACGGTGTGGCTACAGGTCCACCCGTTCTCCTCCACGGACGGGGTGTGCACCCGGACGTTCGCGGTGCCCTGCGGGCGGGTCTCGGCGAGACGGTGGTGCGAGACCGCGGCGCCGAAGACGTCGACCGGGTCGCGGTCGGCGAGGTCTTCCGGCGCGGTGTGCAGGTAGTAGCGCTGGAGGAACGTGAGCAGGGATTCGCCGTCCGGGGTGCCGGAGCCGCCCTCGCTCGTCGTCCCGGTCGGTAGGTGCCCCCCGACCGGGCTGTTCTCAGCTACCCGGGCGGCCCGTTCGAGCAGCTCGGCCTTGGCTTCGTCCAGCTTGGTCTGCATTGTCCTCTGGCTCCTGTCGCGCGCCGTTGCGTGACGTAGAAGGAAGTACGGTCTCTTTCCTCCCGGCTCGACGCCACGGCCCGGGGTCTCCGGTCCGTTCCGACGCTATGCCGCGAAGTGAGATTCGTGGGGGGTATTCGGCCATTTCCGGCACGCCCGTCGACTGTGACGCTGCTCTCGGCACCGCCGTGTCCCGGAGCGTCCTCGGCGTCCTGGGGGCACCGGTGCCCCCGTCCCGCCCGCGAAGATCGGCGATCGCCGCCCGGTCACGGAGGTATTCCGTGCGGCCCGGGCGCAGGGCAGGAGCGGCATCGCCCCCGCGGGATATCGCGCTGATCACGCCACAAGGCTATCGCCCCGCACCCGGGACCCGTCATGAGCCGTATGTGTACAAAACCGAGGGGTGAAGTTTGACGTTCTGCACAGCGGCGGTATCCGTCCAGGTGGCGTAACCGGCGATCCGGTCGCGCCCCCGCTCCCGCGGACGCACCCTGAGAGACACCGGGCCCCCTTGGCAAGCGCCTCCGGCGGGGGGACGCTGCCCGGTGTGCCCGGAGTCTGCCCGGAGGAGCCGACCATGCCCACCCAGATCCTGATCGTCACCGGCGACGCGGCGGAGTCCCTGGAGGTCCTCTACCCCTACCAGCGGCTGCGCGAGGAAGGCTACGACGTCCACATCGCGGCCCCCACCCGCAAGACCCTCCGCTTCGTCGTCCACGACTTCGAACCCGGCTACGACACCTACACCGAGAAGCCCGGGTACACCTGGCCCGCCGACCTGGCCTTCGCCGAGGTCGACCCCGGCCGGTACGCGGCCCTGGTCATCCCCGGCGGCCGGGCCCCCGAGTACCTGCGCAACGACCCCGAGCTCCGCAAGATCCTCAAGGCCTTCTTCGACGCGGACAAGCCGGTCGCCCAGATCTGCCACGGCCCGCTGCTCACCGCCGCGATCGACTCCCTCCAGGGCCGCCGGGTCACGGCCTACCCCGCGCTGGAACCCGACATGCAGGCCGCCGCCGCGGGTTTCCAGGACACCGAGGCGGTCGTGGACGGCACGCTGGTCTCCGCCCGCGCGTGGCCGGACCACCCGGCGTGGATGCGGGAGTTCCTGAAGATCCTGCGCACGAAGGCACCGGCCACGCCGGCGTGACCGACGGCACCGCATACGGCCCGGAGCGGCCCGGCTCCGGGCCACCGGTGCCACCGGTGCCACCGCCCGGCTACGCCGATATCCTCCGCGCCTCCGCCACGGCCTCGGCCAGCGTGTCCACCACCGGCACCCCGACGGCCTCCAGACCGGCCCGGCTGTGCGAGCCCCCGGTGTACAGCACGGCCCGCGCACCCACGTGCAGCGCGGCGACCGCGTCGTCCGCCGCGTCCCCGATCACCACGGTCCGCTCCGGCGCCACCCGCCCCGTCAGCGCCTCCAGATGCCGCACCATGTGCTCGGCCTTGCTGCCACCGGACGGACCCCTACGCCCGTCGACCCGGAGGAAGTGCGCCTCGATCCCGAAGCCCCGCACCAACGGCACCAGGTCCTCGTGCCCGTACATGCTCAGCAGCGACTGGCTGTGTCCCGCCGACCGCCACCCGGCGAGCAGCTCCGCCGCGCCCTCGGTGAGCACGCACCGCACCCGGTGCTCGGCGTAGTGCCGGTGGAAGACCGCGTCCATCAGCTCCCACTCGGCACCCGTCGGCAGCCGGCCGAGCAGCCGCTCGTAGAACTTCGGCACCGGCACGCAGTACAGCGAGCGGTACTGCTCCAGCGTGATCGGCGCGAGGCCCAGCTCGGCGAAGGCCGCGTTCGTCGCCCCGATGATCGCGTCGTTGTCGTGGAACAGCGTTCCGTTCCAGTCCCAGACGATGTGCGCGCTTGCCTGCGTCCCCATGTCGAAAACCGTACCCGCCGCCACTGACAGCCACGGCTCCTGCCCAGGTCAGCCCCGTCCGACCAGGTTGGGGATCTCCTGCGTGGCGTACCACAGCAGCTCGTGGTCGTCCGCGCCGTCCACCACGAACCGCGCGTCGTCGTCGCCGCCGTCCGCCGCCGCGAGCGCGTCCGCCGCCGCGCGCACGTCCCGCTCCGCGTCGTCCGCGTCGAGGTGCACGGCGGCGGCCTTCGCCAGCGGCACCGCCGTCCGCACCGTCACCTCGCCCAGGGCGGCCGGGTCGAGCCCGCGGTCGGGGTCGGCGCTCGCGGCGCCGTCGGGCACGTCCACGGCGACGACGACCCGGCGCCGCACCGCGCCCGGATCGGCCGCCAGCAGCCGCAGCGAGGCGGCGGCGGCCCGGCCGAGCGCCGCGTACTCCAGCTCCTCGATGTCGTCGGAGAGGTACCACTCGCGCAGCGCGGGGGTGACGGCGTACGCCACGAGGGGCCCGCTGCCCAGCTCACCCGTCTTGTGCGCCTCGGCGAGAGCGGTGAGGGTCAGGGGGACGTAGACGCGCATGCTGGCCGCTCTTTCCTGGTCAAAGGCTCCGCTGGGCCCCGGGAGGAAGCGGCTGGCGCGCCTCCCGGCGGGCCTTCAGGATACGTGCGCCCGGTCCCCTTTCGGGCCCCTGCCCGACACCGCCGGAGCGTCCACTCCCGTCCGCCGGTTCACCCTCCCCCGCTGCGTCCCGACGCGGTGCGCGGCCCCTCGCCTCCCTCGGATAGGTGAACCTCGCGGCCCCCGCCCCGCCCGCCGCCACTTCCTTGCCCGTGCCCGCCGCGGCCCGTACAAGATCCCCACCAGCTAGTTACCGCCCGGTATCAACCGGCCCGCCGAACGGGGACCCCCATGAACAAGGTCATGAACCGCGCCGCCGCCCAGCCCCGGCCGCGGCACCGCCCGCCGAACCGCCGCGACTCCCGCCGCCCCGGGGGTGCGCCGCCCCGCACGCCCAGCCGGCCGGCAGCCGCCCTCACCGTCCCGCAGGAGCCTCCCGTCGGGCCGGTGCCGACCGTACGGCCCCCTCGCCCGACGGACCTCTTCGCCGACCGTCTGCTGGCCGTCCTGAGCGGTCAGCGGCCCGTCCACTGGATGCTGCGCCACACAGCGGGCCGCGCCTACGACGACCTCGCCCGCCTCGCCGAACACAGCCCCCTGCGCACGCTCGGCCCCCGCCCGGTCGTCCACGACATCGGTTACTACGTCCCCAGCGAAGGCGCGCTCGAGGTCTTCGCCCGCGTCAGCGCCGGGGACCGGTTCCGCGCCCTGGCCTTCCGCCTGGAACGGGGCAAGGACCTCCGCTGGCGCTGCACAGCCGTGGAAACGGGCCCGCGGTAGCCCTGCGGGGGGGCGGGGGGTCGTTGTGCGGGTGCGGGTGCGGTGGGCCGGTCGCGCGGTTCCCCGCGCCCCTGGGGGCCACAGCCGAGCCCAGCTGTATGGGGACGACGTCGACCGCGATCCCCCGGGGGCGCGGGGAACCGCGCGCTCAACCCCCACGCACCCGCACCCGACACCCACCCCCACGCTCCCTCACCCTCGTACCCGCGCGGCAACGCGAAGGGCCGGACCCCCGGAGGGATCCGGCCCGCTTCGAGCAATCGGCGTCACTTCTTGCGGCGGCGTCCGCCCTTGGCCTGCCGGCGGCGCTCGGCGCGGGTGAGCCCGTCCGACTCGGACCGCACCGGCTCCTCGTCCTCCAGGTCACGCTCGACGATGCCGCCCTCACCGTCCACGGTCGGCGCGGAGAAGTGCAGCTCCCGCCGCTGCGGAACGTCCAGCCCCTTCGCGCGGATCTCGGGACGCGCGCCCGCCTGCGCCGGCACCGTGTCGTGCACGCCCTCGCCGACCGGCAGGGGCTCCTCGACCGGGACCTCCTCGACCTGCTGCTCGACCTGGACCTCCAGGTTGAACAGGTAGCCGACGGACTCCTCCTTGATGCCCTCCATCATGGCGGTGAACATGTCGAAGCCCTCGCGCTGGTACTCGACCAGGGGGTCCTTCTGCGCCATCGCGCGCAGACCGATGCCCTCCTGGAGGTAGTCCATCTCGTAGAGGTGCTCGCGCCACTTGCGGTCCAGGACCGACAGCACGACCCGGCGCTCCAGCTCCCGCATGATCTCGGAGCCGAGCTGCGCCTCACGGGAGGCGTACTGCTCGTGGATGTCCTCCTTGATGGACTCCGAGAGGAACTCGGCGGTCAGGCCCGCGCGGTCGCCGGCCGCCTCCTCCAGCTCGTCGACGGTGATCTTCACCGGGTACAGCTGCCGGAAGGCGCCCCACAACCGGTCCAGGTCCCAGTCCTCGGGGAAGCCCTCGGCGGTCTCGGCGGCGACGTACGCGTCGATCGTGTCATCCATGAAGTGCTGGATCTGCTCCTGGAGGTCCTCGCCCTCCAGTACGCGCCGGCGCTCGCCGTAGATGACCTCGCGCTGCCGGTTGAGCACCTCGTCGTACTTCAGGACGTTCTTGCGCGTCTCGAAGTTCTGGGTCTCCACCTGCGCCTGCGCGGACGCGATCGCGCGCGTGACCATCTTGTTCTCGATCGGCACGTCGTCCGGCACGTTCGCCATCGACATCACGCGCTCGACCATCTGGGCCTTGAACAGCCGCATGAGGTCGTCGCCGAGGGAGAGGTAGAAGCGGGACTCGCCGGGGTCGCCCTGGCGGCCGGAACGGCCGCGCAGCTGGTTGTCGATGCGGCGCGACTCGTGCCGCTCGGTGCCCAGCACGTACAGCCCGCCGAGGGCCTCGACCTCGTCCTTCTCGGCCTTGACCGCCGCCTCGGCCCGCTCCAGGGCGGCCGGCAGGGCCGCGGCCCACTCCTCGATGTGCTCCTCGGGGTCGAGGCCGCGCTGGCGCAGCTCCGCCTCGGCGAGGTCCTCGGGGTTGCCGCCGAGCTTGATGTCCGTACCACGGCCGGCCATGTTGGTGGCCACGGTCACCGCGCCCTTGCGGCCGGCCTGGGCGACGATCTGCGCCTCGCGGTCGTGCTGCTTGGCGTTGAGCACCTCGTGCTGGATGCCGCGCTTGCTGAGCTGCTGCGAGAGGTACTCCGACTTCTCGACGGAGGTGGTGCCGACGAGGATCGGCTGGCCCTTCTCGTGCTTCTCGGCGATGTCGTCGACGACCGCCTCGAACTTCGCTACCTCGGTGCGGTAGATGAGGTCGGACTGGTCCGCGCGGACCATCGGCTTGTTGGTCGGGATGGGGACGACGCCGAGCTTGTAGATCTGGTGGAACTCGGCGGCCTCGGTCATCGCCGTGCCGGTCATGCCGGACAGCTTCTTGTACAGGCGGAAGAAGTTCTGGAGGGTGATCGTGGCGAGCGTCTGGTTCTCGTCCTTGATGTCCACCCCTTCCTTCGCCTCGATCGCCTGGTGCATGCCCTCGTTGTAGCGGCGGCCGGCGAGGATACGGCCGGTGTGCTCGTCGACGATCATGACCTCGCCGTCGATGACGACGTAGTCCTTGTCCTTCTTGAACAGTTCCTTGGCCTTGATGGCGTTGTTCAGGTAACCCACGAGCGGGGTGTTCACCGACTCGTAGAGGTTGTCGATGCCCAGCCAGTCCTCGACCTTGCTGACCCCGGACTCGTGGATGGCGACCGTGCGCTTCTTCTCGTCGACGTCGTAGTCGCCGGTCTCTTCCAGGCCCTTGAGCGGGTTGCCGGCCTCACCGCGCTTGAGGCGCGTGACCAGCTTGGCGAAGTCGCCGTACCACTTGGTGGCCTGGTCGGCCGGGCCGGAGATGATCAGCGGCGTACGGGCCTCGTCGATGAGGATGGAGTCGACCTCGTCCACGATGGCGAAGTTGTGGCCGCGCTGGACCAGCTCGTCCTGCGACCAGGCCATGTTGTCGCGCAGGTAGTCGAAGCCGAACTCGTTGTTCGTGCCGTACGTGATGTCGCACGCGTACTGCTCACGACGCTGGGCCGGCGTCATGTTGGCGAGGATGCAGCCGACCTCCAGGCCCAGGAACTTGTGGACGCGGCCCATCATCTCGGAGTCACGCTCGGCCAGGTAGTCGTTGACCGTGATGAGGTGGACGCCCTTCCCGGAAAGGGCGTTCAGGTAAGCGGGCAGCGTGCCGACGAGGGTCTTGCCCTCACCGGTCTTCATCTCGGCCACATAGCCGAGGTGCAGCGCGGCGCCGCCCATCATCTGGACGTCGTAGTGCCGCTGGCCGAGGACACGCTTGGCGGCCTCGCGCACGGTGGCGAACGCCTCGGGGAGCAGGTCGTCCAGGCTCTCACCGTCGGCGTACCGCTGCTTGTACTCATCGGTGAGGGCGCGCAGCTCGGCGTCGGAGAGGTCGACGAAGTCCTCTTCGATGGAGTTGACCTGGTCCGCGATGCGGTGCAGCCTGCGCAGGATCTTGCCTTCGCCTGCACGCATGATCTTCGAGAGGACGGACACGGGGGCTGGTCTCCTTGCCGGTCGGGCCTGGGACGGTCGGGTTTCCTTGTGACGTACTGAGCAACGGCCATCGTATGCGAGGACCCGGCTGCGCCGGGAGGCCTGGCGACGCGGCGGCTGCTTCACCCGGGACAACGGACGGGGCGGCCGGATAGTGCCGCACCGGACCGGGATTTGCACGGAAAGTGATCATCTGATCACACAACGCGGAACCGGATGGCCACCCGGGGGCGCGCCGAGCAGAATCGGGCGATGCGACCCGTCACGCTCACCACGGACCGTCTCCTGCTCCGCGCCGTCGGCCCCGCCGACACCGACGCGGTGTACGTGGCCGTACAGGACCCCGACATCCAGCGCTGGACGACGATCCCCTCGCCGTATCTGCCGGAACACGCGCTCACCTTCACCGAGCAGATCGTCCCCGACGGCTGGACGCAGGCGTCGATGTTCACTTTCGGCGTGTTCCTCACCGGCGGCGCACTGGCCGGCGTCCTCGGCCTGACGATGCGTTCCCTGGGCATGGCCGAGATCGGCTTCTGGGCGGCCCGGGAGCACCGCGGCAACGGCTACATGACCGAGGCCACCCTCACCGCCTGCCGGTGGATCTTCACCGAGGTCGGCGTCGACCGGGTCGAATGGCGCGCCGAGGTGGGCAACCACGCCTCCCGCGCGGTGGCCGAACACGCGGGCTTCACCACCGAGGGCACCCTGCGCTCCGCCCTCAACAACAAGGGAGTACGCCGGGACTGCTGGGTCGGCTCCCTCCTTCCCTCGGACCTCGGCCTGCCCTCCACCGCCCCCTACCTGCCCGCCCGTTCGTGAGGAAGGCACAGCTGGGTGCGGGCTGTCAGTGGCACCCTCTATCGTCCGGACCATGACGACCCTCCCGCGCCCCACCACCACCCTCACCGCGGACGACGCCCGCCGGATCGTGCTGCGGGCCCAGGGCCTTCTCGGCGCACCCGACCGGCGTGCCGGTGTCCGCGGGGTGCTGCGCCACCTCGGCGCGGTGCAGCTCGACACGATCTCGGTCCTCGCCCGATCCCACGAACTCGTGCCGTACGCCCGCCTGGGCGCGGTCGGCCGCAAGGCCGTGGAGGCCGCGTACTGGTCGCACACCCACGCCTTCGAGTACTGGTCGCACGCGGCCTGCATCCTCCCCGTCGAGGAGTGGCCGCACTTCGCCTTCCGCCGCCGCGCCTACCGCAACCGCCCGCACTGGAACCACGACCTCCCCGCCGGTGTCTACGACCAGGTCGTCAAGCAGCTGCGCACGGAGGGGCCGCTGACCGCCACGGAACTGGGCGGCGCCAAGCGGACGAGCGAGTGGTGGGACTGGTCGGGCACCAAGGTCGCCGTCGAGCGCGCGCTGATGTACGGCGAGGTGGTGTGCGTGGAACGGCGCGGCTGGAAGCGGGTGTACGACCTCGCCGAGCGCGCGATCCCCGGCGAGCTGCTGCACGACGAGCTGAACGACACCGCGTGTCTGCGCCGCCTGGTCCGGCTGGCGGGCGAGTCCCTCGGTGTCGGCACCCGCGCGGACATCGCCGACTACCACCGCCTCAAGGGCGAGCAGGTCGACGCGGTGATCGCCGACTCGGGCCTGGTGCCGGTGGAGGTCGAGGGCTGGGGCAGGCCGGCCTGGGCCGACCCGGCCGCCCTGGCGACGCCGCCGCGCGGCCGGCACCGCACCACGCTGCTGTCGCCGTTCGACTCCCTGGTCTGGGAGCGGGCACGCACGGAGCGGATCTTCGGCTTCACCCACCGCCTGGAGGCGTACGTGCCCAGGCCCAAGCGGGTCCACGGCTACTTCGCCATGCCGGTGCTCGCCGGCGGCCGGCTGGTCGGCCGCGTCGACCCGGCCCGCGAGGGCCGCACGCTGGTGGCCAGGCAGGTCACCCTGGACGGCCCGAAGGCGGCGCCCGCGGTCGCCCAGGCCCTCGTCGAGGCGGCGACCTGGGTGAACTGCACGGACGTGCGCGTGGAACGCGTGGACGCACCCGAGCTGCGCGAGCCCCTCACCCGAGAACTGTCCGGGCTTCTCGGACAGCGCTAGCGGATCTCGAGGATCTTCTCCCGCATCGCGTAGACCACGGCCTCCATCCTGGAATGCAGCTGCAATTTCTCCAGGATGTTGCGGACGTGGTTCTTCACGGTGTTCTCGGAGATGAACAACTCCTTGGCGATGTCCCGGTTGTTCATCCCCGTCGCCACGAGCTTGAGGACCTCCAGCTCCCGGTCCGTCAGCCGGGGCGCGGGCACCAGCCGGCGCTCGTCGGTGCGCTGGATCATCGACTTGAACTCGGTGAGGAGTTTCGACGCCATCGAGGGGCTGATCTGCGACTGCCCGTCGGCCACCGCGCGAATGGCCGTGGCCACCTCGTCGGTCGAGATCTCCTTGAGCAGATATCCGGTCGCGCCCGCCTTGATCGCGTCGTAGAGGTCGGCCTCCTCGTCGCTGATCGTCAGCATGATGATCTTCGCGCTGGGCGCGACCTCCTTGATGGAGGTGCAGGCCTCGATGCCGCCGCGCCGGGGCATACGGACGTCCATCAGGACGATGTCGGGGAGCAGGTCGGCGGCCTTGTCCACGGCCTCGGCGCCGTCGCCCGCCTCACCGACGACCTGGATGTCCTCCTCGGCCGCGAGGACGATCTCCAGGCCGCGCCGGAAGAGGGCGTGGTCGTCCACGACCAGGACCCTGATCGGCTCCTTGCGTGCGGAGTCCGCGTCCGGGTCCCTGCCGATGACATCGTCGCCGGCGCCCCCGCCCCGCATCGGTCCGAAGGTGTCCGCCATCGTTCCTCCCCCTGAAGGCTGTGGCCTGTGGTCCTGTGCCATCGCCAACCCAAGGCAGCGGCCCACCGGTTGGGCCGATGCGGCCATGATTCCATGCCCGGGCACCACCGAGGTGACATGCGGGGCGTGAACTGGTCGCACATCGGTGCCCCTGGGGGCGCACAGGCGCTCCAGGGGCACCGGCCGAGCTTCATGCCGGACGGGTCAGCCGCCCAGGGTGCCACCCGCCGCGTGCGGGTCCGTCTCGGTGACCATCGGGTCCGTGCTGAGGTGGATCACACCGTAGTCGTAGGCGTGCCGCCGGTAGACGACGCTCGGTTCCTTCGTCTCGGCGTCGACGAACAGATAGAAGTCGTGGCCGACCAGTTCCATCTCGTAGAGGGCCTGGTCGAGGCTCATGGGGGAGGCGACGTGCGTCTTCTCGCGCACGACGAGGGGGCCTTCGCCCTTGACCTCCAGCGGGCCGATCTTCTTGGTCGGCACCGCGTCCTGCTCCTCCTCCTGGACGAGGAGGCCGTTGTCGTTCAGCGTGGCCACACCCGGCACCTGGTCGGCGATCTCCGCCACCGACACCCGGTGCGCGCCCCGGCGTGAGTACCGCTTGTCGTGCTCCTTGCGGAGCCGGGCGTCCAGCTTCTCCGCCGCCAGGTCGAGTGCCGCGTACGGGTCGCTGGCCGCTGCCTCCGCGCGGATCACCGGACCGCGGGAGCGGAGCGTGATCTCCACTCGGTCACAACGGTCGGCCTGTCGGGGGTTGGGCTCCTTGGACACCTCGACGTCGAGGCTGATCACCTTGCCATCGAGCTTCTGGATCTTCTCCAGCTTCAGCTTCTCGGCCACATGCTTGCGGAACCGCTCGGGCACCTCGGTCTTGCGGCCTTTGACGACGATGTCCACGCAGAACTCCGTTCCCGGATCGCTCCGCTGTCTGGGCGGAGCGTCTCCCTTTCGCACCAGATCCGGTGATCACCGGACCTCGGACTCGGTGACTTCCACCTCCTCCTCCCCCATGGACGAGATCTCCACCCCACCGGTGCGGGTGATTGCGAAAAACCCGCAGCACGGCATTCGGATATGCGAGGTGTGGCCTGCGCCTTTCCTCACAACCGAACATATCTCGCCCGGACGGATGGCGTCACCCTCTACTACGAGGTACCTCCGTTGGGGTGAATAACCCCTGTCATACCCCTCTCACTACCTGCAACGACGCAGGTCGACGATCAGTTCCTGTTCATTTCGAAGGAATCCCACGGCGCGGCGACCACCGCGGCGTGGAGCAACCGCCCGGAGGCGTTCGGTACCGCCATTTCCGGTGCACCCAGCACCCACTTCCTCTCCTCCGCCCGTGCACCGTTCCGTTGTTCTCCCCTACCTTCCCGGCTTACGGCGGCATACACGGCCGTTCCGCCATCGCGACGGGATACCGCCGCCGCCCGCACGGCCCGCGCCGCCTCCGCGAGACTGGCGCCCGTCGTCATCAGGTCGTCGACGAGCACGACGCGGCCCGCGCCGAGCAGCAGGCCGCTCCCCGCGGTGGCCTCCAGGGCGCCGGCGAGGTTCTCCAGGCGCCGCCGCGCGTCCAGACCGGCCTGGTCCGCCACGGCGCGCCGCTGCCGCAGTACGGCCGCCACCCGGGCCGGGGTCCCGGTGCGCCGCAGCTCCCGGGCCGCCGCGAGCGCCATCCGCCGTACCGGATCGTGCCCGCGTGCCCGCACCGCCCACCGGGCGGAGGGCACGGGCACCAGCAGCACCGGCCCTCGCCACGGACGTCGGCCCGGCCCGCCACCGGACGCCTGTCCGCGGAGTCCCGCACGCACGGCGCCCGCCAGCGCCGCGCCCAGCGTCCCCGCGAGCGCCAGCGCGCCGCGCTCCTTGTGGGCGAGCAGCAACGTCCGCACCTCCGCCGCGTACGGCGCCACCGCGTGCACCACCGGCAGCCCGGCCGGCTCCGGCACCGGCCGCACCCGCCGCGCCGCGCGTCCGTCCACCACACTCCGGCAGCGCGGGCAGAGCGCCGTACGAGGTGCCCCGCAGCCCGCGCAGTCGGCCGGCAGCACCAGGTCGGTGAGGTCCTGCCACCACCCCCGCATGCCCACCACTGTGCCCACGCCGCCGCCGGTCTGCCACCCCTGTGGAAAACCCCTGCGGAAAACGCGGAGCACCCCGCGCCACTGGTGGGTGCCGCGTCCGCGTCCTCAGCCCGGATAGACCGGCGCCGTCCCGTCCTTGTCGATCTTCTGCCACTGTGCGCCGGACGGCAGTCGTACGATCCCGTCGTCCGAGTAGGCCACCAGCGGTACCCGCTCGTTCTCGGAGGCGGCGATCGCCTTCACGCCGGGGAGCGCGCCGGGTGCCGGGCTGTCGAGCGCGGAGCCGTCGATCTGGACGTACCGCATCTGCTGCACACCCCCGTGCTCCTGGCCGACGACGAGCAGTCTGCTGTCCCCGGCCCAGGAGATGGCGCTGACCTCCTCCAGGTCCGGTGCCGGCGAGTGCAGTCCGTCCACGGAGATGCCCTGCCCGGTGCCGTCGTCGCGCTGGATCCGGCCGATCGACAGGGACTGCTTGCCGTCCTTCTCCACGACCAGGGCGATCCGCGTCCCGTCGGCGGCCACCCGCGCGTCCGTGATGCGGCCCGGCAGATCCGGGACCGCGACCTGCACCGGCTTGTCACCGCCCTGTTCCACGACGAACAACCGCGGCCGGTGCGGGTCCCGGTCGGCCACCCACAGGTCGCCGCGGGCGTCCCAGCTCGGCGTGGCCAGCCGCTCCGTCGGCGCCGCACCGGCGCTGGTCACCAGCGGGTCGCCCAGCGAACCGCCCGCCGCAAGCGACGACCTGTACAGCGACGCCCCCCGGTCGCCGACCACGGCCGCGGTGTCCTCGTCCCGCGACACGGCCACCGACAGCAGCCCGTTGCCCCCCTCGCCCAGCGGCCCGGGCACCCGGTCGGCGCCGGTTCCGGTACCGGTGCTGCCGGTCGGCATCCGCACCAGCCGGTGCTTGCCATCGAGGAAGTACAGGTACTCGGGGCGTCTTGCCGACCCGTGCCAGGCGGCGGACTCCGCGCGCTCCTCGCGCACCTCGCACAGCCGGCCGCCGCCCGCCCCCTGCAACTCCACGGAGTCCAGCGTCGGCACGAGGTTGCGCAGGGTGAACAGCACCTGCGTCGCCATCTCGGTGCACGTGCCGGACGTGACCTGGGACGGCTTGAGGTTCAGCGGCACGGTCAGCTTGTTCTGGTCGTCCGGTGCCAGCCCGGAGACGCCCTTCTTCAGCGCCGTACCCGTCGGGAAACTCGACCGGACCACCGGACCGAGCCACGCGGTCGGGCCGTGCAGCAGCGAGCGGACCAGCTGCGTCATCGGGTCCACCTTGCTGCGTACGAACACCGGATCGGCGACCGCCACCGGCTGTCCCCCGGACCCGACCGCCGTCTTGGAGGCAAAGTAATACTTGTCGACGGACGTGTAGTTCCGCTGGAAGTCCGACTTGCCCATGACGACGCCGTCGGGGAGCCCGTCGATGCGCCACTGCCCGCTCTTGGGGTTCTTCGTCAGGTGCAGTTTCCTGCGGTAGGGGGCCTCGGCGGGCTGGTAGGCCTGCTGTGCGTCGACCGTGGCGACCTGGGCGCCGGTCAGCACACAGGTCGCGCTGTCGGCCTCCTCCCGGCCTCCCGGGTTGCAGTTGGTCGCGATGCTGGGGCCGTTCGCGAGGACCGTCGTCGAGCGCTCCGGCCGCCAGACGCGCGCCGCGTCCGCCGTCAGATACTTGCGCGCCGTGTCATAGCCGGGGTCGTCGCTGGTCAGCGCCTCGAGGAAGCCCTGCATGATCTCGCCGGGGCCGACGCCCTCGGCGGGCGGCATGGCGAACACCCGCACTCCGGTGTCCTGTCGCGGTGTGGACTCCACATCCCGCAGGTCTCCGCTGTCGGGCATCGAGGCGCACCCGGCCAGCACCACGATGCCCAGGGCGGCGTACGCCACCGCGCGCCCAGGCCGCCGCCGTGCGCCCCCCGTGCGGTCAGCGGCCACGAAATGCCTCCCCTGGCTGATGCGAGTCCTCCGGCACGGCCGCACCCGACGCGGACGCGCCCGGCCGATCCCCGTCCAGTCGGTCCACGTCGGGCCGATCCGCGTTCGGCCGATCCACACTCGATCGGTCCACGTCCGGCCGGTCCAGGCCCGGCCCGTCCCCGTTCAGTGGGTCCATGTCCGGCCCGTCCAAGCCCGGCCCGTCCACGTCCGCGGTGGCTGCCGGGCGGGCGGCCGGCCGGTCGTCCGGGCGCCGTGCGCCGCCGGCGGGCCGGGGCACCACGCGGGCGCCGTTGCCGGGCAGGGCGGTCGGATCGGCTGCGGGGCTGTCGGTGGCCAGCCGCGGCGCGACCGACGTCCGCGGCGGCAGCGCGGGCGCTTGCGCACCGCCCTGCTGCACCGGGACCGTCGCCCGCTTCTCCTCGTCCCCGCGGCGCTGGCCGGCGTCGTCGAGGCCGCGGTTGCGGCGCGAGTCCTTGGGTTCCAGCGGTATCGGGGAGCCCCGCAGCGGTTCGTCCGCCGTCCTGGGCAGCGTCAGCCGGAACTGCGAGCCGCCGCCCGGCTCACCCCACGCTTGCAGCCAGCCGCCGTGCAGCCGCGCGTCCTCCAGGGCGATCGACAGCCCCAGACCCGTACCACCGGTGGTACGCGCGCGTGCCGGGTCGGCCCGCCAGAAACGGCTGAACACACGGGTCGCCTCACCGGGCTTCAGTCCGACGCCGTAGTCACGCACCGCGATGGCCACCGCCCCGCCCGCCGCGGCGAGCCTGACGACGACGTCCCTGCCCTCACCGTGCTCGACGGCGTTGACGACGAGGTTGCGCAGTACGCGCTCCACCCGCCGGGCGTCCGCCTCGGCGACGACGGGCTGCTGGTCGCCGCGCACCCGTATGTGGGTGCCCTTGCGCTCCGCGAGCGGCTCGGCGCCGCTGACCACCCGCCGGACGACCTCCCTGAGGTCGATCGGCTCCGCCTCCAGCGCGGCCGCCCCGGCGTCGAACCTGCTGATCTCCAGCAGGTCCGCGAGCAGCGACTCGAACCGGTCCAGCTGGTCGGCGAGCAGTTCGGCCGACCGCGCGGTCACCGGGTCGAAGTCCTCGCGCGCCTCGTGGATGACGTCGGCGGCCATCCGGACGGTGGTCAGCGGGGTGCGCAGCTCGTGCGAGACGTCCGACACGAACCGGCGCTGCATCCGCGACAGTTCCTCCAGTTGCTGGATCTTCACCTGGAGGTTCTGCGCCATCTTGTTGAAGGCCTCGCCCAGGCGCGCGATGTCGTCCTCGCCGGTGACCTTCATCCGTTCCTGCAACCGCCCGGCGGACAGCCGCTCCGCGATCCCGGCCGCCATCCGCACCGGCGTGACCACCTGCCGCACCACCAGCCAGGCGATGGCGCCCAGCAGCACGACCACGAACAGCCCGGCGGTCGCCAGAGTGCCCTTGACCAGGCTCAGCGACTTCTCCTCCTGCGTGAGCGGGAAGAGGTAGTACAGCTCGTACGACCGCCCGTTGGGGTCGTTGACCTGCTTGCCGATGACCAGCGCCGGCTGGGACTCCTTGCCGTTGGAGTAGACGATCCGCGTGTAGCTCTGGGCGGCCGTCATACCGCTGTTGACCCGCTCCCGCAGGTCCGCGGGCACGCTGGAGGTCGGGCTGACGTTGCCGGAGCCGCGCGGGCTGCGTCCGCCGCCGCTGTCGTCGCCGACGGGCAGCGTCACCACGTCGAAGGCGCCCGCGCCGCCGCTGGACAGCGACTCCACGAGGTCGCTCATCCACGGGATGACGTTCTGCGACTGCCGCCCGTCCGGGGTCACCGTGCCGTCACCGGCACCGGTCCCGGCGGCCGCACCCGTACCCGTCCCGCCGGCCGCCTCGTCGGCCTTCTGCTTGGCCACCGCGAACCCGCCGGTGGCCTGGCTCTGCGACGCCTTCACCTTCGCGTCGAGCAGGCCGTTGCGCACCTGCCCGATCACGACGAATCCCAGCAGCAGGACGACACCCAGCGACATCAGCAGGGTCGTGGCGACGACCCGCAGCTGGATGTTGCGCCGCCACAGCCGCATCACCGGCAGCAGCGGACGGCGCACCCAGCGCAGGAACAGCCGCAGCACCGGGCTGCCCTGGACACCCGCCTGCGGCAGGCCGCCCTGGAACAGCCGCCTGAGACGCGCGACGACCGCCGCCCGGCCGACAGGCCGCCCCGGACGGGTCCCGGACCTGCCGGGGGCCGAAGCGGCACTGTCCCCGGGCATGTCAGCTCGGTCCGGCCTTGTAACCGACGCCACGGACGGTCACCACGATCTCCGGCCGCTCCGGGTCCTTCTCGACCTTGGAGCGCAGCCGCTGGACGTGGACGTTGACGAGCCGTGTGTCCGCGGCGTGCCGGTAGCCCCACACCTGCTCCAGCAGCACCTCGCGCGTGAACACCTGCCACGGCTTGCGCGCGAGCGCCACCAGCAAGTCGAACTCCAGCGGGGTCAGCGCGATCGACTGCCCGTCCCGCTTCACCGAGTGCCCGGCCACGTCGATGACCAGGTCACCGATGGTCAGCTGCTCCGGCGCCGGCTCCTCGGACCTGCGCAACCGCGCCCGGATCCGAGCCACCAGCTCCTTCGGCTTGAACGGCTTGACGATGTAGTCGTCGGCGCCCGACTCCAGGCCCACGACGACATCGACGGTGTCGCTCTTGGCCGTGAGCATCACGATCGGCACCCCCGACTCGGCCCGGATCAGCCGGCACACCTCGATGCCGTCCCGTCCGGGCAGCATCAGGTCCAGCAGCACGAGGTCCGGCTTGGACTCACGGAAAGCGGCCAGCGCCTTGTCGCCGTCGGCTACGAAAGACGGCTCAAAACCTTCACCACGCAACACAATGCCGAGCATCTCGGCCAGTGCGGTGTCGTCGTCGACGACAAGGACTCGTCCCTTCATAAACGACATCATCCCATTCTCGTAACGACGACAGAGGCGCAGGTGAGCAGGCTCACTGGCCTGTGACGATAGTCGTACCGAGCCGTCACTGTCTGCCCCGGTCCGCTGCCACGGGCCGGACCCTGGCCCGTGGCGGGCCGGACATCCACTGCGGCAGCCGGGCCAGGGCCCCGGGAAGAGCCGCTCCCGCAAGGCCCAGCCGCTATCGCGCCCTCATCCGGCCGTCACCTGGCGCGACCGCGCGCACAGCTCCGCGAGGGCCTCGGCCGTCACGGGCGAGACGACTCCCTCCTCGGTGACGATGGCCGTCACCAGCTCGGGCGGCGTCACATCGAACGCCGGGTTGTACGCCTGGGTTCCCAGGGGCGCCACCGGTATCCCGCCCCCCGCTCCCGTCACCGGCACCTGCGGCGCCGCGATCTCGGTCACTTCGTAGCCGGGACGCTGCTCGACCTCGATGGACGCGCCGTCCGGGGTGTCGGGGTCGACGGTCGTCAGCGGCGCCACCACGATGAACGGCACATGGTGGTAGCGGGCGAGCACGGCGAGCGGATAACTCCCCACCTTGTTCGCCACGGAGCCGTCGGCCGCGATCCGGTCCGCCCCGACCAGCACCGCGTCCACCTCGCCCGCCGCGAACAGGGAACCCGCCGCGTTGTCGGTGAGCAGCGTGTACGCCATGCCGCTGCGGGCCGCTTCGTACGCCGTCAGGCGGGCACCTTGCAGCAGCGGACGCGTCTCGTCCACCCACAGCCGCCGCAACCGCCCCGCCCGGTGCGCCGCGAGCGCCACCGCCAGAGCCGTGCCCTCCCCGCCCGACACCAGTGAGCCGGTGTTGCAGTGCGTGAGAACCCGGTGGCCGCCGGCGGGCAGCAGTTCGTCGAGCAGCGCCAGTCCGTGGGCGGCCATCCGGACGCTGCCCTCGGCGTCCTCCCGGTGCAGCGCCCGCGCCGCGGCGAGCGTCGCCACCGCGGCGGCGGTGGGGTCACCGGTACTGGCCAGTGCCGCCTGGTGCGCGGCCCGGGCCCGGCGCACGCCGACGGACAGGTTCACCGCCGTGGGCCTGGCCTCTTCGAGCGCCCGCGCCGCGTCGGCCACGTCGAAGCCGCGCGCGGCGGCGAGCGCGACGCCGTACGCCCCCGCGATCCCGAGCAGCGGTGCCCCGCGCACGGCGAGCGAACGGATCGCCTCCACCAGCGCCGACGCGTCCGTGCACACCAGCTCGGCCTCTTCGGCCGGAAGCCTCGTCTGATCGAGAAGGACCAGTACGGGCCCCTCGGGTGGTTCCTCCCACCGGATCGCCGGTATCTCGGTCGGCCGCCTGTCCTCACCGGTTCGCGCCTGCTGATCAGCCATGCCGTCAGTCTGCCCCGGAAACGGCGGACAATTGAAGGTGGCCACCGCCTACCGCGGCCGGTCCTGCCATGACCGGCCCATGGCACGATGGCTGCCAACCTGCCGCCGCGACCGCGGAAGGGCACCGAGAAGGAGCTTCGATGACAGACACTCCGGGCTGGGCCTCGCCCGGATCCGCCCCGTCGCCCGAGGGGCGGGAACCCGGTGCGTCCGGCCCTGCCGAGCCCGCCGACCGCCCCGGCCCCGCCGGTCCCGCACCGCAGGCGGGCGCGAAGGCGCCGGGCGCGGGCGCGAAATGGTCCGAGGAGCAGCCGCCACCCGGCCAGTGGCCCGCGCCCACCGGTGCCCCCAGCCCGGACCACGTCCCACCGCCCCCGCCGCCCGGCCCCGGCTGGGACGGCCGGCACCCCGGCGGCCCCGGCGGCCACGGTGCCCCCGGCCCCGGTGGCTGGGGCGCCCCCGGCCCCGGCCCCGGCGGCTACGCCGGTCACGGCACCCCCCGCGGCTACCCGGCCTGGGGCGGCGGCTGGGGCGGCCCCCCGCCCGCGGCCAAGCCCGGTGTCATCCCGCTGCGCCCCCTCGGCGTCGGCGAGATCCTCGACGGCGCCGTGTCCACCATGCGCACGCACTGGCGCACGGTCCTGGGCATCGCGCTGGCCGTCGCCCTGATCACGGACATCAGCCTGGTCGTCCTGCAAGGCTTCGTCCTCGACGACGCCCTCGCCCGGACGTCCCTGGACAGCCGCACCGCCACCCCCGACGAGGTGTTCCGCGCCCTGCGCGAAACCATGATCGACTCGGGCATCGTCACGGTGATCTCCGTGGCCGCCATCATCGTCGCCACCGCCCTGCTCGCGCCCATCATCAGCCGCGCCGTGCTCGGCAAGCCGATCGGCATCGGCGAGGCCTGGCGCGAGGCCCGGCCACAGCTTCCCGGGCTGGCCGGTCTGCTGCTCCTGCTCGGCCTGATCATCGCCGGTGTGTTCGTCGCCGGGGCACTGCCCGGCTTCCTGGTCCAGCAGACCGGCGGCAGCGACGCCGGCGGATCCGCGCTGCTCGCCCTCGGCCTTCTCGGGGCCGTGGTCGTCGCGCTGTGGCTGGCGATCCGCTACAACCTGGCCGCGCCCGCCCTGGTACTGGAACGACAGGGCGTCGTGAAGGCCATGAGCCGCTCCGCCAAGCTGGTACGCGGCGCCTGGTGGCGTGTCCTCGGCATCCAGGCGCTCGCCTGGCTCATCTCCGGCATCGTCTCGGGGATCGTCACCATCCCCTTCGCCGCCATCGGCGCCGCCGTGAGCGGCCACGGCATGGACGACTTCCTCACCACCGGCAACGGGCACGTCGGCTGGACGTTCCTGATCATCCGGGGGATCGGTTCCCTGATCGGCACCACGCTCACCCTTCCGATCAGCGCCGGCGTCACCGTGCTCCTCTACATCGACCAGCGCATCCGCCGCGAGGCCCTCGACCTGGAACTGGCCCGCGCCGCCGGCGTCCAGGACCACGGCACCGGCGCCGTCCCCGGGAGCTGATGCGGTGAGCCTCACGGGGGGCATTCCCGCGGCGGCGGCCCCACCCGGCGCCGCCGCCGCGGCCTTACGACGCCTGCTGCGTGCCACGCACACCGCCGTCCTGGCAACCGGTGGCTCGGGCGACGAGCCGCCGGTGACCATCCCGCGCGGTCCCGCGCGGGAAGCAGCCCGGCGCGAGCTGTCCCGGCGGATGTACCACGAGAACGACCCCAGCGCGTTCCAGCGCGCCCTGAACGCGTTCTGGGACTGGCTCGAGCGGCTGTTCGGCTCGGCCGCCTCGGCGACGCCCGGCGGCACGGTGGGCCTGCTCGTCGTGATCCTCTTCGTCGTCGCCGTCCTGGCCGCCCTCTGGTGGCGCCTCGGCACCCCACGCCGCCGGCCCGCCTCCGCCACCGTCCTGTTCGGCGACGGCCCCCGCAGCGCCGCCGACCACCGCGCGGCCAGCGAGGCACACGCCGCCCGGGGCCACTGGAACCAGGCCGTCCAGGAACGCGTGCGCGCCCTCGTCCGCTCCCTGGAGGAACGCGCCCTGCTCGACGTACGCCCCGGGCGCACCGCCGACGAAGCGGCCGCCGAGGCCGGCCGCGTCCTTCCCGCGCACACGGACCGGCTGCGCGCCGCCGCCCGGGAGTTCGACGACGTCACATACGGCGGGCGCGCGGCGAGCGCACAGTCGTACCACCGCGTCGCCGCACTCGACCGCGACGTCGAACGCACCCGGCCGAGTCTCGCCGACAGCAGCGCCGGCACGGCCGGCACCACCCGCCAGGGGGCCGCCGAGTGATCACCGAGGCCCCGGCCCCGGCCACCTCCACCGCACCCACCGGACGCCAGGTGTGGACCCGCGCGCGAGGCATCGCGGTCGCCGCCGTACTGATCGTGGCCGCGGCGGTCGCCATGGCCGCCGTACGCTCCACCAGCCGGCACGGCGACCTGGACCCGCGTTCCGCCGACCCCTACGGCAGCCGTGCCGTCGCCCAGCTCCTCGCCGAACGCGGCGTGGCCACCCGCGTGGTCACCACCCTCGGCGCGGCCCGCGCCGCCACCGGCCCGGACACCACCCTGCTGGTCGCCGTACCCGACCGGCTGACACACCGCCAACAAGACGACCTGCACGCGGCGACGGCGTCCTCCGGCGGGCGGACCGTCCTCGTCGCAGCCGGCAGCTGGTCCGTCGAACGGCTCGCCCCCGGAGTCACCGCCGACCCGGCCACCAGCCCCCACTCCGCGCTCACCCCCCACTGCCGCCTGCCCGAGGCCCGGCGGGCGGGCAGCGCCGACACCGGCGGCATCCGCTACACCACCACCCACCTCGGCGCCGACTCCTGCTACCCCAGCGAGCGCCTCGCCACGCTGCTGCGCGTCCCGGCGGCTTCCGGGAGCGGCGACACCGTCGTCCTCGGCGCGCCCGACATCCTCCGCAACAACCGCCTCGACAAGCAGGGCAACGCCTCGCTCGCCCTCCAACTCCTCGGCTCGCGCCCCCATCTGGTCTGGTACCTCCCCTCGCTGTCCGACGCCTCCGCCACCGGCACCGGCGAGCGGAAGGACTTCCTCGACCTGCTCCCTGCGGGGTGGCTCTGGGCCACCCTGCAACTCTTCATCGCGGCGGCCCTCGCCGCCTTCTGGCGGGGACGCCGCTTCGGCCCCCTCGTCGCCGAGAGACTCCCCGTCGCGATCCGTGCCTCGGAGACCACCGAAGGCCGCGCCCGCCTTTACCGCAAGGCCGACGCCCGCGACCGCGCGGCCACCGTTCTTCGCTGCACCACCCGCACCCGCCTCGCCCCCCTCGTCGGCGTCCCCCTCGCCCGGGCGCACACACCCGAGGCCCTGCTCCCCGCCCTCTCCGCCCACCGCACCGGCGACGGACAGGCCCTGCACCTCCTGCTCTTCGGACCGCCGCCCGGCGACGACGCGGCCCTCATCGCACTCACCGACCGACTCGACGCCCTCGAAAGAGAGGTACGCCGTTCATGATGGCCCCGACCACTGACAACGCCGGGCAGACCGGGGACGCGGGCACCGCCCGGGCCGCCCTGGAAGCCCTGCGCACCGAGATCGCCAAAGCCGTGGTCGGCCAGGACCCCGCCGTGACCGGTCTCGTCGTAGCCCTCCTCTGCCGTGGTCACGTCCTGCTCGAAGGGGTCCCGGGAGTCGCGAAAACGTTGCTCGTCCGCGCCCTCGCGTCCGCTCTGGAGCTCGACACCAAGCGCGTCCAGTTCACCCCCGACCTCATGCCGAGCGACATCACCGGCTCCCTCGTCTACGACACCCGCACCGCCGAGTTCTCCTTCCAGCCCGGCCCGGTCTTCACCAACCTCCTCCTCGCGGACGAGATCAACCGCACCCCGCCCAAGACCCAGTCGTCCCTCCTGGAAGCCATGGAGGAGCGCCAGGTCACGGTCGACGGCACGCCCCGCCCGCTCCCCGAGCCGTTCTTGGTCGCCGCGACCCAGAACCCGGTCGAGTACGAGGGCACCTACCCTCTCCCCGAGGCACAACTGGACCGTTTCCTTCTCAAGCTGACGGTTCCTCTGCCGTCCCGCCAGGACGAGATCGACGTCCTCACGCGCCACGCCTCGGGCTTCGACCCCCGCGACCTGCGCGCCGCCGGCGTGCGCCCCGTCGCCGGGCCCGCCGACCTCGCGGCGGCCCGCGCCGCCGTCGCCGGGACGACCGTCTCCCCCGAGATCACCGCCTACGTCGTCGACATCTGCCGCGCCACCCGCGAGTCCCCCTCCCTCACCCTCGGCGTCTCCCCCCGTGGCGCCACCGCCCTGCTCGCCACCTCACGCGCCTGGGCCTGGCTGACGGGACGCGACTACGTCATCCCCGACGACGTGAAGGCCCTGGCCCTGCCCACCCTCCGCCACCGCATCCAGCTGCGTCCCGAGGCCGAGATGGAGGGCGTGACGACCGACTCGGTCATCAACGCCGTACTCGCCCATGTCCCGGTCCCCCGCTGATGGCACTCACCGGACGCGCCGCTCTCCTCGCGGCCCTCGGCTCGATCCCCGTCGGCGTCCTGGAACCGGGCTGGACGGGCATCCTCGCGGTCAACGGCTCCCTGGCCCTGGCCTGCGCCTGCGACTACGCACTCGCCGCGCCCGTACGCCGTCTCGCTCTGACCCGCTCCGGCGACACCTCGGCCCGCCTCGGTGAAACCGCCGACGTCACTCTCACGGTCACCAACCCCTCTCCCCGTCTGCTGCGCGCCCGGCTCCGGGACGCCTGGCCACCCAGCAGCTGGCAGCCAGGCACCGAGACCTCCCGGCACCGACTGACCGTGCCCCCGGGCGAACGCCGGCGCGTGACGACCCGGCTGCGTCCCACCCGGCGTGGCGACCGGCAGGCCGACCGTGTGACCATCCGCTCCTACGGCCCCCTCGGCCTGTTCTCCCGCCAGGGCACGCACCGACTGCCCTGGACAGTACGAGTCCTCCCCCCGTTCACGAGCCGCAAGCACCTCCCGGCGAAACTCGCTCGATTGCGTGAACTCGACGGTCGCACCAGCGTGCTGACCCGTGGCGAGGGAACGGAATTCGACAGCCTGCGCGAGTACGTCCCCGGAGACGACACCCGCTCGATCGACTGGCGGGCCACCGCACGGCAGTCCACCGTCGCCGTCCGCACCTGGCGGCCCGAACGCGACCGGCACATCCTTCTCGTCCTGGACACCGGCCGCACCTCGGCCGGCCGAGTGGGGGACGCGCCGCGCCTGGACGCCTCGATGGACGCCGCACTGCTCCTGGCGGCGCTCGCCGCCCGCGCCGGCGACCGCGTCGACCTACTGGCCTACGACCGCCGGGTACGCGCCCTCGTACAGGGCCGTTCGGCGCGCGACGTGCTGCCGTCCCTGGTCAACGCGATGGCCACAGTGGAACCCGAACTGGTCGAGACGGACGCGCGTGGCCTGACGGGAACGATCCTGCGCACGGCACCGCGACGTTCACTGATCGTGCTCCTGACGACACTGGACGCGGCTCCGGTGGAACAGGGGCTGCTCCCGGTCCTTCCGCAGCTCGTCCAACGCCACACTGTTCTGGTCGCCTCGGTAGCGGATCCGCACATCGCCCGCATGGCACAGGCTCGGGGCAGTGTGGAAGCGGTGTACGAGGCCGCGGCAGCCGCTCAGGCGCAGACCGAGCGTCGGCGTACCGCGGAACACCTTCGTCGTCACGGGGTGTCGGTGGTGGACGCGACGCCGGAGGATCTGGCGCCGGCTCTGGCGGACGCCTATCTGGCACTCAAGGCCGCGGGACGACTCTGATCCCCGCGATGGCATCCCTTCCGCGATGACCCCCCTTCGGAGCAGCGGGCAGCGGGCAGCGGATATTGCGCTGCTGATATCCGCGGACATCAACCCTGAACGCAGAAAACCCCCGCATCGAAGATGCGGGGGTTTTCCCAAAGATTGTTCGGCGGTGTCCTACTCTCCCACAGGGTCCCCCCTGCAGTACC